>JAQGMO010000285.1 GCA_028292315.1 Herminiimonas sp. | reverse complement strand
TTTGCGTCCGGCAATAAACGTTGCTAATCCGAATCACTGTACCCGCAAGACATTAGTAACAAAAATGCGGAAAGGGTTGCATCCGGCTCTGCCCGCGTTTCCTGTTTCTCCTATGCATAGGCGGTGGCGCAGTAGCATATCGAACAAATACTCAATGCGGTTGCAAAAACAATTCATGCCCGGACTAGCCGTAAACCGGCGGGAGCCGGAGTGCCACAAGTTCGGACAGGTGTATTACCAGCGGATGATTTTTCCAGGATTCAGGATGTTTCCGGGATCGAGCGCGTGCTTGATTGCCCGCATTGTATCGATCGCATCCTCGCCATGCTCCTGCACCAGGAAATTCATTTTGTGCAGGCCGACGCCATGCTCGCCGGTACAAGTGCCATCCATTTCGATCGCGCGCGTCACCATCCGTGAATTGACTGCTTCGGCTTTTGCTATATCGGCGGCATCGTTTGGATCGACCAGCATCTGCACATGGAAATTGCCATCGCCGACATGACCGATGATTGAATATACGATCTGGTTTCTTTCTAAATCAGCTTTGGTTTCGAGGATGCATTCGGCCAGGCGCGAAATTGGCACACAGCAGTCGGTCGAGATCGCACGCGAACCGGGACGCAGTTGCAGCAACGCGAAATAGGCATTATGACGCGCCGCCCACAAGCGTGACCGGTCTTCCGGACGCGTGGCCCATTCGAAGCCGGCCGCATGATGTTCGGCGGCGATCTCCTGTACCAGCTTGGCCTGTTCCTGCACCCCGCTTTCGCTGCCATGGAATTCAAACAGCAGTAACGGTTTTTCAATCAGGTTCAGGTTGTCATGCGCATTGATTGCCTTCACGCCATTTTCGTCAAGAAATTCGACGCGCGCGACCGGCACCCCCATCTGTATTGTCTGGATAACGGCATTGACCGCGTCGGCGGCGCTTTCAAATGAACATATCGCGGCCGAGATGGCTTCCGGCTGCGGGTACAGCCTGACGGTTACTTCGGTGATGATGCCGAGCGTACCTTCGCTGCCGACGAACAGGCGGGTCAGGTCGTAGCCGGCGGACGATTTCTTGGCGCGCGTGCCTGTCTTGATGATGCGTCCGTCCGCGGTCACGACCGTGAGGGCCAGGGTATTTTCGCGCATGGTCCCGTAGCGCACCGCATTGGTGCCGGATGCACGGGTCGCTGCCATGCCGCCAAGCGATGCGTCGGCGCCCGGGTCGATTGGAAAAAACAGGCCGGTATCCTTGATCTCCTGGTTCAGTTGCTTGCGCGTGACCCCCGGCTGCACGGTTGCGGTCAGGTCGGCGGCGTCGATCGCAAGCACGCGGTTCATTTGCGAGAGGTCGATCGAGAGACCGCCCCGCAATGCGAGTATATGGCCTTCCAGAGACGTGCCCGCGCCGTAAGCGATAACGGGTACCCCGTGGCGGCCGCACAGCTTTACGGCCGCGGCGACCTCTTCCGTCGTATGGACGAAAATGACGGCATCGGGCAGCATCGGATCGTAAGACGATTCGTCGCGCCCATGATGCTCGCGCATTGCCTGGGTAGTCGACATCCGGTCTCCAAACAGGGCTTTGAGCGGCGAGATAAAGGCTTCCGGCAACGGCTTTTTCAGTGCGGCGAGCTCGACGGGCTGATTCATGCATCCTCCAATATGATTATGCAATTTTACTCCGCTCGCCGAGCCGGCGTACAGATCGGCAGGCGGTCTGCGTCCCCGGCGATTTTGACGTATCCTGAGCTGGTTATTTACTAACCTGCTGACGAAATGGGGAACCGACTCTCGAAAATTGCAACACGCACCGGCGACGACGGTTCCACCGGCCTCGGCGACGGCAGCCGCACCGCCAAGGACAGCCTGCGCGTGCATGCGATGGGCGATGTGGATGAGCTCAACTCGCATATCGGCCTGCTCCTGTGCGACGACTTGCCGCCCGAACTGCGCGAAGAACTGATTTCGATTCAACACGATCTGTTCGACATCGGCGGCGAATTATGCATTCCCGGCTATACGATCATCACCGCCGACCAGGTGGCGTGGCTCGACGGATTGCTCGCAAAATACAATGCCGATCTGCCGCCGCTGAAGGATTTCATCCTGCCAGGCGGATCGCGTGCCGCGGCGCAGGCCCACATATGCCGTACCGTATGCCGCCGCGCCGAACGGGCGATCGTCAGCCTGGGCAAGGTTGATGCCATTAATGACAACCCGAGGCAATACATGAACCGCCTGTCAGACTTGTTCTTTGTATTGTCGCGGGTCTTGAACCGGTATGCGGGCACCGGCGATGTGCAGTGGGAAAAGAACAGGAAGCGGGATTAACAGGAGTGCACTCGCTCTGTCTGTTCGGAACCCACCAGGAATTTGGCCTGAAGGAAACAAGCGATATTTCGGAAAATCCATTTCGATATAATCGGTACTTTCGCCGTGTAAGCAATCCGTATTATCGCGATTCCAGGCAATCCGTTGGGGCGATCCGCATTGTCGTCAGAGGGCGAGCCATCTTCAGGCCGGATTTAACTGTATGACAAAGACTAAGACCAAGGCGAGACCGCAGCGCGTGACTCTGGTTGCAACAGGCGTTTGTGCAAGCGTGCTGGTAACCTTGCTTTCGCTGCTTTATGTGGTTGACCATTTTACAAGGAACTACGCTAAGCGGCAGGCGCCGAGCAATTGCTGATGGCTGCCGATAGCGCTATGTATGCGGCAAAAAAAGCGGGAAAGAACCGTGCCGTGATGACGCAGGCGACATCGCATGCAAGCCCGAGGATGGACGCGCCGGCGTGACGCGGACAGGGTCGGAGCTGGCACGCGAACAGCATACCGGCAAGCGGCTTTTCTAGCGCGCTTTCATGCCCGGTTTCGGAAAATCGAAAATCAGACAGGTGGTGGTGGCATGAGCATACAGTTTTCCATCGGGCCCGACCAGCCGGCCTTCCGCGGTCGCGACCTGGCCGCCGACATGGATAACCGTACCTTCCGCCCGCACCAGGGGCACGTTTTTCGACAGTGAACGCAGCATGTTCACCTTGAGCTCAAGCGTGGTATAGCTTTTCCCCGCCGGCAGTGCGGCGTGCACGGCACATCCGACAGCCGAGTCGAGCAGCGTTGCGAACCATCCTCCATGGACGATGCCGAGAGGATTGTAATGACGTTCAAGCGGGCGCCCCTGAAATACCGCCCGACCGGGGCTGACTTCGACCGCGATGAAATCCAGCGTGTCCCCGATTGGCGGAAACGGTAACTCGCCGGCGAATATGCCGTCAAATACTTCCAGCCCGGTTTTGCCGACAATCTTCTCCAGCGGTATTACGCCCACCACCCCGCCGCCCGCCTTGTGGCGCGCACGAACGGCTTCTTCCTGTTCGCGCCAGGCTGCGGTCAGATCGGTAGCCGGCATATTATTTTGCGTCCTGTCTTGCGTCATCAATCGCTCCTGGTTGAAAAAATGTCACGGCAAAAAGAACATATCGGCGACTTCCACGCTAAGGTCCCGCAACTGCCGCGCCTTCTCTTCGCCGAAATGCTTTTTGAATTCTTGCTGGGCCTCGCCCCACAACAGCTCCGCCTGCTGCAACCGGTCGTGCCCCGCCTGCGTCAGGTACCAAAACTTAACGCGGCGGTCGGCACCGGGGTTGCACTCGACCAGTCCGGCATCGGTCAGTTTCTTCAACGCGCGTGTAAGCGTGGTCTGGTCCATGCCAAGCCACTGGGCAAGCGCAATGGTCTTGTGATCGGTCGCGGCCTTGACAGCTTGCAATAGGGTGAATTGCGTCGTCAGAATGCCGGCCGGCGCATTGATCAATCTCCCGATCAGGGAAGCGCCCGCCGTCAGGCCCGCGGCGCTGGCGGCGTAACCGGGAGAAGCAGCATGAGCAGCGTGAGCAGAATACGCGGCATGTGGACGGCAGAGCGATCCGAGGCGCGTTTTTCAGTGAAATCCGGCAAGCACGCTTTAACGCACGTCTGAACGTGCGCTTTATCATGCTCACCGGTTCGCATGCTCTTCAGTTATTAACGACCAGCCGTGGCTCGCCCTTGCCGAAGCGCTGACTGATCGAGGCGGCGATTCCTTGCGCATCCAGGCCGCAAAGGGTCAGCAATTGCGCCGCATCGCCATGGTCTATGAATTTGTCCGGCAAGCCAAGCTGTAGCAGCGGTTTCACGATTCCGGCTGCGGCCAGGGCTTCCGCCACTGCGCTGCCGGCGCCTCCCATGACCGAGCCCTCTTCGACCGTCACCAGTACATCGTGCGACAGGGCCAATTGCCTGACAAGTTCGACATCGAGGGGCTTGACGAAGCGCATGTTGGCCACGGTCGCATTCAATCCGGCGCCCGCGCCCAGGCTGGGCGCAAGCATCGTGCCGAATGCCAGGATCGCGATCTCTTTTCCAGTGCGCCGGATTTCGCCGGTACCGAGCGGGATTGCACTCAGTTCCTTGTCGATCGCGGCGCCGATGCCTGCGCCGCGCGGATACCGCACCGCCGCTGGCCCATTGTATTGAAATGCTGTGGTCAGCATCCGGCGGCATTCGTTTTCATCCGATGCGGCCATCACCACCATATTCGGAATGCAGCGCAGGAAGGCCATATCGTAATTTCCCGCATGCGTCGCGCCATCCGCGCCGACCAGTCCCGCGCGGTCCAGCGCAAACGTGACGTCCAGATTTTGCAAAGCGACGTCGTGGATCAGCTGATCATACCCACGTTGCAAGAATGTCGAGTAAATCGCCAGCACCGGTTTCAAGCCTTCGCAGGCGATGCCTGCGGCAAACGTCACCGCATGCTGTTCGGCGATGCCGACGTCATAATAGCGATCCGGGAAACGCCGTTCGAATTCCACCATGCCGGAACCTTCGCGCATGGCAGGCGTGATGCCGACCAGCCGCCGGTCCTGCGCCGCCATGTCGCACAGCCAGTCGCCGAATACCTGGGTGTAGGTTGTCTTTCCGGCCGCAGCAGGCTTAATGCCTTCAGCCGGGTTGAACTTACCGGGGCCGTGATAAAGCACCGGATCGGCCTCGGCCAGCTTATAGCCCTGCCCTTTCCGGGTGACCACATGCAGGAACTGCGGCCCTTTCAGATTCTTCAGGTTCTGCAGCGTCGGAATCAGCGATTCCAGATCATGGCCATCGATCGGGCCGATATAGTTAAATCCGAATTCCTCGAACATTGTTGCCGGCACCACCATGCCCTTGGCGTGTTCTTCGAAGCGCTTGGCCAGTTCAAGCACCGGCGCCGGCAAGACCGACTTGCCTACATTCTTGGCCTTGGCATAGAACTGGCCGGACATCAGGCGCGCCAGATAGCGGTTGAGCGCGCCGACCGGCGGTGAAATCGACATGTCGTTGTCGTTCAGGATCACCAGCAGGTTGATGTCGTCATGCACGCCGGCGTTGTTCATGGCCTCGAATGCCATGCCGGCAGTCATTGCGCCGTCGCCGATCACGGCTACCGCGTGCCGGTTTTCACCCTTGGTTCTGGCGGCGAGCGCCATCCCCAGCGCGGCTGAAATCGAGGTCGAGGAATGCGCGGTGCCGAAAGTGTCGTAACTGCTCTCGTCGCGGCGCGGAAAACCCGATATGCCATCGTGCTGGCGCAACGTATGCATCCGATCCCGGCGGCCGGTGAGTATCTTGTGCGGATAGGTTTGATGTCCGACATCCCACACGATCCGGTCTTCCGGTGTGTTGAATACATAATGCAGCGCGATCGTCAGTTCCACCGTGCCGAGGTTGGACGACAGATGGCCGCCGGTCCTCGAAACCGAATCGAGCAGGAACGAACGCAGTTCGTCGGCCAGCGGCTTGAGCTGCGTACGCGATAGCCGGCGCAAGTCGGCCGGTCCGTTAATATTCTTTAGCAAATCCATACTTTGCATACTATGCTTTCCGCTGCACGATCAGGTCGGCGAGTTCGCGCAAGCGCTGCGCCTGACCACCAAACGGAATGAGCGCGCGATGCGCGTCATTCCTGAGTTTTTCCGCCAGATTCCGGGATTCTTCCAAGCCCAGAATCGACACATAAGTCGGCTTGTTATCCGCCGCATCCTTGCCGGCCGTCTTGCCCAGCGTAACCGAATCGGCGGTAGCGTCCAGCACATCGTCGACCACCTGGAACGCCAGGCCTATCGCCTTCGCATAATCATCGAGCGCCGAGACTTCCGGCGCCGACAACGCCTTGCCGCTCATCGCACCAAGCAATACCGATGCTCGCAATAAAGCGCCGGTTTTCAAGGCATGCATCTGCTCCAGTTCGGCCAGCGATAAGGTTACCCCCACGCTGGCCAGATCAATCGCCTGTCCGCCGCACATTCCGAGCGAACCCGAGGCACGCGCCAGCAAGCTTATCATTTCGACCTTGCGCGCTGCATCGCCGCGTCCTTCGGCCAGCACCAGGAAAGCCTGTGCCTGCAGCGCATCGCCCACCAGCAATGCGGCCGCTTCGTCGTACTTTACATGTACTGTAGGCTTGCCGCGCCGCAGCGCATCATCATCCATGCAAGGCATATCGTCATGTACCAGCGAATACGCGTGAATCATTTCCACCGCCGCCGCCGCGCGCGTGAGAATTTCACGATTGGCGTCAAACAGCGCGCCCGCCGCAAATACAAGCAATGGCCGGACCCGCTTGCCGCCGTCCAACGCCGCATAACGCATGGCGCCGTGCAATGCGGCAGGAGTCATGGTGTCTAACGGCAGAAACGAGGCAAGCGCCGCTTCCATTTCAGCCTGAACGGATTTCATCCAGTTACCAAATGTGCCCGGCATCGCTTCCTGCCGTGCTTCCGCCATCATTCGTCCGCCTCGGTCGCCACGTCATCGGCGCCAAACGGTTTCAGCATCTCGCCTTCGAGCACTTTGACCTGGCTCTCCACCTTATCGAGTTGAGCGGTGCAAAACCTGACCAGTTCCGACCCGCGCTTGTAAGCCGCCACCGAAGCTTCGAGCGGCAACTCGCCTGCTTCAATGCGAGCCACCAGCTGTTCCAGTTCTTCCATGGCGTCTTCAAAGGAAGATGGTGGTTCGATCGGGTTTGATTGTTTTGCCATAAGGGATTCCACAACGGAGTTTAGCCTGTTATTTTAGAACAAACCACCCTATAGAGTTAAGCTCGGACGAAATCGATGTCATGGGTTCGCGAAAGTCAGCTCCGGTGAACATGCCGAACCAAGGTCCAATCACAACTCATAAAAAATCCGCATTCAACGCTTGAAATCGGATTTTGCAATCCGATATCTTGTTCGTAACGCGGTTTTTTGACCTATCATGGATTATTCCTTGGAATTTTTGGCGATAACGTGCTGCCTTAAAGCATCAAGGTCTCCCGTGTGTCATTGAACGTAGGGTATAATCTTTGGTTCTGTCCAAAATTTCCTCTTCATCTCGTTTGAACATAGGTTTTTGCGGATTCTTTCTCTCTTAGGTTGGTGCAAATTAATTTGGGGGTGGGGATGTCCGATCTGGCTAATATTGCCAAGCTCGCGCGATCCAACGCGCAACTTCCGGTTAACGTTTATTTTGACGAACGGCTGTTGCAACAGGAAATCAAGCAGTTATTCCATCAAGGCCCGCGCTATGCCGGCCATGAATTAATGGTGCCCGAGGTCGGCGATTTCGCCACGCTGCCTTGGGAAAATGAAGGCCGCATGCTGGTGCGTAACGCGCACGGCATAGAACTGCTATCCAATGTCTGCCGACATCGGCAGGCAAAGATGCTCAATGGGCGCGGCAATGCCAAAAATATTATCTGTCCGCTGCATCGCTGGACTTATGATCTCAAGGGCCAGCTCATTGGTGCGCCGCATTTCGGTGAAACGCCATGCCTGAACCTGTCGAGCACGCCGCTGCAGAACTGGAACGGTCTGCTGTTCGAGAGCGGCCGCGATGTCGCGAAAAAAATGGCGTCGCTCAGCGTCGCCCGCGAACTCGACTTTACCGGCTATATGCTGGACCACGTCGAGGTGCATGAATGCGACTATAACTGGAAGTCCTTCATCGAGGTCTATCTCGAGGATTACCATGTCGAGCCGTTTCATCCCGGACTAGGGAGTTTCGTCACATGCTCGGACCTGACCTGGGAATTCGGGGACGGTTACAGCGTGCAAACCGTGGGCGTGAACAATGCGTTGAGCAAGTCCGGTACCGCCACTTATAAAAAATGGCAGGAACAGGTGCTCAAGTTCCGCAACGGCGAGGCGCCCCCGTACGGCGCGATCTGGCTGACGCTGTACCCGAACATTATGGTCGAGTGGTATCCGCATGTCCTGGTAGTGTCGACGCTGTGGCCGAAAGGTCCGCAGAAAACCACTAACGTGGTCGAGTTCTATTATCCGGAAGAGATCGTCCTGTTCGAGCGCGACTTCATTGCGGCCGAACGGGCGGCATACATGGAAACCTGCATCGAGGATGACGAGATCGCACTGCGCATGGATGCCGGGCGCCGGATATTGGTGGAGCGCGGCATCAACGAAGTGGGGCCGTATCAGTCGCCCATGGAAGATGGCATGCAGCATTTCCACGAGTGGTACCGCTCACAGATCTTGCTGTAAACTCCCCGCTGCGGAACACATTGACGGGCGCCATGCGTCCCGTCGACGCATGCTCCCCGCACTCCTGCGCGATATAAATAGTGCTTCTGCGACTAATGCGCGTGCGTCCGGCTGTTCAGGATCAGCACGATTACGACGCCAAGCGTAATCAATAATACTTGCGGTATCGTTTCCCGCACGGTGGCGCGCCGCTGCATCTGCGGCATCAGGTCGCTTACGGCGATGTAAATAAAGCCCGACGAAGCGAACACCAGCACATATGGAATCCACTGCATGCCGCGTTCGAGCGTCAGATACCCGACCACGCCGCCGATCACAGCCATCAGGCTGCAAAGAAGATTGTAAAGATAAGCCCGCGCTTTTGAAAATCCTGCATTCAGCAGCACAATGAAGTCGCCGATTTCCTGCGGGATCTCATGCGCAATGATGGCAAGCGCCGTTACCAGCCCCAGTTTCGGATCCGCCAGAAACGCGGCGGCGATCAGGATGCCGTCGGTGAAATTATGCAAGCCATCGCCAACCAGGATCATCCAGCCGGCTTTGCCGGCTTCATGCGCGTCATGACCATGCTCGTGCGCATGGCCATCACCCTCGTAATGATGCGAGTGCCGCAGGATCGCAAATTTTTCCAACAGAAAAAAAGCCAGCAAGCCGGCCAGCAAAGTCGCGAACAGGGTATGCGTATCCGCATCCGATTCAAATGCCTCTGGCAGTGCATGCAGCAATGAGGTGGATAACAGGATGCCGACCGACAGGCTGACCATGCGCTCGACCATCCGCGAGAGCAGCGAAAAGGAAAATAGCGCGGCCGCCGTAATGCTCAGCACGCCGGCAATAGTGGTGGCAAGCAGGATCGAAACCAGCACAGGATTAATTTTGGACCTCGGTAATTTGCAACAAAGTTGCAAATTAAAACACAGGCGCAGGTTTTCAGCAAATCATGCGGGGACCGATGTTGATTGGCGACAGACTATCCCTTTCCGCGCAACGCTGGGACCATTCGCAAACTTGTACCGCCCCTGCCGCATCAATGGGCCTCGTCCCAATTCTTGCCTAATCCAACCTCCGCGATCAGCGGCACCTTCAATTTCGCCACGCCAGCCATCAGTTCCGGCAGTCGGCGGCGTACCAGTTCAAGCTCCGGCTCCGGCACCTCAAGCACCAGCTCGTCGTGCACCTGCATCACCATCAGGGTGGTGAGCTGCTCGGCCTCGAGCCAGTTTTGCACGGCCACCATCGATAGCTTGATCAGGTCGGCCGCCGTACCCTGCATCGGCGCGTTGATTGCCGCACGCTCCGCCCCCTGCCGGCGCGGGCCATTCGGCGAATTAATTTCGGGAAGCCACAGGCGGCGGCCGAATACGGTTTCCACATACCCGTGCGCCTTGGCCTGCAGCCGGGTGTCGTCCATGAATTGCTTCACCCCGGAAAAGCGGTAAAAATATTTTTCAATATACATTTGGGCTGCTGCGCGTTCTATCCCGAGATTGCTTGCCAACCCGAATGCGCTCATGCCATAGATCAAACCAAAATTGATCACTTTTGCATAGCGCCGCTGCTCGCTACTGACTTCCAGCGGTGCGACGCCGAAAATTTCAGCCGCAGTCGCGCGGTGGATATCCTCCCCTTCCGCAAACGCGCGCAGCATGTTTGCGTCGCCAGATAAATGCGCCATGATCCGCAACTCAATCTGCGAATAGTCCGCGGACAGAATAACGCTGCCGGGCGGCGCGATAAAGGCCTCGCGTATGCGCCGGCCTTCGGCGGTCCGGACTGGAATATTTTGCAGGTTCGGTTCATTCGACGCCAGCCGCCCGGTTACGGCCACCGCCTGCGCGTAATTGGTATGTACCCGACCGGTGCGCCGGTCGATCATCTTTGGCAGCTTGTCGGTATAGGTCGATTTCAGCTTGGACAGGCTTCGATAGTCGAGCAACACTTTGGGCAGCGGATAATCTTCCGCCAGCTTTTGCAATACTTCTTCATCGGTCGACGGCGTACCGGATGGCGTTTTTTTCACGACAGGCAACTTGAGCTTGTCAAAGAAAATTTCGCAGATCTGTTTTGGCGAGTTGAGATTGAACGGCTGGCCCGCCAGTTCATAAGCCTGGCGCTCTATCTCCAGCATGCGCTTGCCGAGTTCATTCGATTGCGTGCCGAGCAACTGCGAATCGACCAGCACGCCGTTGCGCTCGATCCGCTGCAGCACGGTCGCGGTCGGCAATTCGATCTGTTCGTAAATGAAACGCAGTTTTTCATTGTCGGCAATCTGCGGCCACATCGCATAATGCAGCTGCAAGGTGACATCCGCATCCTCGGCGGCATACTCCGTGGCGCGATCCAGTGCGACTTCATCGAAGCAGATCTGCGACGCGCCTTTGCCGCAAACATCCTGAAACGTGATGGTCTTGCGGTCCAGGTGCCGCAGCGCCAGGCTATCCATGTCATGGCTCTTGTGCGACTCGAAGACATAGGATTGCAGGAGCGTGTCATGCACAATGCCGCGCAGGGCGAGGCCGTGATTGGCAAAGATATGGCTGTCGTATTTCAGGTGCTGCCCGACCTTGGGCCTGTCCGCATTTTCCAGCCAGGATTTGATTTTGCCGAGTACGAAATCCCTGGATAATTGTTCCGGCGCGCCCTGGTAGCGATGCGCAACCGGAATGTAGGCGGCCACGCCCGGTTCGCAACACAGCGAAATGCCGACCAGTTCCGCCCGCATCGGGTCGAGCGACGTGGTTTCGGTATCGACCGAGGTCAACGGCGCGGCATCGATGATGCCCAGCCATTTTTCCAGCTGTTCCTCTGTCAGCACGGTTTCATAATTTGTCGTGGCCGGCGCGGCCGGGAACAATGCGCCCTGGCCGCCCACGGCAGCCGACGCTTCCGGCGCGGCCCCATCGCCCAATTCGGCGGACAACTCGCGCAACCAGGACTTGAACCCGTTGCGTGTGAAGAAATCGAGCATGGCCGCCTTGTCTTCTTCCTTCTGGCCCAACGATTCCGGAAAGGACGCCATATGCTCGGCGAGATCGCAGTCCGTCCTGACCGTAACCAGCGCGCGCGCCTGCGGCAGCCAGTCGAGCGCCTTGCGCAAATTCTCCCCGACCGCACCGCCGATGCCGGCCGCATTGGCAATCACGCCGTCCAGCGAGTCATACTGGGTCAGCCACTTGACCGCAGTTTTAGGCCCTACCTTGGCGACCCCGGGAACATTGTCGACCGTATCGCCGACCAGCGACAAATAATCGACGATACGTTCAGGCGGCACGCCAAATTTGGCGACCACGCCGGCGCGGTCGAATTTCTCGTTGCTCATGGTGTTAATCAGCGACACGTGATCATTGACCAGTTGGGCCAGGTCCTTGTCCCCGGTTGAAACCACGGTCGTCATGCCGAGCGCCGTCGCCTTCACGGCGAGCGTGCCGATCACGTCGTCCGCCTCAATGCCGTCGACCATCAGGATCGGCCAGCCCATGGCCCGCACCGCCTCATGAATCGGTTCTATCTGTTTGGCCAGGTCTTCCGGCATCGAGGCGCGATTGGCCTTGTATTCGGCATACAGGTCATCGCGGAACGTCTTGCCTTTCGCATCGAATACACAGGCCATGTAGGCGGCCGGGTAATCCATCCGCAAACGGCGCAGCATATTGATCATCCCGTAAATGGCGCCGGTGGGCGCCCCTTGCGCATTGCGCAAATCCGGCATCGCATGGAATGCGCGATACAAATAACTCGAGCCATCAACCAGTAACAGGGTTTTATTCATATGAAACATAAAGAAAAATGCGCCGCGGCTGCGGCAGAGGAACAACATGGCGTTTGCCACATCGTGGAAAGCCTATGAGTGGCGGCAAATATTTACGATTATGGCAGAGTTTACGGCAGGCGCGCGCGCCGCAAATCGAAGCATGACGAACCAGTCAGTTCGTCACGCTCCAATTTACGGGCTCTGCCAGTTGCGCGGTGGCGATTGCGGCGTTGCCGATGCTCGCCAGGGACCACCCTGGCTGCGCTCGGTGCCTTGCACTCGCGGCCGCGCACCGCGGCAGATCGCTTCGCTCCCCGCAAATCGAAGCATGACGAACTAATTGGGCGCAACCGGTGCGGTTTGCTACAATGATCGAAAGGATCATTTGGTCCGCAAATTGGTCTTTTCAGATTTTACTTTTGATTTCCGCCCTTTGGCAGATCCGTTTACCTGGATTCGCTTTACGGATTCCTTAACGTATTTCAAAGAAATAAAAACAAACTATCATGCGCGCCGCAAAAGTCTCGACAATGATCACACTGGCCGCAGCCGCGTGCCTCGCGCAGCCGTGGGCTGTCGCCCAGGAACCGCCCAGACTGGAAAAGCTTGAGGAAGGCGAGCCGCCGGCCGTCACGATCCGGGGAGGAGCCGAGGCGGAACGCCAAATTACCGAAACCCGCGATCGCGGCAAAGTGACTTCGGTAAAGGTAAAGAGCGGCCAGAGCACTTATTACCTCAAGCCCAATGAACCCGCCGGCAGTGCCCTGCCCGGTGACACGCAGAGCAATGTGAACCGTGGCGCGCAATGGCAACTGATGGAATTCGACTTGAGCCGCCCGCGCGATCCGAAGGATGAAGCGGCGCAGGCCGCTGCGGCCCAGCAACCATTGCCGCCGCCCGCGCCGCCCCCGGTAAATCCCGCTGCGCCGGCCAAAGGCCGGTAACGGGGTTGCCTGCCTGTTTTACCATTTTCTGTTGATTCAGCTTTTACCATCAACTTTTTACCATCAACTTTTTTACTATCAACTTTTACTATTTCCATGGCTGTTTTCACCCCGGTCAGTCTTGACGATCTTGCCCCTTGGGCGACACAATTCCCCATCGGCAATGTCCTGTCAGTCAAAGGTATTTCGTCCGGCATTGAAAACAGCAATTTTTTCCTGCATACGGAAACCGGCGAATACGTCCTCACGCTGTTTGAAAAGCTGACTTTTGCGCAACTGCCGTTTTATCTGAACCTGATGCGCCATCTGGCCGACCGGGGCGTGCTCGTGCCTTCGCCGGTCGCCAATGCGCAAGGCGAAATTCTTAACACCTTGCATGGCAAGCCGGCATCGATAGTTACCAAGCTGGAAGGCAGTTGCCAGATGTCGCCACGGCCGGTGCACTGTGCGGCGGTTGGCGCCATGCTGGCCCGAATGCATCGTGCCGCCAGTGATTTCCCCCTGCGCCAGCCGAATCTGCGCGGACTCGGCTGGTGGAAGGAAACCACGCCGATCGTCCTGCCGCATTTGTCGGCGCAAGGGAAGGATTTATTGCGCGCGGAGATGCAGGCGCAGGAGGAATTTGCCGCTTCCGCAAGCTATCAGGCATTGCCAGGCGGGCCGATCCACGCCGACCTGTTCCGCAATAACGTCATGTTTGACGGTGAATCGCTCACTGGTTTTTTCGATTTTTATTTTGCCGGTTGCGACACTTGGTTATTCGATGTCGCCGTCACGGTCAATGATTGGTGCATCGATGAAAAAAGCGGCGCGCTCGATGAACCGCGCGTGCGGGCGCTGCTCGACGCCTATGATGCCGTGCGCCCGTTCAACGAGGCCGAATATTCGTCCTGGCGGCTGATGCTGCGCGCCGGCGCATTGCGCTTCTGGCTATCGCGTCTTTATGATTTTTACCTCCCGCGCGATGCGCAAATGCTGACGCCCCACGACCCCGGCCACTTCGAGCGTATCCTGCAACGCCGTATTATCGGCCCTGTTCCCAGCTTATCTTAAATGGATAATTACCCCGCAAGAAACGGATGGCTCTGGATCAAGGATGGCTTTGCCTTATTCCGCAAGCAGCCGGCCGAGCTCGTCACGCTTTTCATCGGATACATGTTCCTGATGTTCCTGTGCGGGGTTATTCCGGTTATCGGGCAACTGCTGCCGCTGATCCTGGTGCCGGTATTTTCCATGGCATTCATGCAGGCCTGCGTCAATATCGAACAAGGCAAGCGCGTCTACCCAAACCTGCTGCTGACCGGCTTTCGTTCTTCTGCCTTGCCCACCCTGTTAAAACTCGGCGGCCTGTATGTGCTGGCGGCGATCGTCGCGATCGGCGCATCGAGCCTGATCGATGGCGGCGTGTTCTGGAAAGTCATGACCGGACGCATGCCGCTCGATGCGAAAGCCATGCAAAGTGCGAATATGGGCCTGGCCATGCTGGTTGCGGCAGCTGTCTATACCCCGGCGGCCATGGCGTTCTGGTATGCGGCCCCGCTGGCGGCATGGCAAGGCATGGGGCTGGGCAAATCGATTTTCTATAGCTTCTTCGCGGTAAGGCGTGCTGGCAAGGCGTTCATCGTATATGGACTGGCCTGGGCCTTGATCGGGGTCTTCCTGCCGGTGATCTTCAGCACCCTCATTGCACTTTTAACTGGTGCGCCGCGAATAACGATGGTAATACTGCTGCCGGTTTCGATCATCCTGACAGTCGCCATGTACTGCTCGTTTTATTCCACTTATACGCACGTGTTCGGCAAGCCGGATTCAGCGGCAACGCCCGCGCAATAACTTTCCCGCACCGGAATTCCGATCGCAATGTGCGTCATCGCACAGATTGGGACCGTGGTTAACGCTAATCTGAATGGCACAGATTGCAATGACTGACCACATAACTTTCAGGAGCACATCATGGGACTTTTATCGTTTGTAAAGGAAGCAGGTCAGAAACTGTTTCATACCGGCTCAACCGGCGCTGCGGGAACCGGCGCCGCCGCGGGCACAGCCACTGCGGCGCCTGCACCGGCCCAGGCCGACGTTGCCGCTTTGAATGAAACGGCCGGCAAGGCCATTCTCAAGTATATTCAGACACAAAATCTGCAAGCCGAGAACCTGAGCGTCAGCTTTGACGGCGCGTCCGGAACCGCAATCATCAAGGGGCAGGCCAAGGATCAGCCGACGCGTGAAAAAATTATTCTTTGCGCGGGCAATATCCAGTCCGTTGCCCATGTGAACGATCAGATGACTGTTGCCGCCCCATCGACCGAGGCAAGGTACTATACGGTCGAGAGCGGCGACACCTTATCAAAAATATCGAAGGAAATGTACGGCGACGCCAACAAGTACAACCTGATCTTTGAAGCCAACAAACCGATGCTGACCAGCCCCGACAAGATTTATCCGGGGCAGATGCTGCGTATTCCGGAGCAGGGCTGAAGTCTGATTCCGTCGTCATTCCGGCAAACGCCGGAATGACATCATCCTGCCCAGGTTCAACCGTCAAGCCGCGGCGCAGTCTTATCCAGTTTGGCAATGCTCAGGTCGAGCAGCTTCATGCCATGCTTCCCGAAATTGATATTGGCGCGCGCATTGGTCCCGCCGCCTTCGATATTGACGATCACGCCTTCACCAAATTTCTGATGATAGACGGTCTCGCCAATGCGCCAGCCCAGGTCTTTTTTAATGAAACTCTGGGCGACCTTGTTTGAACCCGATCCCAGCGCATCGTCCCATTCCGCTTTCTGCTGGTTTGCAAACCAGTGATGCTGCTTCGCCTTGGGTGACAGCCACTTGAGGGCGCCCTCCGGCAATTCATCGAAAAAGCGCGACTTGAGATTATAGCGGGTCTGTCCATGCAACATCCTGGTCTGGGAAAAGCTCATGTACAGCCGCTGCCTGGCCCGCGTGATCGCCACATACATCAGCCGCCGCTCTTCTTCCACGCCGCCATCCGCCTTGTCGCTATTCTCGTGCGGGAACAATCCCTCTTCCAGCCCGGTAATGAATACTACATTGAACTCCAGTCCCTTCGAAGAATGCACGGTCATCAGTTGCAAGGCATCCTGGCCGGCCTGGGCCTGATTGTCGCCGGCTTCCAGTGATGCATGCGACAGGAAGGCTGACAGCGGCGACATTATGGTTGCCAGCGGCACATCGGCGTCCAGTATTTCAATGCCATCCTGGCTGACGATCGCGGACCCGGTGCTGGCCTGCGCCTGCGGGCCGAACAAGGCCGGCGCATCGATGCCGAATCCTTCTTCCGAGACGAACAGCGTCGCCGCGCTCACCAGCTGTTCCAGGTTTTCAATCCGGTCGGCGCCTTCCTTCTCATTCTGGTAATGCGTTATCAGGCCGCTCATGTCCAGCA
>JAQGMO010000282.1 GCA_028292315.1 Herminiimonas sp. | reverse complement strand
CAGCGAATAATGGTTCCGTGATACTTGCAAATAAAAATACCCCGTTGATGCACACATCACTGCTGCATTCGACATCTTGACCGGATTAAATAACCAAGCTGCATCAAAAACGGGGCGTTGATTACATCAAGTTGCACGATATCTACCTCGTTTGGTTAAGCTCGGTTGGCCCCAATGCGATTTCGATGAACCAAACTTGCTATTTGAACTCTATATTTGCATGTTGCTTGTTTCACATCGTGAACGTTAATGAAAGGTCTGCAGATGAACAAACCAATTTTTGCCTTGATAACCGCTCTTTCGCTGCCGATTGGCTTAATTGGCGGTATGACGGCCGCTTCCGCAAATTCCTCGTCAAAATCAGCAGTAGACGCATCTGCAAATACCACGGTGAAAGAAAAATCGGCCGCGAAAAAAAGCCAGAAAAAAACCAAGGATGACGGGGCGCGCGTATCGGGGAGCTCCGGCGGCAAGACTGAGACTTCGGGCACTGCCGGCAGCCGCGTAACGGAAGGAAGTGCCGTTGGTGAAACAGGGGGGCCGGCTGCTACAGGCGGTCATACCGGTAGTACCACTAACAAATCAAATAGCCCGACGAAATAGTCCGGACGACCCATCGAGCAGGTCTGTCCCGGACTTAAAAATCGGTGTTAAGAATTACCAATTAATCGATTGGGAAAGCCTGCGGGAAGTTACCTGGCATGCGGCGTGCCTGCCGGTCGTATTGCGCGGACAGGAGCCCAACGTCATTGCAAAGGCGGAGCAGGCGATCGTATAACATACGCGCATCCTCGTGGCGGCCGATCAACACATCTACATCAGCCGGCCAGAACGAACAGACCAGGAAGGTCCCTTCACCTGGCGGCATGCCGTCAATGTTTTCTTCCGGATCATATCGGCACAATAAGCCGCCTTTCATCAACCGCTCTTCGATTGCGGCAACAGTACCGAAAAACCGTGGATCATTCGCTGGCAAAAAGCCGGTCAGGGCGATTTCCAAAAGGCTTGAATCCACTGTTTTGGACCCATAGTACTGGACGAAGCTGCCGAGCTTGTGATCGTCGCCGGCGATCCAAATAAGTACTTGCCTATTCCGCGCCGACTCCAGACCTGCTGACGCAAGGCAAAAAAAACCCGCCTGCTTGGAGGCGGGATAATCCGTCCCATTGCGGGAGGAGGAGACGTGTTCATCTTACCGTCTTGCGATTATTTGCCAAGTCAGACAGATGCTTAACTTCCTGTAGGAAGTCGCGGCCTTCTCACACGCAACTAAAAAAATTTATTTACGGTACATGTCAGTAGATCACCGTTTGGTACCTGTTTCATCGTCGTACGATCGCGACGGGATTCCTTAGCGAAAATAGGAAAAAGGTCTCATGACTGCGCTTACATTTCCCCATCAGCGCCATACACTTAAATGGCAGCGCTGCAGCAATACACGCTGCGTGAGGAATGATTCTGTTGAGGTAAAGCCATGAAAGTCATGTCGATTATTTTTTTAATGATGCTGTTTACCGGATGCTCCGGCATAGGAACCAGCGTCACGACCGATACTAGTGTAGCGAGCCGCTCTGCGCGTAACCTGTGCGAGGTTATGCGCAGTAAGGAACCGTATCGGCCAAATGAATGCGGCGAGTTCAACCGATCGTATAAACACGAATAGTCTCATAAAGGGCGCACAACCAGGGACGCACAACCAGGAGCGCACAACCAGGAGCGCACACCCGCCGGCATCGTTTCCATTGTCCGGTTCAGGAAGCCGGCGCAGGGACTTCGGAAACACCCTGCGCCAATGCTGCTCTCGATTGCGCTGCCATGGCATTAGCGAACGCTTCCCGGCCTTTGATTTTTTTCCAGTACGCTCTCACGGCAGGAGGAAACATCTCTTCCATCTGCAAGTATTCGCCCAGCATCAACGCATACCCGACCGAGATATCCGCCACTGTAAACCGGTCCGCGCATACATATGGCTTGCCTGAGACCACCGCATCGACTGCGCGTAACCTCGCCAGGAACCACTTCCTATAGTCTTCCGCCACTTGCGGCAATCTTTTTTCCGGCGACTCGAATCGGCCATAACGCAGAACTATCGCCTGGGGAAAAGTCAGCGTTGCTTCTCCAAAATGAAGCCAGTTCAAAAACGGCCCAAAATCCGTTTCTTCCGGGGTGACGTTCATGGGCGTCGGGCCATATTTTGCGACCAGATACTGGCAGATCGCGGCCGATTCCGTCATGCGCATTTCGCCGTCGAAGAATGCCGGGACCGTACCGAGCGGATTGATTTTCAGGTAGTCGCGCGCCAACACCCGGGGCGGGAAGGGAAGCACCTTGAGATCGTATCCCAAGCCTAATTCTTCGAGAGTCCAGAGAGGTCTGAAAGACCTGGCGCTGATGCAGTGGTAAAGGGTAATCATCGTCAGTTTAATCAATTAGTGCAGGGTCGCGATCAGCTCCGATTACTGCGCGGACCAGCAGTGCGTTGCTGTGCCGCCGAAACTTTCGACCCCGGGTGGCGCGCCCGATCAGCTGTTGCGCAGTGTCGCGTTAAACAAGTCAAGGGTGCGCTGCCATGCCTGTTTTGCGGCCGCGTCGTCGTAGCGGGGCGTGGTGTCGTTGTGAAAGCCGTGATGCACGCGGGGATACATGACCATCTCGTACTTCACGCCGTTTGCTTTGAGCGCTGTCTCATAAGCGGGCCAGCCGGCGTTGATGCGCTCATCCTGTTCCGCGTAGATGATTAGCAGTCGCGCCTTGATTTTGGCGACCTCCGCAGCATCCGGCTGGCCACCGTAGAATGGCACCGCGGCGGCGAGATCCGGAAGCCGTACCGCCAGCGTATTGACGATGCTGCCGCCGAAACAGAAGCCGACAGCGCCGAGCTTGCCGGTGCATCCGGGGTGCGACTTTAGATAGCTGGCGGCGGCAACCATGTCTTCAGTCCGCTTTCCGGCGTCAAGCTGGGTAAACAGCGCGCGAGCCTTGTCTTCGTCGCCCGGGTAGCCGCCAAGCGGTGTCAGGGCATCTGGAGCGAAGGCGATGAAATTGGCGAGCGCGAGACGCCGCGCGACATCCTCGATATAGGGGTTGAGACCGCGATTCTCATGGGTGACCAGCACGCCGGGCAGCTTCGCGCCGGCATTGGCCGGCCGCGCCAGATACCCGCGCATGGTTCCGTTACCCTGCGGCGAAGGGTACTGCGCATATTCAGCCCTGATGCGGGTGTCATCCTTGGGCACCTGCTGGGCAAAAGCGAAGTTGGGCCGCAGGCTTTCCAGCATGGCTGCGGCAGTGAACCCGCCGATCGCAAACTTTCCCGCGCCATCGAGGAAGCCGCGGCGGCTGACAGTCCCATGCACATAACCGTCGAACAGCTTGAGAACTTCCGGCGGAAAGTCGCTTGCATTCTTCCGTTCCATTGCCATTGCCATTGCTCCTTCAATTTAAGTGGATGGGCTTTTAGTAATTTACATGAAACATTACCATGGAGATAGTGCTTCGGGTTAAGTGCCGTCCGGGCGGTTTGCGGGACGGCCAGTAACGCCAGGCGTGGCATGGCGCGGTGAGCCGCGCGAATACTATGCCGGCAGCGCCTTCATCAGCCGACCCGGGAACGCCTGGACAGGACGCATATCGGGATACCTGGACCGGCACGTCACGGTATTTCAATACATGAAAACCAGTACATAAAAATGGTTGTTTGAACTGTTATTCAGGATGGAAATGACAGTCATCATGAACCAAAACTTGGTTTATATCGTAAGGATGCCATATCCAATAACATAACCAGGCAATCAAATGAATAGGGATATCACATGTCAAGTTCAAGTTTTGCAACTTATCCAGGGTCAGGCAGTAACGGCACTTATGGCGAAAACCTGGCGCGTGCAGCGCGCGCTTTCATCGCGGCCTTAATTGCTGTGCCGCCCGCACCGCGAGTCGTTGAAAAGGTGGGAGTACCATCCGCACGCACGACGACTGCCGATCTCCGGCAGCTGTATCGGCTGGCGCGCGGCTCGGATTCCGTCAACCCGAAGGCGGTTGCCGAATTAAGCGCCATTGCTAGCGAAAGCCGGGCCTGATGCAGGCACGCCGTGCCCGCGCGGGTCACGGCATGCGTGCTCACATCTGGAAGCCGCGCTGAAATATCCGTACGCTTGGCCGCGGCACTTCGGTAGCGCCTGGCACTGACGTCAAATCCTCGAGAGCAGGGCCGCCGGTGGATTTAGGATCGCCCTGCATCCCGTGTACCGACAGCGAGGACCTTCCCTCTGCGTACAGGCTTCGTTCATGCCCGATCTCCGGGTCGGTCAGGAACGGCGCCGATGTGTCATATTTCGACCATCCGCGGTGACGCCATTGGGCAGCCCGCTCATCGATGTTCACCGGGTGATGGCGCAACATTATTTCCAGCGCCTCGTCGCGTAGCTGGTCGTTCGCGGCATTGACGATCATCAGGTAACTGCCGCGCCGTACCGCTTCGAAATAAATATCGCGATCGTCGCTTTCAGTGTCGGAAGCGAAGAATGTGCGAAAGAAATCTTGAAGACCGGTGCTGCTCTCCGACAAATCATTCGCTTGGTCGAGCTTGCGCAACGCAGCTCGGCGGCCGAGCGGCGTTTCTTCGGCTAGTGCAAGCATCATATCGTGGTAAGGGAAGCCGTGGGCCCGCAATGCGCTTAGCGCACTTTCCGCGTCGGAGTAATGATCATAGACGCCGATCAAGGTGCTTGCCATGAGAAATCTCCTTGCATGATAGTTGTACTCCTTGTGCGTGGTGTAAGGAAGTTGACCTTCAGGCGG
>JAQGMO010000270.1 GCA_028292315.1 Herminiimonas sp. | reverse complement strand
TTTGCGTTCGATTTGCTGATGCGGCCGGCGCCGCGCGCCCGATTTGAGCCAGCGTGCGAATGGATTGAGCGTTCCCCATGAATGCGGCACCATCGACGAGCGATTCAAGGGCGGCGTATAGAGCGGGCGACAGCCGAAAGCCAGCCGCAGGCGCTGCTCGATCGAGCCGTGCACGTGGCCGGCTGTGTCGGCATCATCGCCTGCCTGCCCATCGCGCGTCACTCCGGGGGAATTATGTAGCTCCACGTCTCTGATAATGTGAGGTTGTTGCTGCGTAAATAGGCGCGCAATTCAACGGGTTTCTTATCTTCTTCGCGGCGTACCCGAAGCGTCATCCGCCATCCGCCCGTCACCGCATTGCGATAGGCGTTCGTTTCGAGCACCTTGCCGTTGGCATCGACCGTGACCACCGCGTCCACTTTTGTATCCGCCGCAAGCCGGCTTAATGCCGGGCCTTCGAAATCGACCAGCAAGGCGATGCTGTCCTCCGGCTTGCCGGCCGGCTCGTGCCCTCTGCGGGTTTGCGCTACCCAGGAAAGCGGCGGGCGCTGGTCCGGGTCCTTTTGCCAGAATAACCGGTACTCGTAGTCAAACGGAACGCCGGGTCGGGGCGGTGCGTCGGGCACCCAGAATGCGACGATATTGTCATTGAATTCATTGGGGGTGGGAATCTGGATCAATTCGACTCGCCCGGAGCCCCATTTGCCTTTTGGTTCGACCCATGCGCTCGGCCGTAGTTCATAGCGCGCTTCCAGGTCTTCATAACTGGTGAAGCGACGGTCGCGCTGCATCAGACCGAACCCGAGCGGATTGGTGGCCGCATGCGACGTCACCATCAGGCGCTTCGGATTGACCAGCGGCCGCCAGATCCATTCGCCGGTGCCGGCCTGTACCGATATGCCGTCGGAATCATGCACCTCGGGCCGGTAATCTTCTGAGGCGGAACGCTGATTTTCACCAAAATAGTACATGCTCGTCAGCGGCGCCAACCCAAGCTTTGCCACGTTTTCACGCAGGTGCAATTGCGCTTTCACATCGACCGCGGTAGGCGCGTCGGGCTTGACGATAAAACGATAGGCCCCGGTTACCCTGGGCGAATCGAGCAAGGCATAAATCGTCAATTCCTTTGCCGATGGCAGCGGACGTTCAATCCAGAACTCGACAAAGCGCGGAAATTCTTCTCCGGAATTCAGGGCGGTGTCGATGGCAAGCCCGCGCGCCGACAAACCGTATAGCTGTCCCTTTCCAACGCCGCGAAAGTAGCTTGCACCAAGGAATACCATTACCTCGTCCTTGTACGCCGGGGTATTGATCGGGTAGTGCATGCGAAAGCCGGCGAATCCCAGGCCGTTCAGTTCTTTCGGGCTGAGTTTGTTGGCGCCATAGTCAAAAGACTTGGGATCGAACTTGATTTCCTGAATTTTCTTTCCGTTAATCTCACTGATCTTCACCGGCGTATCGAACATGCGTCCCTGGTGAAAATAGGCAAGTTCAAATGGCAGCTTGGCACTGCGCCATGTCGACTCGCCGGGCTTGAAACGAATTGCCCGGTACTCATCGTAAGTAAGATCGGAAAGGGCACCTGGCATATTCGAAGCCGGCTTTTTATAGGCAGTTGATGCCAATTGCTTTGCTTTCGCCGCGACATCGGTGAAACCAAACGCAAACCCCTGTGATGCCGGAACGAGCGAAAGCGCGAGACCAAGAGGAAACAGGTAGCGACGCGCCGCTGTCCATCGAAACGAAATGCAACTCATACAACCCATCGTTATTTATGGAAATTCAACCCGGCTCGATTTTGACAGGGAAATTCTGTGGGCTTTTGACAAGTTGCAATCTTATATCAAGTTTGCATTGCTTTTTTGTAAAGTAGATTGCTTTGCTGCCATCATTTCACCAAGAGAGACAAGCCTTTCAGGCTTCCACTCGCGATTAAAGCTGAGCAAATCTTTTTGAAACAGCATCACGACTGTGGAACCAAGGAGGAAACGGCCCATTTCCTCGCCTTTTTTCAGCATTGGCTGCTCCGGCCCGTAACGCCATTCGCGGATGTCGCGGGTACGTGGCGGATTAATGACACCGTGCCAGACCGTTGCCATGCTGCCGACGATAGTCGCCCCGACCAGTACCAGGACGAAGGGACCCTGTTCCCCTTCGAACACGCAAACCACGCGCTCATTGCGGGCAAACAGGTTCGGTATGCCGCGTGCCGTGACAGGATTGACCGAGAACAAATCTCCCGGCACATAGATCATCCGTGTCAAGCGGCCATCGCATGGCATATGGATGCGGTGATAGTCCATGGGACTCAGGTACAAGGTGGCGAAGCTACCGTGCTGAAACTGCGCGGCCAGTTCGTGATCGCCGCCGACCAGCGCAACGGTTGAATAATCATGTCCCTTGGCCTGGAAGACTTGTCCATTGGCGATGGCGCCAAACTGGCTGACCGCCCCATCGACCGGACAAATGTAATCGGCGGAGGCAATCGGGCGCGCGCCCTTGCGCAAGGCACGCGTGAAAAAATCATTGAAGCTCGCGTAACTCGCGATATCGGGATTGAGCGCGTCTTCCATCTTTACCCGGTAGTGGCGCACGAACCATTTGATCACGGCAGTAGTGAGACGGCCGGCATGGGCGTTCGCAAATTTGCCGGCAAGAACAGTCAGCGCTTGTTTGGGCAGCAGGTATTGGTGCAGTACGGCGAGTCGATTAAACACGATTTGAGATCGCTGGAAATAATGGAATGCCCTGATTGTACCGGGCAGTAAAGTTTGATGTGCGCCTTTGATGCAATGGAAACTTGGAATTGATTAATGGAAATGTAATGGAGATGTAATGGAAATGGATTGCAGACATCACATTAGCCATCCAATTAAGAATTGCGCAGGATTAGCTTCGACATTTCTTACAACGTAAACAGAATATCGCCGACTTCGGATTATTTTTACCTGGTACACAATTCAGTGGGAAACTGTATTAATGCAGTCTCCGTTAACAGGTAAGCGTATATGACTAAAGCCCGCAATCCTCTTTCAAAAAAAAAGGCCGACGAAATCGATCCCGGGTTCGTTCATGTGCGCGGCGCGCGCGAACATAACCTCAAGAACGTCGACCTGGATATCCCGCGCAATGCCATGGTTGTGTTTACCGGCGTATCCGGCTCCGGGAAATCGTCGCTGGCGTTCGGCACGCTGTATGCGGAAGCGCAGCGCCGTTATTTCGAATCGGTAGCGCCGTATGCAAGGCGGCTGATCGATCAGGCCGGCGTGCCGGACGTCGATTCGATTGAAGGCTTGCCGCCGGCAGTCGCGCTCCAGCAGCACCGCGGCTCGCCGACTTCGCGTTCATCGGTTGGCAGCGTGACCACCTTGTCGAATTCGCTGCGCATGCTCTATTCGCGCGCCGGCACTTATCCGCGCAACCAGCCGCGCCTCGACTCCGACGCATTCTCGCCAAATACCCCGGCCGGCGCCTGTCCCCAATGCCATGGGCTGGGCCAGGTATATGAGGTGACAGAGCATTCGATGGTTCCCGATGATTCGCTGACGATACGCGAACGAGCGGTCGCCGCCTGGCCGCCAGCCTGGCATGGACAGAACTTGCGCGACATGCTGGTCTCGCTCGGCTTCGATATCGACCGTCCGTGGCGCGAGTTGCCAAAAAAGGATAGGGATTGGATACTTTTTACGGATGAACAGCCGTCGGTGCCGGTCTATATCGGTTTTAATCCCGATGAGGTCCGGCAGGCAATCCGGCGCAAGGAGCCTGCCAGTTACCAGGGCACGTTTTCAAGCGCAAAGCGTTTCGTGCTGCATACCTTCGCCACGACGCAGAGCGCGATGATCAAGAAGCGCGTGGCGCAGTATCTTGTCAGTGGTGAATGCCCGCTTTGCAAGGGCAAGCGGCTAAAGCGCGAGTCGCTGGCGGTCAAGTTTGCCGGCCATGATATCGGCGAGCTATCGCGAATGCCGCTGACCCGCCTGGCCGAAACTCTGCGTCCCACGGCCGCCGAGGCTGCAAAGCGGGCGCCGCTGTCGGAAGAAAAAGCGCTGGTCGCGGCCCGGATCGCGCACGACCTGCTGGCCCGCATCACGGTATTGACCGACCTGGGGCTCGGCTATCTTTCGCTCGATCGCAGCACGCCGGGTCTGTCGCCCGGTGAACTTCAGCGTCTGCGGCTTGCCACGCAACTGCGTTCCAATCTGTTCGGCGTGGTGTATGTCCTCGATGAGCCGTCGGCGGGACTGCATCCGGCCGACAGCGAGGCGCTGCTGGTTGCGCTCGATCGCCTGAAAAGCGCGGGCAATTCCCTGTTCGTGGTCGAGCATGACCTGGACGTCATCCGGCGCGGCGACTGGATAGTAGATGTCGGGCCGGCGGCCGGCGAACAGGGCGGCCTGGTGCTGTATAGCGGCCCGCCCGGTGGCTTGGAGCAGGTCGAGGCATCCCAGACCCGGCGTTACCTGCTCGGACACGATAGTCTCCCGCGCCGCGCGCCGCGCGCGCCTGGCGGCTGGCTGCGCTTGAGCGGCATCGAGCGCAATAACCTGGACCGTCTCGATGTTGCGTTTCCTCTAGGCGTGCTGACGGCGGTGACCGGCGTTTCCGGCTCCGGCAAATCAAGCCTGGTCAGCCAGGCGCTGGTGGAACTGGTAGCCGCCGAACTCGGCCATCAGATCGCGGCGGATGAGGACGAAGGGGATGAACTCGAACGCGGCGCGCCCGCCTCCCTCGGCGGCCGCATCGCGGGCGGAATGGAAAACCTGAAGCGCCTGGTGCGGGTCGATCAAAAGCCGATCGGACGCACCCCGCGCTCCAATCTCGCCACCTATACCGGGCTGTTCGATCACGTCCGCAAGCTGTTCGCCGCAACTAAACCGGCGCGTGCGCGCCATTATGACGCCGGACGCTTTTCATTCAATGTCGCCAAGGGCCGCTGCGAAACTTGCGAAGGCGAAGGGTTTGTCTGTGTCGAACTGTTATTCCTGCCCAGCGTGTATGCGCCTTGCCCCGCTTGTCATGGCGCCCGCTACAATGAAAAAACGCTTGAGATAAAGTATCGCGAAAAAAGCATTGCCGATGTATTGGGAATGACGGTCGATGCCGCCTGCGATTTTTTCAATGAAGAGCCGCAGGTGATGCGCGCGCTTTCCGTTTTGCGTGATGTCGGCCTCGGCTATCTGCGCCTCGGTCAGCCGGCGACCGAGCTTTCCGGTGGCGAAGCGCAGCGCATCAAGCTGGCGAGCGAGCTGCAGCGCGTGCAGCGCGGCGACACGTTGTATATCCTCGACGAGCCGACCACAGGTTTGCACGCTGCGGATGTGGACAAACTGATGGCGCAACTCAACGGCCTGGTCGAGTCCGGCAATACCGTCATTGTTGTGGAGCACGACATGCGCGTCGTCGCGGCTTGCGATTGGGTAATCGATATCGGACCCGGCGCCGGTGAAGAGGGCGGACGCGTCGTGGCAATCGGAACGCCGCACGAGGTATCGGCGGTGGAAGAAAGCCGCACTGCGCCCTATCTGGCGCGAGCGCTGGAGGCCCGTCGAAAACAATAAACGGGCCGGGCTTTACTCGAGCCTTGCGCACCGGCGCTTGCCTTGTGTTCGCATTAAGGGCTTTCCTCCTTCCAGAGGGCGAAGTTCCCGGCTCTTCAAGGCAAGCGGATCAGGCGAAGGCCCTGCGGGCATGCGGCGGCAGGACTATACTCATATTGACCCCGTCGGCAATCGTTGTCCGGCTTGCATCGCTGTCCGGTGAGGCCTTACTGTCCCCCTGATCGAAAGGAATGCACTATGTCGACGCCGGAAAAAAACGCCCGCTTGAAAAGCCGCCGCCAGGCGCTCGGGAAAATCGGTTCCCTAAGCATTGCGGGCCTGCTCGGTGGTCAGGCCGGGGCGAGCGCCGCAAGCGCCGGAGCGGGCCTCCCGGACCTGTCGGTCAACGGTATGACGCTGGCCAGCGCCACCACGGCCAAAGCAATGCCGGCAGCCGCCGGTTCCTGCACCCTGATCCCCGAAGAAACGCGTGGACCCTTCCCCTTGCTGGCCATCCTGGGCAACCGGACGTTCGTCAGAAAAGACATCAGGGAAGACCGCGCCGGGATTCCGCTTACCCTTGCGCTCACATTGCAGGATGTTAAGCAGAGCTGTTCGCCGATCGCGAATGCGGCGGTCTATATCTGGCAATGCGACAAGGACGGCGGCTATTCTGGATACGGGTCATCCGGAAACGGCAACCATCTGGGCAAGACCTTCCTGCGCGGCGTACAGATAAGTGATCGCAACGGACAAGTCGCATTCAACACGATTTTTCCAGGGTGGTATCCGGGCCGGATCGCCCACATCCATTTCCAGGTTTACCTGAACGATAATATGACCGTAAAGGCAATCGCGACCAGTCAGCTGGCATTCCCGCAGGACGTCACAAGGGCTGTGTACGACACGCCGCTTTACCGCGCCCGCGGCCAGAATACCTCCATGGCCGGTATTGAACAGGACTTCGCTTTCAGTGACGGCAGCGCGTACCAGGTTGCAGCTGTTAAAGGCGACCCGGCTAGCGGACTGATCGCAACGCTGGACATAGGCATCGCGGCCGCGTCACGCTGAATTGTGCCGATCCCACCTTAGGTAGCGATCTGCCATAACAATGGCGCAGGGGCTAAAAAAGGTGCGTGCGCGGCGCATGACAGGTCGAGGCATTGCAGCCGGAACCCTGACCAGGGAACTACATGGGCGACAACAGGCGGCGCGTCGCCTGCCGGGCCTGATACGCAAATTCCGCCATGTCGAACCCCGGAATCCGGTCCTCTTCCACCACGGTTTTTCCTGCCACGAACAAGCGCTTCAGGAAGGGCCGCCCGCCGGCAGCCACCGGCCCGATCGCCGGATCGTGCAGGCCGAAGTAGCGTGGGTCGTCGAGCGAATAGATTGCGATATCCGCGCTGGCGCCGATCGAGATGCCATTGACGCCCGACAGACCGAGGATGCGAGCGCCGCCGGTAGTACCCCAGCGGATCACATCTTCCACCGCCGCCGCGCCGGCGCCGCCTTCGAAGGTGCCGCCGGCATAGGCTGCCTGGGCCAGCTCGCCCTTGCGTGCGCGCTGCATCAGCCAGGCAGCGTGGGTTTCCGAAATCATGTCAGCCGCCTCGTTGGATGCCGCGCCGTCGACGCCTATCGATACCGTTACCCCGGCTTCTTCCAGCTCACGCACCGGCGCGATGCCGCTGCCGAGCCGGCCATTGCTTTGCGGGCAGTGCGCAATGCCGGTGCCGGATTTTCCGAGCAGGCTGATTTCATCGTTGCCCAGTTTGACCAGATGCGCAAACCATACATCGGGTCCGAGCCAGTCGTGCCGGCCCATGAACTCGGTCGGCGAGCATTGATACCTGCTCCGGGCCGTATCCTGGTAGCTGACGGTTTCCGACAGGTGGGTATGCATGTGGATGCCGAGCTTGCGTGAAAAGGCCGCCATCTCACGCAGCTGCGACGGAGACACCGAATCCAGCGGCGTGGTCGGCGCCAGCGCCACGCGCCGCATGCCGGCCGGTGACGCGTCATGGTATTTTGCGGTCAAGCGCTCCACGTCCTGCAGATAGTCGTCGTAAGACTCAGGCTTCAGGTGCGGGGGCAGCTCCGCTTCCAGTAGCCGGGTTTGCGTGGCGCCGCCGCGGCATAGCGCAAAGCGCAATCCGAGTTTTTCCGCTTCGTCAAACAGGATCGCCGATGTATCGAATGGCATGCCCGGGAAATACAGGTAATTATGGTCGGCCACCGTGCCGCAGCCGGAGCGCACCAATTCGACCAGGCCGATGCGTACGGCGATACGGAACATGCCTTCATCGAACTTCGACTGATAGCGGTAGGGTGTCGTTGCCAGCCAGTCGGTCAGCGAATGATTGATGCCTGCGGGATCACCTTTGAGCAGCGACTGGAACAGGTGATGATGGGTATTGACCCACGCCGGATAAACCACGCAATCGCTTGCATCGATGACACGTTCCCCAGGCAGCGCCGCAAGTTTGCCGATCTCGGCAATGACGCCGCCGGCAACCCGGATATCCGGACCATCGTGTCGCGCCAGGGCGGCTGGCAGGCCGCTCATGATGGCTGTGGCATTGGTAATCAAAAATGAATTCGTGGTCATGGCGCCATGGAGAGATGTCTGGATCGCGGATTGTGTCATATTGTGTTATTCGACGCCGGCAGTTGCCGCGAGCGGCAGGGGGTATAGCGTGCAATGCATATAGCGTATGGGTATTCGCAAATTGAATAACAACTATTCAAAAAATAAAGCGGACGAAAATCGGGTGGGAAGCTATCATTTACCCCGTCTCCTCCTTTTCTCTATGAATTGGATTTAGCCCGCGCCGAAAGGTTAGCGGGCTTTTTTTCGCCCCTGCTTTTTTCCGTATTAAAAAAAACGCTGTCAGAATTGCCGGCGCCGTTTTTCATACGGGACCGGTTGCTTCGCGCAGCGGCAGACTTACGGGTGCACTTTGTGTGTGATGCGGGCGGCATCCGACTTCGCAAGCTACACTGCGGCATCAGTCGTGGTCATGGCATCAGTCGTGGTCATGGAACGAGTCGTGGTCATGGCACGCTGTCCGGAATCGATGGCAGTGATCTCCTCCATAAAGAAAAGTTTTCCCTTGCCTTTGCGCTTGGCCCGATACATTGCAATATCAGCCTGTGCGATCAGATAGGACGGCGTCACTGCAGCCCCGGCATGAGTGGCAATACCGATCGACATGCCAAGTGTGAGCGTTTTTTCTTCGAACTCGAACGGTTCGCTGACAGCCGCCAGGCATTGCTGGGCAACGATGTTCGCCGTAGCATGCGCATCGTTGAGGCCAGTAAGCAGGATGACGAATTCGTCGCCGCCCAAACGTGCCACCGTATCAACCCGGCGGCGCCCGTCGGCCAATCGACAAGCGACCTGACGCAGCACCGCGTCGCCGGCATGATGCCCGCACTGATCGTTGATTGCCTTGAAGCCATCCAGGTCGCAAAACAATAACGCGATCTGCGATCCGTCGCGCTCCATGCGTGCCAGTGCCTGCTCCAGGCGGTCTTCCAGCATTGCGCGATTGTATAGCCCGGTCAGGGAGTCGTGATGCGCCATGAACTTCAGCCGCGCCTCGCTGGCCTCGCGTGCCGCCTCTTCATTGTGCAGTTTGTGCACTAGAAAATTGAAGCCCTTCACCAACTCGCCTACCTCATCTTCGCGGACAACCGGCAGCGGTGCCAGCGCGCTCTTGCCATCGGCCATGTCGCGTATCGCATGTGCCGCACCGGTGAGTGGGCGCAGGATGCGCGGCAACGCAATCAGTAGTATCGTGAGTATCACGATCAGGAAGGCCGCACTGGCCTTGAACATGAAATCGCGCAGCGCTTTGATCGGACGAAATGCCTCCTCGGTCGATATACGCGCAACCATGAACCAGTCGGTGCTGGGCACCGTCACAATCGCGGAAAGTTCCTCTACGCCTTTGGCATTGACTGTGATGCCGTTACCGCGATAACCGGACATTGCCCGATCGTGCAGCAGGTTCACCCCGGGATGCGGGGTCGGCGTGAGGGTCATGACCGGGTCGCTTGAAGCGACGAACAGGCGATCCGCGGGCGAAATCAATAGAAAGCCGCCGGTTGCGCCCAGCCGCGTCTCCTGCAGGCGATCGAGAAAGCCCGGTGCATTGAGAAACGCAACACCGGCCAGCACCGCCACGACGCCGCCGGCGGTATCGCGCACCGGTGCCGCGAAAACGATGAGCGGGTTGCCGCTCATGCGTCCGCGTGACGGCCTGCCGATGGCTGGTTTGCTGCCGCGCAAAGCGGCTTGGAGCCAGTCCGATGCCGCATAGTCGAGTTGGCTGCGGCCGGGAATGGCCGGATATTCCGCCAGCAGGCCGTGCCCGTCCGGCCGTACTGCCAGCAGGCCACCGTTGAACATCGGATTGATATCCTGTCGGTCCCTGATCCAGGCTTGTAATTTTTCCGGTTGCCCTGCCAGCTCCGGCGGCAATTCAGCGGCGAACCGGTCGATCAAGGCCAGACGCGACGTAATGCTATAGTCGACGTCGCGTGCCACATAAGATGCGATCGACAATTGCTGCGTTATGGCCAGTTCGCGTACGTGCTCTTGAAACAACGGCAGTGCTATAAAGTGGCGCACCAGGACGCCCATTATGACCAGTGCGGCGGCGAGCGCCACAATTCGAAATTTCATGCTTTGGAAATTCAATTTCAATCGTCTCAGTTATTCGTTGGAGATTGTCATAAGCCTTCAAACTGCCTGTCCCACACAGACCTGCGCGACAAGGTATTCGACCCATACAGAAATCCAAAAATTTTTATTTAAAAGTTTTTAATAAGCCGGGGCAATCGACACCCTTTTTGCGCAAGTCACATGGACGATTGAAAAGACTTTTGTTCGTCGTAATTCGCCGCGATAAATTGGCCCGTCACGTCGCTATCATTGTTGTCGCTGTACGGATAAACTTTTTCACTGGTGCTCAATCGACGGTTCACACGTCTGCGCCAAGTATGCAGTTTACGCATAGTTGCCGCATACTAACATGAGGAATTGGCAGATAAACAAGCGAGTTCACAGTATTGAGAACAGGCCGCGTTGATTGATGAGCCCGGCATGGCTTGCGTTAGCAACACAGATTACCAGCCGTAGCATCGCAGCGACCCGCTCAGCTTCAGCCATGACGATGCATGGCTCGCCGAAGCAGACGCGGCTCCTCTGCATAGATCCCTTCCATTAGCACCGGGCAGGAATAAGTCACAGCATGTGATGCATTTTTTGAAAATTTGCTGCCTGGAATCGAAATAGGCAGGCTTGAAGCGACATCGGGAAGAATCCCATCATCACGAATTCGGTCATGCCGATCCCAAATCCGCCGATGGCGAGGGGAATCAGACTTTCTTGACCATTCAAATCCTTCGCACTTAACTGCGCATGGGACCAAAGGAAATCCTGATAGCGGTCATTTTCCGGAAGTTCCCTTAGCGTGGATTGCCTCTGAATTTATGGGGTGCATGAAGCCAAGGTAGTGCGCAGGATCGATTTGCGCGCTGTCATCCTGGCGGCTATCCATCCTGAATGATCAGTTTCGCGGCGGCGCGTAGTGTAAATTCCGCTAAGATGGCATTTTTTGTCATTGAGGAAGCGATGAAGCGAGACCGAATGCTGATGGAAGCCATCCTGGGCCAGCTTCTACAGTCCCCCGAACCACTAATCGGGAGCAGCAGTATTGCGCAGCGATTGAACGTGGAACAGCCAGTAATCCGCCACCACCTTAATCTGTTACAAGATAAAGGATGGGTGCAGGAATCAGAAAATGGCGCCTGGCGGTTAACGAACCAAGGACATGACTATATGGAAGGTACTCCGGAACAGGGTATATCCCTGAATCTCTCATCCAAATGAGAACACGCAAATGAGAACACCCATCTAAGAACACCCATCAAACGCAGGTTCCTTCAGGTTCTGGACTCAGGCTGGCCACAGCGCATCGAATGCGACAACGCACCGATTCCTACTGATCCCGGTGCTATGTGGAAAGGATTGCCCGGTGCCTTATGCCGCAAGCTTGTGCGGCGCATACTGCGCCGCAATATGGGTGATCGCCTGCTGAGCCTGCGCAATCGTCTGCACCACGGCCTCGCGCAAGCGATGGAACTCCGCTTTTGTCAGCGTCTGTTCGCGCACCCCTTGTTCTACCATCTCGAGCACATCGCGCTGCACCATGCGTAGCGCGCTACGATGTTTTTCCGCTTCGCTGAGTATCTGCTCATATTGCGCGGATGGCGCTAGTGCTGCTGGCGACCGAGCAAGTTGACTTTCAACATAGTCAAAGGACCGGACGGTCAACTCGGTGTCGAATTTTGATTTAATATTCATAAAGAATCCTATGGCGACTTAATGATACGAGGCCTATAACGTCTCACCGTAGGATTTCGTCG
>JAQGMO010000266.1 GCA_028292315.1 Herminiimonas sp. | reverse complement strand
GGCAATTTGCTCGGACAAGTCGGACAGCCGCTTGGCAGTGCCATCGGCGGCATGTTCGGGCAATCTGGGATGGGCGGCCAGATCGGCGGCATGGCAGGTCAGCTCGGCAAAATGCTGCCATTTAATGTGGACCCGGCGACGGCGATGTACTTGCAACAGCTGCAGCAACTGCAGCAACTGCAGCAAATGCAGCAAATGCAGCAAATGCAACAGCAACAGCCGCAACAGCAGGGTATGCCTGGATACCAGGGAGCCCAGGGTGGTGGAGCACAGGGCGGCTACAGCGGCCAGCCGACGCTGCATTAAAAGGGTTGCACGACGTTTCAATGACCTCCCGCCTTTATTGCGGGAGGTCAGATGCTTTCAAGGAGTAATCGCATGCCACCGATATCACCCGCACGCGCCAGTCGCTATCTTGTTCGGGCGGACGATCCGAGGCACCTCGCCGAGTTTATCAGCAACGCCGACGAAGACCCGTCGATCACGCTTTTATCGACGATTGGACCGCCTGATCTTCCGCATACAGCGGTCGTAGAGATGAGTCCGGAAAAAGCTGACTCTCTGGAGCAGCAGCGCAGGAGCGGCTCCAGCCAACTTAAAATTGAACCCGACCAACCGCTCTCGCCTTTGGACGAAGGGCCAGGCGGTCAGGTCAACATCGGAAGGAATCGAAATGGCTAAAGGCCCGGAATCCCCAAGTTCGAATGTGCCGGATAATACTACGCCAAGAAGCGACGCGTCGTCGCAACAGGCGAAACCAGACCAGGCGCGCGCTTCGGCTTCGCCACCAGGCGAGACCTCGCCGGGCGGCCGTCCGGCACAAGCGGGGCGTACGGTTTCACAAAGGAAGAGCCAATACCTGGTGGCGCCGCGCAAGGTGCCGGGGATGCAACTGATGGGCTTGCAACCGTTACTGTTCTCCGTTATCGAGCAGACGCTACGTTCAAGCCCCGATATTGAGGTAGTGGACACGGTCGGTCCAAAGAATATGGGAACGCTGGCCGACGGCATGATTGATGCCCCCAGTGTACTGGTCACGCGGATGACGGATCAGAAAGCCAATGTGCTGCATCAGCAGGCGCGCGGCCAGCTGATTATCGAGCGCGACGAACATCTGACCTTGCTGGACCCCGCTTTTCAGCCGCCGGCGCTGGTGATGGGCGCGACGCCCACCAGCGGACCGGTGCTTGAAGCCCAGGTTATCGTACTGGGAAGGGACAACGCGCCGGTAAAGGATGCCGAAGTCTATTTGTTCGGCAGTTTTATTCCCGCCACCGGGGTGACCGATGAACGCGGCGCAGTGACGCTGTCGTTGTTCGGCGAAACCGAAGAATCTATCCGCAGCCTGTATGTAAAACCCAAATCGGACTACTGGAGCTTTTTCCAGACCAATCCCGACATCAGCGGTAACGAGCCGAACCTGGTTGGATTGCGGGCATTATCGGACTGGCCCTCGCTGGCAAATTTCCCTCAGCGGCAGGCGCTCGGCTGGGGCCAGAAAGCAATGCGGCTGGACCACGTGCCGCCGGCCTTCCGCGGCCAGGGTATAAAAGTCGCGGTGATCGATTCGGGCGCCGCGACCACCCACCAGGACCTGCAAAACATTCACAATGGTTTCGACATCATCAACAAGAGGACTCACCCTGACACCTGGAATCAGGACACCGTCGCGCACGGCTCCCATTGCGCCGGCGTGATCGCCGGAGCGGACGGTCCCGGCGGCGTGCGCGGTTTTGCGCCGGACGCCGAAGTCCATGTTTGCAAGCTCTTCCCGGGCGGGCAGGTCAGCCAACTGATCGACGCGCTGGAGTACTGTATCGAGAAGCAGATCGATGTCGTCAATCTCAGCCTCGGCGGCGCGGCGCCGTCCGAAGCGCTGGAACAGCAACTGCTGCGGGCCAAGCGCGCCGGCGTCGCCTGCATTGTCGCATCGGGCAACTCGGGCGGACCGGTCCAATATCCGGCCTCATCGCCGCACGTGCTGGCGGTCGCCGCAATCGGAAAGCTCAATGAGTTCCCGCCCGATAGCTATCATTCGCAGACCGTCACGCAAAATATGGATGCCAACGGCTTTTTCTCGGCGAAATTTTCATGTTACGGCCCGCAGATCGCGGTATGTGCGCCCGGGGTAGCGATCGCGTCTTCGGTACCGGCCAATAATTATGCGGTTTGGGATGGCACCTCGATGGCGGCTCCCCACGTGACCGGGCTGGCGGCACTGGTGCTGGCGCATCATCCGGATTTTCAAAATGTCTTCAACATGAAAAGTGCGGAACGCGTGGATCGACTATTCCAGATCATCAAGTTAAGCGCGCGCGCCATCAATCTGGGGGATCCGGCCCGCACCGGCTTCGGCATGCCTGACGCATTGGTCGCGCTTGGCCTGCAGCCACCCGAAGGCATGGCCATTTCCCGCACGCTTGGCAACGTTCCGCAAGGGACCATAGGCTCGCTACTGAACACGCCGCCCGGTGGAAGCGCCGGTCAGAACATGCCGTTTTCAAGCGTAGGCAACCCGGCCGCGGTCTTCGGCGAACAGGCGCAATTCCTGCCGCAATCGTGGCTGGCCAATCCATGGGGGCAAGGCGGGCAACAGCCTGGCGGAGCATTCCAGCCGATGGCAAACGCCATCGATAACACCCTTGCCGCGTATTTGCCCGCGTTCTATTCCTATCCCCAACCAATCGGGGGCGGAGGGTTCCAGGGCTTTCGCTACAATCCGGGCGCTCCCGGGTTCGGCCGCGCCGGCTGGTAATTTGCTGCCGGCGAGGGCACGCGGGCCAGGCACCCCGTATTTGCCCTCGCCGGGGTATCCGACATTGGCAGAATTGCATCCATGCGGCATGCATACAACGCATTAATTAATCTAAAAATAATTTATGCCAGGAAACTAAAAAATACGCTCCATAATGATGTGAACCCGTGATTGCCATCGCGTCGCGCCGTGACATCAACTCATTTGAGCGTATAAATGGAAAACCAGCCGAACGAAACCAAACCGAATTTTTTATCTGCCCTGGCGAAGAATTATGCCGGTTCAATCAGCCATGTCGCCTTGTCTGCCGTCAGCGCATGGATGATCGTGACGGGCTTGAAGGGTATCGCGGGCTTTACCGTCAACTCGCATACCGCCCTCGCCGACCTGATGGGCATTGCCATCGTGGTCAGCGTCGCGCGCTGGTTTTCGGTCCGCTCCGCGACCAAGCGGAAATAAGCGATAACCCATTGGTAAATTGCGTCAGCCTGCCGCCAGGCCCGCCGGCCTCGGCTTGTCACCAGGCTCACGTTCGCTGCGCGCGACCATGGTTGCCATCAGTCTGGATGCACGCCCGGACTCATCACGCTGCGCCAGCCTGAAGCGCGCCTCCATCCACTGCCAGTCGTCCGGCTTCAGCCGGACTCGAATCATCGCTTCGACCATGCCGGCAGACGTTTCCAAACATCTGCCAATGGCCGCGTCGAACGCAGGCTGGTCGTGCGGATGCACCAATGTCCTGAATTGCCTGGAAGTGGTATAGGTCGGCTCTCCGGGGCCGCCATTGATCACCGACCAGTGCTCGCTCAGGTAGAGGATGTCGTCCGCCAGTTCCCATATGGCCGCGATGATACCCAATGAATCGGCCACCAGGCCGATCAATGAGAATCGGAACAGCGGGTCGTCTTCGCCTGCGGGCGGCGTGAGTATGCTCATTGATGCTAGTGTCCTGTCATGCCAATTCCATGGCGCCGGCTGCGGCTTGCCATCGCGTTGAGCGCGTCCCGTGCCGGCGCCCCAAATCTAACAATGCCGCAAGCGCATCGCCGCGTCAACCATGATATGCGAACCGCCGAGACCGGGACCGCAGCCATATCTACCGGGTCGCCACCGGCCCCCGGCGCATCGATAAGGCGCCGATCGCAATGAAAATTTCGCGCAGCAGGAAAACGAAGCTACCGATCAGCGCCAGCATCGCAAGCACGAACAAGGTCGCAATCAGCTTTGCCAGGCTCAGTCCCAGCGCATTACCAAGAAAAAGCGCCGCCACCACGACGCAGATCAGCAGACCGCAAGTCGTGCTCAGTGTAATCGCGCGATTGATCCACTGTGCTCTGCGATAAAGGATTTCAATCTCGGCCAGGCATTCGGTTTCCACCGCCTGGCCGAGCGTATCCATGCGGTCCTCGAGCACTCTTGAGCGATCGATGATGCGTGCCAGGCGGTTGGTCAATACCAGCAGATTGGTGCCCACGCCGGTTAAAAGAAAGACGGGGGCAATTGCCAGTTGAATGGTATGGCTGATATCCCCTAGCTGAATTTCCATGACAGGTTATTTTGGATTAAGAAGATGGTGCGCCCGACTGCGCCCGAAGCAAGGCGCTTCCGACCGCGCTCAGTCTAACAGGTAGCGGCTGTTGCGCAAAGTTCTGCCCCGGCGGCATTAAACGTGATCGACCCACCCTGCCGCCGGTATCGAGGCCGGTCTCCGCCCGTTATTTTCTGCGACGGCAGGCGAAACACCGGAAATTAAACGTAAACTGGTTCGGGCCGATAAATGCCGCGCACCCCGATGAGCCCGGCCCGACCGCCAGTGAATAAAGTCTGAACGGTAAAATTTTTCCTTTCATTCTACGGCGCAAGAATGATTGCGCTATCGGTAAGACCGATAACGAAAAAAATTCACCCACTGGCTCTTCTGGATTGCAAGAACTTCATCGGGACGTGCTGGGCCAAACTGATGAAAATCAATGATGCACCACGATTGTTCCGAGGAATAAAACAAGTTCATCGCAATTTCATTTGGATATGTGTATAAAGTTCATTGAAAGATGCGCAATGCTCTAAGAAAAAAATGGGTAAAGAAAAGACAAATGATATTAGGTCACGCTCCGCGCTTTCGTTTGCGCCGATGTCCTGCTTGCCGGACAAGGTGTCCCGATTTTCATCCGAACAGATGGATGCCTGGTTATGGGCGGTAATCGAGTCAGCCACGAATGGCGTGATCCTGACGGATGCCAGGCACCGGGTTGTCCTGATCAGCAATGCTGCGCAGCGCCTGTTCGGCTATCCCGTTCAACAGGTACTGGGGCAACCGGTGGACCGGCTGTTATCGGCGCAGACGCGGGATGCCCATCGTAATTACATGGATCGCTGCCACGCTTCCGGCTTGGCGGAACAAGGTGGGACGGGCAACAGGATCCAGCTGGAATGCATTCGCGCCAGCGGCGAAGTTTTTCCGATTACGGCCCTCATCTCGCGTATTGCCGCTCAGGGAGAACTTTTTTTGGCCGTTATCATTACCGAATCGATAAAGTCCGGAACCGATAGTTCCTATGTTCCGGCGCCGGCGCCGGCGTCCCCGGTCCGCAGGCGGGGAGTATCGTCCCAACAAGCCAACGAAGTCGAGAAGCGGCGCGTGTCGCGTGAATTGTACGACGATCTGGGGCAGCACCTCAGCGTACTCAAACTTGACATGGACTGGCTTGAAAACAGCCTTCCGAATGTCGATAAACTATGCCCGGCGCGTATCAAGCAGATGCAAAGTCTTCTGGACAATATCATTGTTCGGACCAAAAGCATTGCATCCAGCCTGCGCCCGCCCCTGCTCGATGACTTCGGCCTCTTGCCGGCCGTAAAATGGGTGGCGGATAACTTCAATAAAAGAACCTCTATACAATGTGAAGTCGAAAGCAAGGGCATGGCGGTCAGGCTCGGCGACCCGGTCGATTCCGCCATTTACCGGGTAGTTCAGGAAGCCTTGCTAAATATAGAAAGGCATTCACATGCAAGTCATGTCAAAATCAGGTTGTGGCATAGCGGAATGAAGCTTGACGTCATTATTGAGGATGACGGCGTCGGCATGGTTTCCGGCAGCGAAAACAAGGCCGGGTGCTTCGGACTGGTGGCAATGCAGGAACGCATTTATACTTTGGGTGGAACCATTAAAATTAAAAATCTGAAGCCTCGGGGACTCGTCATTCACGCATCAACACCGGTTGAATCCTTTCCACTCCAGATCAGCACATCATGATTCGTATTGTTATTGCAGACGACCACACCATCATGCGGGAAGGATTGAAACGCATACTCGAAGGCGCCGACGATATCGAGGTCGTCGGCGAAGCCGTCGACGGCTTTGAAGCGCTGGCCCAGGTTCGTAAAGGCGGGTTCGACCTGCTGATGCTTGACCTGTCGATGCCGGGACGCAGCGGCGTTGAGCTGATTCGTCAAATCAAGGATGAAGTCCCCAAGCTACCGATCCTGATCCTGACCATGCATGAAGAAGAACAGTACGCGGTTCGCGCGATCCGTGCCGGGGCGCGCGGTTATTTGACCAAGGAAAGTGCCGGCACGCAATTGGTCAGCGCGATCAGGAAGGTTGCCTCCGGCCGCCCCTATATCAGCCTCGAAGTCGCTGAGCAACTGGCTATGGACGCGATGCCGTCCAATGAAGATCTCCCGCACAAGCAACTATCGGATCGCGAGTTTGAAGTGTTCAGCCTGCTGGTGGGCGGCAAGTCGATTACTGAAATCGCAGAGCTTTTGCATTTGAGCGTCAAGACGGTCAGTACGCACAAAACACGAATCCTGCACAAAATGGGAATGCCTTCGCTCGCTGACCTGGTTCAGTATGCCGTCGCGCATCGCCTGCTCACGCCATTTAAAATGTGACTGACCGCTTGCCGGACAAACGCACTGTATTTCCCGCTTCCCCTTCCTTGACTTCTCGCATTTCCTGCACCGTCTGCGGCGGTAGGAATAAGCCTACTTTTCCAACCAGCTGTCCTACATTTCTATTCAGCGCATCCCGATAGCTATTAGCCTGTGCGGTTGAGATACTACTAACTGGCTACCAAGCGTGACACACAGCAATTGCACATGGCGTTGCTGCAACACTGCGGTTTCGCAGCTCCGGCACCTGTGCAAAACCTTCCGGCAAAAGCGACGGAGCTAATGCTTTTTTGTGCGAAACACGATTTCGTAAAAAAACCGGTACGGCATCGACAGACGCGAGTCCAAAACGATGTCGCGACAAATGAATGTTTTGCTCAATTTAATAGGAGATGACCATGCTGTCGACGCAAACGTCTGAAATCCGTTCAGATTCCTCCCCAGTGACTGCGCATGCGCCCACGATGGAAGCCGGGTGGCAGAGGCAGGGAAAGCTGTGGTCGAACCTGAAGGAGTTATGTGACTTGCTGCGCATTCCTTCCGCTTCGTCGGTGGCAGACGAAGAATTTCTTTTCCAGCATGTGCAATTCAAAACCGGCCAGCGCATCCACACCATTGGGCAGGCCTTCGATACGCTGTACATCGTCCATTCAGGCTTTCTGAAAACTGTCCTGATCGATGAATTCG
>JAQGMO010000261.1 GCA_028292315.1 Herminiimonas sp. | reverse complement strand
TGCGCGCCGCCGGACATAATCCAATGATAGTGATTTCCTATATGTAAGTCGTGGTCGGCGATCTTCGGCTTGCCCATTGGAAAAGTTTCCTCGAATTGCCAATTAGGTTAGCATGTGGACAGTTTTTGCTTCAGCAGAGCGCAGGCAGCAGGCAGCAGGCAGCAGCCGCGGCTGACGCCGGTGAACGCGCCAGTTCCATGCCCTCAAATCAATTCCGGAGACCGACAACATGCAAAACCGCGATACGCTTTACATCAATGGAAGCTGGGTGACACCGTCCGGCCGCAACCGCATCGACGTCATCAGCGCCTCTACTGAAGAGGTCATGGCAAGTATTCCCGACGGTGATGAAAATGACGTGAACAGCGCCGTGGCGGCGGCGCGCGCCGCGTTCGACGGGTGGAGCGTCACTGCGCCGGCGGCACGCGGTGAATTCCTGCGCAAGATCCAGGAAGGCTTGAAAGCGCGCAGCGAGGAACTGGCCCGCCTGATCGCAGGCGAAGTCGGCATGCCGCTCAAATTATCGGCCCAGATTCAGGTCGGTTCGCCGATCGCGAACTTTGGCTATTACGCACAAATGGCTGGCGCGTTTGCCTGGGAAGAGACGATCGGCAACTCGCGCGTCGTGCGAGAGCCGGTCGGCGTGGTGGCGTGCATCACGCCTTGGAACTATCCCTTGCACCAGATTGCGGCCAAGGTCGCGGCGGCGCTGGCGGCCGGCTGCACGGTTGTGCTCAAGCCGTCTGAAGTCGCGCCGCTCAATGCCTTCGTGCTGGCCGAAGTGATCGACGCAGCCGGCTTGCCGCCCGGGGTATTCAACCTGGTGAGCGGCGCCGGCACGTCCGTTGGCGAAGCGCTGGTGCGTCATTCCGATGTCGACATGATTTCCTTTACCGGATCGACCCGCGCCGGCAAACGCATTTCCGAAGTCGCCGCGGCGACCATCAAGCGCGTGGCGCTCGAACTGGGCGGAAAATCGGCTGCAGTGATCCTCGACGATGCGGATCTGGCCGCTGCGGTCAAGGGCACGGTCACTGCCTGCTTTCTCAACAGCGGCCAGACCTGCTCGGCGCATACGCGCATGCTGGTGCCTGAGTCGCGCTATGACGAAGCCGCCAAGCTGGCGGTGGAAGCCGCTAAAAAATTCACCGTCGGCGATCCTTTCGGCGGCATCGCGAAACTCGGTCCGCTGATCTCGGACGCGCAGCGCGAACGCGTGCGCAGCTATATTCGCAAAGGCATGGCCGAACAAGCCGAGCTGCTGTGGGGCGGGCCCGATGCGCCGCCAGAGCTGCCCAAAGGGTATTATGTACAGCCGACCATTTTCGGTCGCGTGAAGCCTGACAGCACGATTGCACAGGAAGAGATTTTCGGACCGGTGCTCTCGATCCTTACCTACCGCGACGAAGAGGAAGCGGTGAAGATCGCCAACGGCACCCTGTACGGGCTGGCCGGCGCGGTCTGGGCCGGCAGCGACGAACGGGCGCAGCAGGTGGCGAAAAAGCTGCGTACCGGGCAGGTCGACATCAATGGCGGCTCCTATAACCTGTTTGCGCCGTTCGGCGGATACAAGCAGTCGGGGCGCGGCCGCGAAATGGGCCCGTATGGAATGGAAGAATTTCTCGAGTATAAATCGCTGCAATTCCGTGGGCCGGCCGCGCCTGCGAAGGCCGCGTCCTGATGCGCCACGCAGTCAGCCATCAGCCATCAGCCGTCAGCCACTCGCGGCCTGCGACGGTGTCGCCGTGCCGCGGCCAATGCGATAAAATCATGTGGAATTTTTTAGCGGCGGGAGTGGAGCAGGGATGAATGCATGGTGGATCGAAAGTTGGTTAACAGTGCAGGAAGAGTTTTCAGATCTTCCTGATGCAGCGGAATTTACGCGAGTCTGCGTCCGGATGCTGGTCGCAATCGTCCTCGGCGGCGTGCTTGGCTACGAGCGTGAATCGGCCGGGTCGTCGGCCGGTTTCCGTACCCATATGCTGGTCGCGCTCGGCTCTGCGCTATTCGTCCTGGTCCCTTTACAGGCAGGAGTGGCGATGGGCGACATGAGCCGGGTACTGCAAGGCGTCATTGCCGGCATCGGGTTCCTCGGTGCGGGGGCCATCATCAAGCTGAACGCGGAACAGGAGATCAGGGGGCTGACGACTGCCGCCAGCATCTGGCTGACGGCGGCGGTCGGCATCGCCGCCGGCATGGGACGGGAAGCAACCGCGATTCTCAGCACCCTGGTCGCATTGCTGATCCTGGTCGTAATGCGGGTGACCAAAAAACCATGAACCCCGGGGTTTCCCTCAGCCCGACAGGAATCCAAAAACCAGCACACTCGCGAGCGCGCCGAGCATGCAGACCTTCGATACGCTGCCGATCCTGGTACGGGTATGCGCGAACTTCATTGGAAGGTGGAATGCCGAGGCAAGTCTGCGCAGCTCGCGGATCCAGGCCCCCGGGGCGCGCCGGCCCGACTGCACGCGGGTCTGCGTGGCGGGCACCATAATCGCTGCCTGGCTGGCGGCAGCAGCGGCTTCCTGTTCCGCTTCCATTCGCGCGATCCAGTCGTCATGGTCCCTGCGCCTGATCGGATCGGACAGCACTTCATAGGCCAGGCTGATCATCTGGAAAGTTCGGGTGGCATTTGGATTAGACGGATTGCGATCGGGATGAAATTTTTGCGATAACGTTTTATACGCCGCTCGAATGATCTCTGGCGGCGCATTGCGCGTTACTTTCAAATTGTCGTAATGGGTGTGGAGTCGCGGCATGGCGTCTGGTCCTGCATTCTAGGTCCTATAAACACCCGTTTCCGGCTCGGGCCTTAAGGTTTCAATTATTTTTCTCAGCATTTTGGTGCATTAATCGCATGCTTCGAGCTTCGTTCGTACTTGCTTCATACTTGCTTAGTACTTATTAATACCATCTCCGCCCGAAAAGAAAGTTGTTTAATCTCAATATTGCAATCATTGGCGACCAGTTTGCCGGCATGGTTCATTCAATCGGTCGCCTTCGAGTGCGATGGCAATGTTTCGTGACCCGGCTCAATATTGGCCGGTGCCATTGCTGATAAGTTCCGTTTCAGGAGGACACACAATGGCGATTGAAACGGTCGGGCGATATCAATTACACCTTTTTGCCTATGAGTTACCGGCGCCGGGCGGCTGGGATGCTTTCCTTTCCATCTACAGGTTTAGTGACGAGGCACAGGACTTTCTGTGCGTGATCGAAAAGCATAGGGTATCGGAACAGCCTTATGAAACCTACGACACGGCGATCGAGGCCGCGCGCCGCACAGGCAACGCCATGATTGATACGGGCCGCATCTAGCCTGCCGCATCCGGCCTGCTGCATCCGGCCTGCTGCATCCGGCCTCCCGCATCCGGCCTGCCGCATCCGGCCTGCTGCATCTTCCTTATTTATACTATATAAATTCCCGCACAACTTCCTTTTAATCGCGCAGCGCGATATGCTCTAGGCCGAACAAGAAAATTTCGCCTAAGTAAGTTGATTCATTGATTTTATGCAAACTACGTCGCCCATTATTGAGTTAGCAAAGGAACGTGCGTTGCTTCGGTTCGCGCAGCTGGCGGAGCAGATGGTACAGGAAGGTGCCGACGGCATCAGACGCGCCATCCGGGAAGACGTGTCGTCGGACAGGAAAAACCTGCTAGGGGCGCAAGCGTTCCTTATGCAGGACGGCGCAGCGTTTCGAAACGAGCTTGAAGTCCGGTTCCGCGGGTATCTGGACCGCGCAATGCAGACCATGTACACCGACATGCGGGAAGGTTTGCAGGGACTATCGGCAGACACACTGTCATTGATTGATGATGAAACTGTCGAGCGCCAGATCGAGGTCGACCGGGTGGTGCAGCGTTTGCGCGCTGCCGACCAGGAAAGCCTCGGCCGGCTGAGCGTCATGATTTCACAGCTGCACAATGATA
>JAQGMO010000249.1 GCA_028292315.1 Herminiimonas sp. | reverse complement strand
GGTAACTGCAGTCCGGCCTCGTCCGGCACCACGTGCCAGCGGCGGAACGATTCGAATTCGCCGGTCTCGCGGTCGATAGCCACACGGATATCCACATCGCCTTCGTAGCGCTTCTTGGTCGCCTGCGCGAGCGCGTGCTCGAGCGCGCCAAAGACGATATCCTTGTCAACATTTTTTTCGCGCGCTAGCGCATCGACCAATAATAATACTTCGCGACTCATGCTTTGCGGCTCCTAAAATCCACTTTTGGCACCAGGCGTGCCTTGTCCACGTCGGCGAGCGTAAACTCAAGCATCGCCGGCCCTTCGTTTCCTTCAAATTCAAGTTTCAGCTGCTCGCCTTCGGGCGCATGCAACACACCCTGGAACGATTTGCGGTTGGGCGTGCCGGGCATCGGCATGCGCAGTTTCACCACAGCTTCCTGCCCGGCAAAACGCGCATAATCGGCAGCCTTCTTCAGCGGCCGATCAAGCCCCGGCGACGACACTTCAAGCCGTTCATACACCGCGTTCTCGACCGTCAGCACATGCAGCAACTGATGGGTGACCTTTTCGCAGTCTTCGACCGTGATCGAACCGCGCTCGTCAGCCTCATGGGCGGCAAAATCGATATAGACGCGCACGAGACCGCGCGCAGCCTGCTCGAAATCGACCAGCTCGTAGCCCATGCCCACCACGGTCTTTTCTATTAATTCAACCAACCGCAAAACCATTCTCCAATTAACGCTAGTCCCGGGACTGCGCGATTGCAATCTGTTTAACAAAAAAAAAATGGGCATCCGCCCATCTTCCTGGAAACAGGCATCCGCCCATTTCGTTATCGTTCCAGTCACCTGCAAGCTGCACCGCAGAGGTTTACCACAGGTGGTCTCGTGAGCGACTTTTGTTAACTGCCAAATTATAGTCGATTACTTTGTGCACTGCAATGGCAGACTGCGCGTCAGCAAACGAATTGCCAACGCGTCCTTGTGTGGGCCGCCGCAGAATGCGCGCCGGCCACCGGAATTTTAGCCGCCTTTCGGCCGGCGCCGTGGCGCGCCCTGGAACACGCCGACCGGTGCCGCCGGTCGCCCCGGACCGCCACGACCAGGGCCATTGGCGCGGCGCGGCTGGCCCATGCCAGGGAATCCAAGCGCGGTCTGGAGCGGGTCAGGCTGGCGCGGACGGGATGGACCGCGGCCTGGCGGCTGACCTTGTGATGGACCGCGCCCCTGCGGCTGACCTTGTGATGATGGTCCGCGCCCCTGCGGCTGACCTTGTGATGGTCCGCGGCCTGGCGGCTGACCTTGCCATTGGCCCTGTCCCGGTGCACGACCGGCACCCGGGCCACGTCGTTGCCCCTGAGAACTTTCATAGGCAACACTATTGCCATTTACTGGGCGCGCCTGAAAATCGCCGCGGCCTTTACCTGCCTCTTTTTGCCCGGCAATTTTATCGAGTCCGCACAAGCTTAGCAAGTCACGCACCGCATGTTCGTCAAGCTCTTCCCAGCGGCCGCGCTTCAAGCCGCGCGGCAGGGTCATAGCGCCATATCGGGTCCGGATCAGGCGCGACACGGTCAAGCCGATCGCTTCAAACATTCGGCGCACTTCGCGATTGCGGCCTTCGCCGATCGTGACGCGATACCACTTGTTGATGCCTTCGCCGCCACCGTCCGCAATCTTGGAAAACTGCGCCGTGCCGTCATCGAGTTCGACGCCGGCCAGCAGTTTCTGGCGCATCCCTTCTTCCAGCTCGCCAAGGGTGCGCACCGCGTATTCGCGTTCGATCTCATAACGCGGATGCATGAGGCGGTTGGCAAGATCACCCGACGTTGTGAACAGCAGCAGCCCCTCGGTATTGAAATCGAGGCGCCCGACCGCCAGCCATTTGGCCGCCTTCATGTTCGGCAATCGGTCAAACACCGATGGCCTGCCTTCAGGATCGCTGGTGCTGACGATTTCGCCCGCCGGCTTGTGATAGACCAGCACCCGCGGCGGACGCTTGCTTACTTTTCGTTGAAGCAATTTTCCATTAATCCGGACTTGGTCGGTCGGCAAGATGCGCTGACCGATATGCGCCGGCTCGCCATTGACCGAAACACGTCCGGCAATGATCAATTCTTCCATGTCTCGGCGCGAGCCGAGGCCGCCTTCAGCGAGGACCTTATGCAATTTTGGCGCGTCGTCTTCGGCAGTGAGGTCGCGGCGCACGGTTTTCGCCGGCGCCTGGCGGCCTGCCGCACCGCGGCCCGCGCCGGCATTTTCGCCTTCTTCAGCCAGCGTGTCGAACGCCTCCGATGTGACAAAAGAGAACACGTCGTCAGCGTCAGCCGGTTTGGCGCGCGCATGCGCCGGCTTGCCGCCTTCGCCCGCCTGATCGCGCGGCTTGCGGGAAGTCTTTGGGGTATTTCTTTGCGGATCGCGGCCCTGGCCTGCGCCTGGCTCGCGCCCTTTTCCTACCATAGCGCCGGGTCCGCGCTGCTTGCGCTCCCTGCGCGGCGCAGCGGGGGGCCCTTCCCCTTCGCCGGCGGCAGGCATGCCGCTATCGGCTGCGATCGGTTGCACCGCATCGCTTGCCGCGACCGGCATCGCGTCGCTGTTCGCTTCAGCGGCCGGACGCGGGCCGGATCGCGCGCGCCGCAATGTACGGGGTCCGCGCACGCCGCGCTTCGCAGGCCGCGCGTCGCCGGCAGGTTTTGCGGCAGTGTTCTGGTCCGGAGTCGCTTCGGCATGCGTGCCGGTGTCGCGCGTCTCTTTTGTTTCCGGATTGTTTGCAGTGGCGGGAGAATTCACCGGTGCATCATTTGGGGTAGGCAGGGTCATTGTTCGATTCTTGGTTGTGCTGACCTGGCGCAGCATCGACCGTTGGTTCGGGCGCGTGGTCATGAGAAGGAGATTCAACAGGCAGATCAGTCAGGCCGGGGTCAGCTTGCGTCGCGGCGTCGACTGGCTCAGCCATGGGTTCTACAGTTGCTACGGGTGCGTCAAAAGCGGATACGGCTGGTTTAAATGCATCAATTACGGCTTCAACTGCTGTGTCAACTACGGATTCAACTGCAGTGTCAGCTAACGCATCGACTGCCACTTTCTTGCTTTCCAGGCCCGGCTCGGCACCAAAATCGATTGCCGACTGATCCAGACCGGATTGCAGTTCATTTTCAAGGGCCTGCATTTCCATCAATACATTGCCCTGCATGTCGCCCTTGCTTACTTGCTGCAATGGCGGTAACTGTTCGAGCGATGTCATGCCGAGGTCGTCGAGAAATTGCTTCGTTGTTGCAAATAGTGCCGGCCGTCCCGGCACGTCCCGATGCCCTATCGCCTCGATCCAACCTCGGTCTTCGAGCGTCTTTATGGTTTGCGAGTTCACTGTTACACCGCGAATTTCTTCAATATCGCCGCGTGTGACTGGCTGACGATACGCAATGATTGCCAGCGTTTCCATGGTGGCACGCGAATATTTCGGTGGCTTTTCAGGATTGAGCCGTTCCAGGTAAATCTTCATTTCGGGACGGCTTTGAAAACGCCATCCAGTCGACAAACTGACAACTTCAATACCCTTGTCAGCCCAATCGCCACGCAATTCTTCCAGCAAGGTCCGGATCGTGTCGGCACCGACATCTGCGACGTGATCACCGTTCCCGACGAAGAGCTTTTTCAAGTCATTGACTGATAAAGGCTCATGTGCGCAAAGTAACGCGGTTTCGAGGACTTTCTTGGCCTCAGCAGTATTCATGTGCGATTCTTGTACGGCTGTTTAGTTGCAATTTGCAGAGGTTAAATTCAACGACAAGCGTTAATTAGTGCCTGTCCGGTCCGAGAACCTGTTGATGCTGCTTTCCGACGCCCTGTTAGAGGAGGTGTAATAGCGGGCGGGAATTAGTAAGGCTAGTAAGGCTTTTAAGACTGATTGCGAGCACGCTGTGAAACTGGCTATGCTGGACCTGACTACTACGGTCAGCAAATGCTACCGCGGTTAACTACCGTAGCTTACCATCCTGGCATGCCCCTGTTGTCTCAGGGCTCCGCGTCAAGTCTCAACCATTTTTCAAAGTATAGAGTAACTTTAAGCGCTTGTCATTCAAAAGCTTGCAGGCTGGGGCCGGACTGTAGACTATCCGCACCAGTTGGTGCCCACCGGAGCGCGTTTTAGTCCGCTGTGAGGGGACGACACGGCGAACGGCAAATCAATCTTGCGAATGCACAGCGTTTCTATATATCCGAGTGGTTCATCTATGATAGGACAGCAGCGCCGCCATCGTACCCGGCTTACGCCTCGGCGGGTTGGGTGGCGGCAGGCGCCGGCTGTTCGGCTTCACCCTTCCGCGAGCCGAACTGATGCGAATAGGCACGGGTAAATTCAGCGCCCAGCAAAAATATCTGCGCCGAATAATATACCCACACCAATAACACCACCAGCGACCCGGCCGCGCCGAATCCGGAAGTGACGCCGCTTTTGCCGATATAAAGACCGATCAGGAATTTACCGATTGTAAACAGGAGCGACGTCACCGCGGCGCCGATCCATACATCGCGCCAGGCAATTTTTACACGTGGCATGATTTTATAAATCATGGCGAAGACGGTCGTGACCAGCACAAAACTGAGCAAAGCGTTAAGAACATGCGCGAGCGCTTCCCAGCCGCCGAACACGGGGCCCCACCATTTTCCAAATGCGGCCACCCCGGCGCTCAGCACCAGCGATATCGTCAGTAAAAAGCCGATGCCAAGGATCATTCCGAAAGACAGGAGCCGTGCGCGCAGCAAGCCCCAGATTCCCGTGTACGCATCTTTGGCCGGCGCACGCCAGATCCGGTCCAGATCCGCCTGCAATTCGGCAAAAACCGTGGTCGCGCCAACCAGCAAAAGTACTGCACCGGTAATCGCGCCGGCTATGCCCTCGGATGGTTTGCTGACGCTTTCAAGCAAGCCCTGCACTGCCTGGGCTCCGTCGTCGCCCATCAAGCCTCGCAGTTGCCCAAAGATTTCACCCTGTGCCGCTTCGACCCCGAATATCAGGCCGGCCACGGAAATCACGATCAGCAACAGCGGCGCGGCTGAAAACGCGGTGTAATAGGCCAACGCCGCCCCCATGCTTGGCGCATAGTCATCGATCCAGGAATTCGCTGCCGCTTTGAATAAGCCAAAAACTTGTTTGAAGGTCATGCGGTCAGTCCGATGCAGGCAAGATTACCGTGATGCCGCGCCTTTGCGCCTGGCGATATAGGGGAAAGATCAGCCGCGGCGTTCTGCGTTAGTGAACCCATGCGCGACCGGCCGCGCTCGCTGCGCCGCGTATGGCCTGGATCGGCGCCTGATGGGGAATAGGATCCTGTACCGGGACTGGATCGCGCTGTGGGACTTCCGGCGGAAGCGGGTCATTTTCGGGGACTGGCGTATCGCCGGGTTCCGGGGTGGTATGCGCCCTGAGCCACTCTGCATTCATAGGCTACTCCTGAAATAAGCAATAATATGGTGACGATCCTAGCACGCAGGAAAGAATGCTCATTGATACACATCATCCCGGCAAACCTGCCGCTGGCCTGATCACAGGGTGGAACAGGACCCGGGCAATGTCAATACAGGCACGGTAAGGGGGACGATAAGAAACGCGAATAAGCCAGGTGGATAAGTAGCTAAGTAGCGACGCCGGATAACGGCGCCGCACGCCGCTATGGCATCACGCAGTAACGCCGCCGTCTACCGGCAGTAACACGCCGGTGACCATCCTGGCGTCGTCGCTGGCAAGAAACACCGCCGCCGCCCCGATGTCGTCGGCGCTAATCAGTTGGCCCATCGGAATGCCGTCCCGGAACGCGGCGAGGCCGGTCTCCAGGTTGCCGGTTGCCGCGGCCAGATCGCGCAATAGCGGCGTGTCCACGGAACCGGGACAGATTCCGTTGACCCGGACCCGCTCGCGGGCGAGCTCCAGCGCCAGGCTCTTGAGCAAACCGGCAATGCCGTGCTTGGTCGCGCCGTAAAGCGTAAAGTCTGGCCTGACCATGACCGACTGGATCGACGCGGTAAAGATGATGGATGAATGGCCATGCGCCGCCGCCGAGCGCTTGAGCGCCGGCAACGCGGCCTGCGTCATCAGGAACGGCCCGAGCAGGTTAACATCCAGCACCCTGCGCAGCATCGCCTCTTCAATATCCTCGAGCGGCCCGCGCGCCGGCATGCCTGCGTTGTTGTGCAATATATCCAGCGAGCCGAACGACTCCAGCGCCGCCCTGACGGCCGCTTCCGCCTCGGCGCGGACGGTATGGTCGGCCCGGACAAACACGGTGCGCTGGCCCAGCTCCGCAACCAGCTTGCGTCCGTTGGCCTCGTCGATATCGGACACCACCACGCGCGCGCCCTCCGCCAGGAAGCGCCGCACGCATCCTTCGCCGATGCCCGAAGCGCCGCCCGTCACCAAAGCCACTTTGTCTTTCAGTTTCATTTCTGTCGTCCTGTTCCTTTATTCCTGCATAATGAATTCAAGCCAAGCCGAATTCAAGCCAAGCCGGATTGAAGCCGCCCGCGTCTATCGGCCGATTGCCCGGACCTTGTCGAGGATATTTTCGGCCATGCGAATACTCACAAGGTCGATCAGCTTGCCATCCAGCGCGACGGCGCCCCGGTGGTTTGCTTCAGCCTCGCGCATCGCCTCGATGATGCGTCCGGCCTGCTCGATCTCGGCCTGTGACGGCGAAAACAATTCATTGATGGTATCGATCTGGGTCGGATGGATCGCCTGCTTGCCTTCAAAGCCGATCAGGGCCGCGCGCTGCGCCGCTTCGCGGCTGCCAGGCAAGTCGGAATAGTCGCCGAAGGGGCCGTCGATCGGCCGCAGATTATTTGCGCGGCAGGCGACCAGGATGCGCATTTGCGCAAAATGCCACATGTCGATCAGGCTTCGAAGGCCGCCTGCCGACACCTGGTAATCGGGATGAACGCCGCCGATGCCGGTGGTGCGCGCAGCGATCGACGCGGCAAAATCGCCGGCCCCGAAATGCATGGCCTCGAGCCGCGAACCGGACTTTGCGATCGCCTCCACATTGCACAGGCCCGCCGCGGTCTCGATCAGCGCTTCAAGCCCGACCCGGCCTTTTCTGCCGGTCGCAAGCTCCACCTGATTTACCAGCACCTCAACCGCATAAATATCTTCCGGCCCGTTCACCTTGGGAATCAGCAGGCAGTCGAGCCGGGGACAATTGCCGACCAGGTCGATCACATCGCGATACATGTAGGGAGATTGCAGCGTGTTGATGCGCACGGTCATCGTCTTGGCGCCCCAATCGACGTTTTGCAAGGCGTCGATTATCTGCGTGCGCGCGGCTTCCTTGTCAGGCGGCGCGACCGCGTCTTCGAGATCGAGAAAAATCGCGTCGGCCGCCGAGCGCGCCGCTTTTTCAAAGAAACGCGACGCGTTCCCGGGTACGGCAAGATAGGAACGCTGCAGCCGCGCGCGCGGCGGTGTGACGGAGCTATATGACATGTCTATCCTCGAATAATTGTCGGTTGAAGATCGCGGGGCGCGAATCAAGGCAGCCTGTCCCGGCACCTTATTGGGCGTTACGGCTTCTGTCAATATCGGCCCTGTGGAATGCGGCTGCGCGAAGGCGCAACCGGTGCAGCCGAGTTGGCGCAGGAACCTGGCAGGGCAAAGGCCGGCTGCCCGGTCGCCGGCGTCGTCCCGTCAGTAGCCCAACATTTCGATGGTCAGGCCATCCGGGTCGCGCAGATAGGCCGCTTTTTTTCCCGTATTCGGGCCGGAGGTGACTACATAAGGCGCCGCTATCGGTTTGAAGCCGTGGCGGGCGGCCGCGGCAATGGCTGCGTCTATCCCTTCCACATCATAGCCGACGTGCGCGAACCCGACGTCGCATGGTCGAGGGCGATGTATTTCACGCTGGTCGGGACCGGAATACTCGATCAATTCGATGTTATGACCCGGGCCGCGCAAAAATGCGATCGTGACCCGCGCGCCCGGAACGCCGGTGATGGCTTCGATCACATCGGGATCGCGCGGTCCCCTGGAGGTAAGTTCGAACCCCAGCTCCTGGAAAAAGGCGATCGTCCGGTCCAGGCTGGTGACCGTAAAGCTGGTGTGATTAGTCGATAAAACCCGAAACGTCATGCCCTTGTCTCCCTATAGTGCCGCGTCGTTTGTAATTTCATGTATTGTAATTCGACCGGGACCGGCCCATCAATGACATGGGCGCATACCAGCTATGCGGGGCCGGTGCGTGAAACTGCGCCGCGCTGCGCTCCGGGCCGGCCAGGCCAGGCCCGTCAGACGAGCATCGCATCGGCCCACATCCCGCTTTCCACCAGGCGCACGATTTCCTGCCGTACGCTTTGCAATACCTGCCATTGTTCCGCGATCGGCGGCCGGTTGCGCGCCGATACGATGGCGACATCCCTCAGCACATCCGGCATCACCAGCGGCGCCGCCTGAAGAACGCCCTGCCGGACCTCGTCCTGGACCGAGGTCAATGGCAAAATGGTGCAGCCGCAATTTTCCACGACCAGCTGCCTGGTGATATAAACCGATGCGTCGCACTCCATGCTGACCTTGATCGATTTCGAATACCGCGCAGCCAGCGATTCGGCCAGCACGCGCAATCCGTGCGGCTGGCTCGGCAGCACCATCGGCACATCCCCCAGCCGCTCCACGGGAAACCCCTCGCCGATCGGACCGAATGCAAGCGGCGCGACGAAACTGAGCCTTTCCCTGATCACAACGTCGACGCCAAGCGCCGAGTGGTGTTCGGGAAGGTAAATGATCGCAGCGTCCACTTCACCGGTTGCGAGCCACTCGTGAATATGGCCGCCCAGGCCTTCGCGGAAGCGGACCCGGATACCCGGGTAACAGCTTTTCAGCATCTTCCCCACGGAACCGAATAACATGCGGGCAATCGTCGGCTGCGCCGCGATGACGATACTGGCAGGCCCCTGGCGCACCGCGAGCGACATTTCGGAACTGATCGTCGCCAGCAATCCTTCGATGTCGGTGGCATAGGTGACCAGCCGGCGCCCAGTGTCGGTCAGGACGACGCCGCGTCCGCTCCGATGAAACAGGCGCGTGTTCAGGTCCCCCTCGAGCGCGGCAATCCGCCGGCTAAGGGCTGACTGCGATATGCCTGTTTCGAGGGAGGTCCTTGAGTAACTGCCGGTGTTGGCGACGCGCAGAAAAAGCGCGAGATCATCCGAGTTCATTTCTGTGCTGCCATCTTGCTCGTCTCCTGGCCAACCTGGGAGGAACGCTTTTCGGGCCGCGCCTTCCCTGTAAAAGGGACGACGGCCATCGATCAGGGAAAATGGAAATTCCAGGGGCCGCGCCCCGCGCCGCGTCAGCGTCCGGTTGGATTCTGCCTGGAAGTTTAGCACACGAAAAAATAAGGATGACCGCCGTCTGGCGATGCGAAACAGCCAGTTCATGTCGACCGCGCGGCCGGCCAGGCCCGCATGGCAAGCGCACGCGGGCGCACTGGCATGCGGGCCTGGCCGGCGCGTCAGCGCATCCGGATCAATCGATATCCCGCTCCGGCGCGCCGGCGGCAGGTCCGGATGCGGTCAGGATGATCAGCGTTCGAAGGGCTGGGCAGTGCCGTCGGCCTGGAAGAATTGATTCGGCTTCAGGAAGAAGCTGATGTTCAGGCAGCCATTCGGAGAGCGGGCAACGTGCCTGCTTCCGGCCGGCCGCGCCGCATAACCGCCAGCGGTGACTTCGCCTTCATGGTCAACCAGGCTGCCTTCAAGCACGAAAGTCTGTTCCAGTTCCGCGTGCTCATGGAAGGGCAGTTCCGCGCCGGGCGCCCAGCGAAAAAGCCCGGTGAACAGGCCGGACTGCTTGTCTTCATAGAGAAGCTTGAACTCCACTCCCGGATATTTGGTGGCCTTCCACGGGATGTTTTCGGTCTGGACGACTATTGAACGCAGGTCCGGGCGCACCGGCGCTCCGGCGGCCTGCGAGGTCTGCATTGCTTCATTCATCGATATACTCCGGGAATTAAGGATTCGGTATTGTCGGGAATAGCCAGACAGCTTATCATTTTTATTCGGAAACGATTCTGACAGGCGCGCTTTTTCAGATCAATGACCGGCACGCATATCAGCTATGCGCTCGTGCACAGGCTTGGCCCGGTATGATCGCGCCAATCCGGGGCACGCGCCCGGTAGCCGGGACGCCAGCCTCCCCTGCAAGATTCACTAACGCCACACCAACGCCACACTAACGAGACAACCCGGAGCAAGAAAAGCATGCAAAAATTCGATGACAGCGCAACTGGTCCCCTGAGCGACGTACGGATACTGGATTTATCCCGGCTGGTGGCCGGAAATATGCTGACCGCCTACCTCGCCGACTTCGGCGCCGATGTGATCAAGGTGGAACGCGCAGGCGCCGGCGACGATTTGCGCAACTGGCGCGAAGGCGGAAAGGATATCTACTGGAAGGTATATGGCCGCAACAAGCGCTCGATTGTGCTCGATCTGAAATCCGAGGCCGGCCTCGACGATCTTAAGGACCTGGTCAAAACCGCCAAGGTGTTCGTGGAAAATTTCGTACCAGGCGGTCTCGAAAAAATGGGCCTTAGCCCCGAAGTCCTGCTGGCGCTCAATCCTGCGCTGGTCATCGTCCGTATTTCAGGCTGGGGCCAGACCGGCCCGTACAGCCACAAACCCGGATTCGGCACGCTGGTGGAGGCGATGTCGGGCTTTGCGCATTTGAATGGATTTCCCGACCGTCCGCCGGCCCTCCCGCCGCTGGCGCTGGCCGACATGATCGCCGGCATCTATGGCGCCGCCGGGGTGCTCACCGCGTTGCGCACCGCTGAAAGCAGCGGCAAAGGCCAGGTGATCGACCTGTCCCTGTTTGAACCGATCTTTTCAGTCATTTCCAGCGAAGCGGCGAAATTCAAGCTCACCGGCGAAGCGACGATGCGATCGGGGAACCAGTCCAGCCATACCGCGCCGCGCAATGTGTATGAGTGCGCCGACGGCAAGTTCGTCGCCCTGTCCGGCTCCATGCAATCGATGGCGCTGCGGATTTTTGAAACGATCGGGCGCCCCGAAATGAAGGAAGACCCGCGCTTTTCCACTAATGACGCGCGCGTGCAGCATCGCGACGAACTCGATGCGGTCATTGCCGGTTTTATCAGCCTGCGCAGCCAGGAAGAGAATCTTGCGATATTCGAAAAGGCCAGCGTTACCGTCGGTCCGGTGTGCTCGGTGGCGGACTTGATGGACCATCCGTTCGTCCGTGGCCGCGAAGCCATCGTCGAACTCGAAGACAGCGACATGGGCAGCGTTCCCATGCATAACATTATCCCGCGGCTGTCGGAAACCCCGGGCGTTTTTCGCCGCAAGGCGCCCGGCGTCGGCGAGCATACCGAAGAAATTCTTGCGGAGCTTCGGGCCGGATTATCGAACCGGCCCGAAGCATGAAGCCCACGTCGGCGCTCCGTAATGCCAGCGATGCAGGCTCTGCGATAACGGATAGATATTTACGGGTCAAGTCGTCATCGTTAATTCTCGCCAGAGCCTCCATCGGGGTCTTGTAGACACCAATTGATACACCTGCCTGGTACAGAACAAAGATGGTGCCGCTCGCCGGTATCCAGTTGTTCGACAGCAGGTCTTGAGATACTCCAGCGCGGCTTGAACTGCTTGAGCCAATAGCCGAACGCCTCAATTGCATCAATCGCCGACCTCGGTTCAGAGAATTTGGACATAATGGAGAAATCCATCAAGGCATTTCGGTACGACTCCAGGTGAATTCGCTAAGTTTAGTGGTGCTCTGTGTCGATTTGTTATAGGCAGCCAGCTATTCTTTGTTCCTGCGCAAAAGGCTTCTGACGGGGTAAGCTGCCATTCGACGAATGTCGAGCAATAGCAGCTACTGGCCGCGAGCAGGGGTTGACTACCCTCTTTTCTCTTGTCATCCCAAGCAATCGAACATAAGGCGTATAGTTCAATTGGACTTTTGAGAGAGTGCCATGGAGGACCGAAATGCACAGATGGCCCTGAGGCTGCATCAAATAACGGGGGAACCGTTAGCCCATTGCAATTACTTGCTAGGCCAGACGAACGGTGACTACGAAATTGCGTTAAAGATTCTTGAGCGCATTCTTCAACACCGTAAGGCGGAACCGCCGGACCAAAATTCAGCTGATGCGCCAAGTGGTACAGCGCCTATGCCAGAGCGGGTCCCGCAGACGCTGGAGGAAAGGGTCGAGCAGATGGAAATTCAGCTTGCGTACCTTACCCTCGCGCTCAATGCGATGCGTGAGCATCTGATGCCTTTACTCGATAAACTATCCGGTTCCGGTTCTGCTTCGCAGTCCTAATAAACCAGCTGACGAATCGCGGCAGGGCTCAACCGTCAAGAGTCTTTGCGCGACCCACTGGAGCCGGCCGGTCGTATCTCATGAATGGCTTTTCTTATCAAGGTACCGGACATTCGAAATGAACGTACCAGATAAAAGCCTCGCTCAGAGGCTGACATCTACTCCTCACTAATCTAACCTTGCCGGAGTTGGTACGGCGCGTTCGCTCTACCGTCAGGTCGGTGCGCTGCGCCGCCCTGCTTAAAGCGGCGGCGCAGTGCGCTACCGGGAAGCTCCCTGGCCGGGACGTTTCTCAAAGACGCCCTTGACGATCGGCAGTGCGGAAAAAACGTTAGGCCAGCCGGCGTAGAAGGCCAACTGCGTGAGCGCCTCCGAGGCTTGTGCTTTCGTCAGGCCATTATCCATCGCCCTGTTGAGGTGATAAGAGCGCTCACGGTAACCAGGCTCCGGTCCCGAGGCGCCAAGTCTGGACGAAGCCACAGGTCACGGAACAGCACGTCAGTGGTGTACTGCACGACTCCCGGGGCCACCGCCCGGATATCGTCAAGCGGCAGCATGGTCTTCCACCCTGGCTCAGACTTTGACTGCTGTCCTTGCGCTGACGATGCCGCAATCAGCGAGAGCGACGCGATCGCCGCAGCAAGAAGTTTCATTTCTATTTCCTTTCATTGTGAACGTACTTGGCTGCCTGACGAGCTTCATCTGTTCGAACATGTGGAAATCCCTTATTTGCGGTATTGCTCATCAGTGACCTTCTCCATCCACTCCACATTCTTGCCGTTGCGCGTTCCCGTGAGGGCGATGTGTGTCATTGCCGTGGCGGGTGAAGCCCCATGCCAGTGCTTTACTCCTGGTGGGCACCAGACAACGTCGCCCGCACGAATTTCCGCCACCGGACCTCCCCACTCCTGTGTCCAGCCCGAGCCGGCGGTAACGATCAGGTGCTGACCGGCTGGATGGGTGTGCCAGGCGGATCGCGCACCCGGCTCAAATGTCACATACCCGCCGGTGACGTGGGTCGAATCGTTTGCCGCGAACAGAGGGTCAACGCGGACACTGCCGGTGAAATATTCAGCAGGGCCTTTGGCGGAAGGCTGAGAACCCGAGCGGGATATCGTCTGCGACTTCCTGACTTGTTCGGCCCGGGGAATACCGGCACCTGTTGTTGCGGTGTCGTTGGCCGCGAACGCTGCCGAAGCGAGCAGGAGAAGCGATACTGCTGTGATATTAAGTAGATTCATTTTTTTCCAAGTGAGTGGCGAGTCGTATTTCCAGGACCCTGACAGTGGAGGCCGCATGTGAGCCGTCAGGCGATTTCGCATACCGTCAGAATAAAATTCATAACTGCCGCATGGCCGGCATCCATGACGGCCGCTCAGCAAGTGCCGTGCTATTCAAAAGGGCTCGTATCCTGGCTTCTTGTAGAGCTTGTCCCACTTCGCTTGAATATCCGGTTTATAGACTTCCTCTGTCCAATCCTGAGGCGCGACTTCCTCGAACGCGACCGAAACCGACTCTTCTCCGTATTGGAGAACGGTCATAACGTCTTTAGTGATTGCATCGGCGAGACGAGCCTTCTGCTGTTCTGATTTTCCGGGCCACAACTTCACGACAACATGAGGCATTGTTCTCCCCTTCCAATGGCAAGAATTTACCGGGTGAGGTGGCATAAGAGTAGCCGGCTAAATTCGCATAGGCCTATGAGAAAAATTCATGACACCCGCTTCTTCATGGTGCCGGTCCTGTTGCGATGAGGCCCAACGCTGGGCTACCGAGACCCGGCGCCAGGTCTGGCAAGGCGGTGTAGGCGCCCATGGCGAGACCCCGGCCTGGCGCGTTCGTACACGACACGGTACCAAATCGGTACCAGATCGCGCCTGAGGCGGTCCGACTGAAGAAACAAGCGATGATGAAGCAAAAGGCGCTCTCAAAGCGGCTGTTGGCAATTGCACTCGCCGGAGCAGTGGCGTTGCCCTTTACCACCGGAAGCAGCGCCGCCGACTCTGAATTTTCGAAGGAGACATCTGTCCAGCAGGCAAGCAGGCAAGCAGCATGAAGATTCGCATGACCATTTCTTGATGACGATAATCAGCGTTTCTACCGCTGGCGGGAAGATATTGATTGACGCGCCAGGTGGCCCCGGGCAGGCGCGACAGGCTTCGAATCCTCACGCATTGATTTCACCGCGGGAACTGGGTGACGGGGTGGCCGAGTTGACCATGTATGGGCCCGGACTCCCCGAATGTCCGGTTCCGGATGAATACGTCATTGCTTGATGCCACGTTGGTGAAGAATCATGCCGGCCTCACTGCAATAGCCGAGCATTCATGATTTAGATTCATAAGGGCTTGCAATTTTAAGCAACATTTCGGCTTCTGGTAGCGGATAGTATTATTGACTTTATAGTCTGACATCAAATCTAAGTCATGCACCAAATGAATAGCAGCATATAAATAGCAGCATATTAATAGCAGCATATTAATAGCAGCAAATGAATACTGCAGCAAATCAATACTCTTAAAGTTCATACGCATTCGATGCCATGAAGCCGAATCAAGTAAATCGCCGTTTGATCATAATCAGGCGCAAAACCCATTGTCCCTGGTATAGCCGGTGCCGCCATTGCACTTGTTCACATAAGCATTTTTCTCACGATCTTAGGAGCCTCACAATGACCGAATTCGATCCGTCACGACGGAAGTTACTGAAAGCCACCGCTTTGGCTACTAGCGGTGCCGTGATCGCAGGACGCCTTGCGCCCGACGCGGAGGCTGCAGCAGTTGTGCCGCCTCCGCAGCCGACTGCACCCGCAAACGTGAACGTACTTTTGCGCGTCAACGGTACCGAACACCAGTTGATGATCGACCCGCGTACCACGCTCCTCGACGCACTGCGTGAACGGCTGCACCTGACGGGCACCAAGAAGGGATGCGACCAGGGCCAGTGCGG
>JAQGMO010000242.1 GCA_028292315.1 Herminiimonas sp. | reverse complement strand
TTGGCTTCATAGGTGCCATGCATGCCGGGCATGCCGACGAACTTGTCGCTCGAAGCAGGATAAGCGCCGAGACCCATCAGGGTATTAGTGCAAGGGAAGCCGAGCTTGTCGACCAGCTCTTTCAGCTCGGGCGCCGCATTCGCCAGGATGACGCCGCCGCCGGTATAAATCATCGGACGTTCGGCACCGAGCAGCAGTTGCACCGCCTTGCGGATCTGGCCGGCATGGCCCTTGTCGACCGGTTTGTAAGAACGCATTTCGACTTCTTTCGGATACTCGAAAGCGCACTTATGCATGGTGATATCTTTGGGAATATCGATCAGCACCGGACCGGGACGGCCGGTGGTGGCGATATAAAACGCCTTCTTCATCGTCGATGCCAGTTCCTTGACATCCTTGACGAGAAAATTGTGCTTTACGCACGGGCGCGTGATACCGACCGTATCGCATTCCTGGAATGCATCCTGGCCGATCGCATGCGACGGCACCTGCCCGGAAATGACGACCATCGGAATCGAGTCCATGTACGCGGTCGCGAGGCCGGTCACCGCATTGGTGACGCCGGGTCCGGACGTGACGAGCGCAACGCCGATTTTCCTGGAACTGCGTGAATAAGCATCGGCCGCATGGATTGCGGCTTGTTCATGACGGACCAGGATATGCTGGAACTTGTCCTGGTTGAAAATGGCATCGTAAATATAAAGCACTGCACCGCCAGGATAACCGAACACATGTTCGACTCCCTCTTCGGCAAGACAGCGCACGACAATTTCCGCGCCTGTGATTTCTGAGCTCATACTACCTTCCTTTCAAGGTCCATTGGAGATTGATTGGATGCTCTCTCCTGGCGAAATCGCTTGACGCGGCAGTGCTTTGGCATTCCTTTTTCGTACGGTCACACCGGTGCGGCACATATCGTTGAATATGATTCAAACCGGGGCTAAACGTCACTCGTGCAGCCAGAGATCCTGCTTTGTTATTGCGAATTTCTCACGCTTTTGGCGTGGGTTAGAGCAAACAGCGTTCAAATGAAGCGCGTCTAATACGGGGGCGGCATCATGCGTCGCGCGCGAAAAGACATTCCCTCGTGATGAAGGGAGTAATACGTTAATGCGTCGCACCATTTTGGTCAAGTTAATTCTTGGCAAAAGCGTTTAGAATCAAGCGTTTTCTGCAAAACCACGCACAAGCGGCCCCTTTTTTGCTAGTATGCGCAAGATTCGAAATCCATTCCCGATAGCATTGTTCCGGCGTTCCCTCTTCGATTCCTATTACAAAAAGAAATAGCGCGCCACATTGCATGGCAACTGACAAAGAATTATCCGACTTTCTCGAGAATGTGGAACGGCGAGCGTTCAAACAGGCTCTTTACGCGGTTCGCAAGGACGAGTCGGCCCTGGACATTGTGCAGGATGCCATGATCAAGCTTTCGGAACGGTACGGCGACAAACCGGCGGCCGAATTACCTATGCTTTTTCAGCGTATATTACAGAATACGATCCACGATTATTTTCGGCGCGAAAAGGTGCGCAATACCTGGGTTACCCTGTTTTCTTCGCTGGGCGGCAGGTCGGATGGCAATGAGGATTTCGATTTACTGGAAACCTTCGAGTCCGAGGAAGGAACCCGCGCCGCGGAATCGACTGAAGACAAAGTTTCCCGGGATCAAATTCTGTCCGCGATCGAACAAGAGGTACAAAAACTCCCGGGACGTCAACGAGAAGCGTTCCTGATGCGTTACTGGCAAGATCTGGATGTGGCTGAAACCGCTGCCGCGATGGGTTGTTCCGAGGGCAGCGTCAAGACCCATTGCTCCCGTGCCACGCATGCCCTGGCCCAGGCCTTGAGAGCCAAAGGAATACGATTATGACTGCCAATGAATTTAAATTTGCTTATAAAGTGCGCAATGCGCTGGATGAAAGCCTGCACAGTCTGCCGCGAGCGACCAGCGATCGGCTGGCGTCCGCCCGAAAACAGGCCCTGGCGCGCAAAAGGCGCAGTGCGCCCTTGCGTGTCTTCATGGCGCAAGGAACGCTGGCCGGCCAGGCCGGTCATTTTTTCAGGGAGCCGATTTCGTGGCTTGGCCGCATGAGTCTTGCATTGCCGCTCATCGTCCTGGTAGCCGGACTGGTAGGACTTTATCAAGATGAGCAACAACAGCGCATTGCCGACACCGCCGAAATCGATGCTTTGGTATTGTCCGACGAATTGCCCTTGTCCGCCTACCTGGACCATGGCTTCAATGCTTACCTCGCCAAGCGGGGAGACTGACAGGATGGCAAGGTCCAGCCCTGGCTCCATGGCGCGCCGCAGGTTCTCGGCAGCGCTGTCGGCCGTACTTTCACTGATCCTGCTCAGCGCTGCTCCCGTAAGCGGCGCAGGTATTGCGGTGCCGAATAGTGCCCCACCAGGGCCGACCGCAGGGACGCCTGCGCCGGTCATCGCCGGTAGCAACAGCGGCGCCCCAGCGGGCCCGGCAACCGTCAAACCGCCGGCCAGGCCTGCCACGGCGCCCCTGGCGCGGCCGCTCTGGAACGAGTTGACGCCGGCCCAGCAACAAGCCCTGAGGCCGCTTGCGGGCGAGTGGGACAAGCTCGGTCCGGCCCATAAGAAGAAATGGCTTGCCATCAGTAGCAAGTTCAGCTCGCTGAAACCGGAGCAGCAACTCCGGCTGCAGGAACGCATGAGCGGCTGGGCCACCCTGACGCCCGAACAGCGGCATGTCGCCCGCGAGAGTTACTCGCGCGCAAAAAAACTCAATCCGGATGAAAAAACTGCTGAATGGCAACAGTATCAGCAGCTGACCGATGAACAGAAAAAAAGGCTGGCGGCCGAGACGCTTGCGAAAAAGCGGGTCGCCAATCTGCCGCCGGCTTCCCAGGGCAAAGGCAAAGTAGTTACACCGCCGCCCAAATCGGCGCTTAAGTCGGATCTGCGGCAACCGTCGGCGCCCACCGCCGCAATTCAACCATCCTCTCCACCCGCTCTTAAATAAATATCGCCGTTGAAAACTTTTGAAACACCCCCACTGAAGGCCCGTCTGGCCAGCATGGTATATGAAGCCACGCTGTTATTCGGCATTGTATTCATCTCCGGATGGCTGTTTTCCACGCTGGTGCAGCAACGTCATGCGCTGTACCTGCGGGGCGGGCTGCAAATCTGGCTATTCCTGGTAATGGCGCTCTATTTCGCCTGGTTCTGGAGCCATGGTGGCCAAACCCTGCCGATGAAAACCTGGCGTATCCGGCTAGTGACCGCGAGCGGCGCACCGGTAAGCTTTTGGCGCGCAGGCATACGCTACCTGCTGGCCTGGTTATGGTTTTTGCCGGGACTTGGCCTGGCGATGGCGATCGGCGCGAAAGCCTGGATGATGGTGCTGATACCGGTCGCAAACATTGTGCTGTGGGCGCTTGCGATTTATCTGGACCCGCAGCGTCAGTTTCTGCATGACCGGCTTGCAGGCACCCGCCTGATCAGGATCGCGCATACCGCAAGCACGGCGCCCCCCGCGCGCAAGGCATAACGCTCCCGCCATATCAGGTCGTTCAAGATATGAAGCGCTGATTGCAGACGCGGTAATGTCGGGCCGGACAATCGAGCGGAACGCGCAATCAGCCGCAGGCTTGCGGTAAACTACGGAAACCCGAACAGCACCGGCATCTCAGCCTGCCAGGCCACTCGCATGATCACTCGCATCACCCGCATGCTGCTCCTTGCACAAGTGGCAATCGCCGCTGCGCTGTGTGCGGCCATGGCGAAAATCTGGCACATCGACAATCTGGCGCTATCGATCGCATCAGGGTTCGGATTGGTTGTCGCGGCACGCCTTCTCATCAACGCCAACAATTTTTTTATTTCATGGATTTATAGAAGCGAAACACCGGCGGCGTTCCGGCTCGGCCGGCGCGCGGCGCTGCGCATGTTTCGCGACGAATTCAAGGCTTCGATGACCAGCTCGTCATGGACCATGGCGTTTCATGCTTTCAAGAAGCGTCCGGCCAGCAATCCGGCGGGCTTGCCGGTCTTGCTGATCCATGGCTATGGCTGCAACAGCGGATATTGGCATTCGATGAGCCAGGCGCTGGCGCGAGCGCGCATTACGCACTATGCAATCGACCTCGAACCGGTTTTCGCCGGCATCGAAGAGTTTGTGCCGCTGGTGCATGAAGCGGTGGAAGCCGTATGCCGGGAAACCGGTCATGCCAAAATCATCCTTGTGGCGCATAGCATGGGCGGACTGGTTGCGCGCGCTTACCTGCGCGAACGCGGCAGTTCACGCATCGCAAAAGTAATTACACTGGGCACGCCGCATCAGGGCACCGCGCTTGCCAATTTCGGCACCGGTTCCAACTCGAAGCAAATGTGCTGGCGCGGCAAACGCGGCAATGGCAGCGCCTGCGAATGGCTGCGCGAACTCGACCGGGCCGAAGACCGGGCTACGCGGGCACTGTTCGTATCGCTCTACTCCCATCATGACAATATCGTGTCGCCGCAGACTTCGTCCTGCCTGGCGGGGGCCGTCAATATTGAATTCCATGGCATTGGCCATGTTGCGCTGGCATCCAGTCCCGTCATACAGCAACGTGTGGTTGCGGAAATCCTGGCAACGGACCTGCAACGGCCCGCACAGGATAACAGCGTCATCGCGGCTGCGGTCTCGACCGCGTATCGCTGATCAGTGCCCAGGCACTGGCGGATGCGGCTAGTGCCAGCATCGCGCATATCAGCATCACCAGGCGAAATCCAAAAACAAATGCGGCGCTGATCGCTGCCGACATGGCTTCGCGGATTTCCGCAGGCAGTGTGGACGGAATGTCGATGGCTGCCAGTTTGCCGCGCTGGGCCAGCACCGCCGCGCTCGCATCCGGCGGTAGCGCAAGTTCACTGAAGCGCAGTTCCAGCGCGGCGCCGAATGCATAGCGCATCGCAATACCGAGCGCGGCGATAGCCAGCAGGCCGGCCAGCCGCGAGACGGCATTATTGACTCCCGATGCCACGCCGGCCGCCTCGTTTCCAACCGCATTCATCACGGTTGTTGTCAGCGGCGCGACGCTGATCGCCATGCCGAGCCCGAGTACCGCTATGCCGGGAAAGAACGACAGCCAGTAATCGCGCCCGCTGCCGGGCATGGCGAGCAGGAGGAAGCCGGCGGCGGCGATGGCCGGACCGAAGACCAATGGCCGTTTCGGGCCGTACCGGTCGATCAGGCCACCGCTCCAGCGCGACAGGGTAAACATGATCAGGGTAAAGGGGAGCAATGCGGCGCCGGCCGCAGTGCTTGAATAATGTTGTATCTGGATCAGGTTAAGCGGCAGGAAAAAGAAGGTTGCGCCGAGGGCCGCATAAAGCATCAGCGTCAGCAGATTGGCGCCACTGAAATTGCGCGAACGGAACAGGTCCAGCGGCAGCATCGGCGCATGGCTGCGCCACTCTACCGCCACGAATGCGGCCAAGGCCAATACGCCCAGCAGCAGGGCCGCGGCCACAGCCGGATCGGCCCATCCCTGGTCCGATGATTCGATCAGGCCAAATACCAGGCCGCCCAGACCGACGCTCGCCAGCACGGCGCCCGGCCAGTCGAGGCGGGTGCCGGCATGCCGGCTTTCGCTTTCCGGCACGTGTCTGAGGGTCAGCCAGAGCACGATAAGCGCCAGCGGAATATTAAGCAGGAAGGCATAACGCCATGAAAAATGATCGATCAGATAGCCGCCCAGGACCGGGCCGATGGCCGCTGTAATTGCCGTAAAGCCGGACCAGGTGCCGATCGCCTTGCCGCGCTCGTGTTCATCGAATGCAGCGCTGATGATCGCCAGGCTACCCGGCACCAGCAATGCGCCGCCGACCCCCTGGACGGCCCGGGCAACGATCAGCTGTTCAAGGCTTCCGGCCAGGCCGGACCACATGGACGCCAGTGCAAACAGTGCGACCCCGGTGGAAAATACCCGGCGGCGCCCGAAGCGGTCGCCGGCGGTGCCGCCGACCAGCAGCAGCGATGCCAGCAACAATGAATAGGATTCGACCACCCATTGCGCACCGGATACCGTTGCATGAAATTCGCGCTGTAGCGCCGGCAATGCGACATTCACCACCGTACCGTCGATAAACACCATGCTTGAGCCCAGAATCATGGCAGCCAGGATACTGGGCTTCGATCCGGAACGGCAAACGGCGTGCTCCGCACCGGCTTGAATAACGCCTTGGTCGCAAGGGAGTGGAGTAATTGAGCTCACGTCATGGCGCCGGTTGAACGGCAGGAAAGTCCCCGACCAGAATAACAGGACCGGGCGGATTTGGCAGGGCGTCGCTGGACCGCGGCGACATACCTTGATGCCTGCCAATCAGCGCTCGTACACGGCGACGCGGGTCAGCCGCGCGGTTTCAAAAATTCGTGCAATGGCCAAACCGGAAACGCCCGTAGCAGCTTGCCGTCAAAGGATAACCGGGACGATCGAGCCGGTCGGTGATATCGAGCTGAACGATGCAGTTGCGCCACGGGTCAGTGTCTGGCGTGTATCCAAGCTTGTTGCAGGCGGGACCGTACACCCGGACCATGTGATCGACCTCGCGCTGCTTTTGCGCGGCAAGTTCCGACTCGGAGGCGCAGCCGCCGAGCACTATGCACAAAGCGAACGAGGATAGCCTGCTCATCATCGATCTCCTCTACCCTGAAATTAGAAAGTCAACCAGGCTTCAAGTTTCAAGCGCGGGAAAATTGAAGAAAGCCATGTATCGATAGCCAATAACGGCAATTCGTTTAGCGTACGCAATTGCATGCCTGCCACGTTTTACGAAAACTGAGAATGCGTGATGTTACCGAGTAAATTTTACAGATACGCAGGCATGTAGTAGAGCGAACTATTCAACATGGCGGAGGCCATTCAGCGGTTGCTTTACTTATGTTCGCGGTATGGTGAACTTTTTTGATGATATGACAACTGATTACCAGTGGCTTGAGTATTGCGCGCGCATCACGATGCATCAACCGAGGAGTTTCACGATGAAAAAACATTGCCTCAATATAATGGTAACCGCTTTGATTGCGGCGGGCACCGGACCGGCGATCGCCGCTGATATTGTCGACACTGCTACCACTTCCGGATCATTCA
>JAQGMO010000216.1 GCA_028292315.1 Herminiimonas sp. | reverse complement strand
ACGCAGAATTGCCCACGTTTCCAGGCACTGCGAAATGCCGGTTTGACTGCTGTCGTCTCGGCCCGGCTGTTATAGGTCTGACGCGCCAGCTTGACGTCCGCCCAGTGCGGCACCATGCCGAACATTGCCGATACCACCTCGAGCTGGCCGGAATCCGGATTGTCATGGGACAACCGAATCATCGGCGCAAGGTAACCGGGATAGGTTTCCGGCTTGAATTCATATTCCCGCGGATCGACACCAAAATACTGTGCCAGTTGATCGCGGTTGGATGGAATATAGTTTGCGCACATAAAAATATTGTAGCAATTCGCATGCCGGATTGCCTGAGTCACCCCGCCACGGCTGCCGCGCTTTTTCCAGTCGGCATGCGCGGCAGCCTGATCTGGACCACCAGTCCGCCGCCCGTGCGATTTGCCAAGCGTAATTCCGCGCCATGCCGCAGCACCACCCGGTCCACGATGGCCAAGCCGAGGCCAGCGCCGTTGGCCTGGCCGCGGGCGATGTCCATTCGGGTGAACGGTCTTAACAGATGTTCCATGTCGCCTTCTGGCACGCCGATGCCATGGTCGCCGACTTCCATCACGACTGAATCGCCTTCCGCACGGCAGCGGATCTCGATCTCGGCCACGTCGGTCTTCGGTGTCTTGCCATAGCGGCGCGCATTCTCGATCAGGTTATTGACGACCCGCTTCAAATCGATTTCATTGCCCCGCACGTCGAGTCCGGGAACGATATCGGCGCTAACCCGGACGTCCGGCAAGCGCTTCGCTTCCTGCGCCGCGTCAGCGAGCAGCGTGCTGAGGTTGATGGTCTTGAAGCTGCCACTGTCGGTCGGCTTTGCATAATCGAGGAATTGCCCGATGATCGCGTCCATCTGCGCCAGGTCCGACTGCATGCCGCGCCTTGCATCATCCGGCAGTTTCGCCATCTCCACTTCAAGCAGCATGCGCGAAATCGGTGTGCGCAAGTCATGCGAAATGCTGGCAAGAATGACCGCGCGATCCGATTCGACCCGGTTCAAATCCTTGACCATCTGGTTGAAACTGCGATTGGCTTCCTTGATTTCGGTGGGGCCGGTCTCCGGCAACGGCGCTGGCTGCTGGCCCTTGGCCATGGCGCGGGTCGCCTCGGTCAGGCGCCGCAGCGGCAGGTTGATCAGGCCGCTAATGAATACCGCGCCCAGCAACGATAACATCAGCGTTACCGTGGCCCACCCAAGCCACTGGATGCCGGACCGGCGTTCAATCCGTTCGCGGTCCAGCATCAGCCAGTAATCATCATCCTCGATCTTGAAGCTGACCCAGAAGCCCGGTATGTCGTTGACGCTGCCGGCGAACCGGGTATCGTCACCGAGTCTTGATCTTACCCGCTGCACGATGTCGGGCAACAGGGCCGTATCGGGCGGCGGCTTTACAGTATCCGTGTCTTCACGCGGATAGACGCGGATACCCTCGTTGCTGGCCAGGTCGAACAGCAGCTCGCGCCGCAGGTCGGGTGCCGAATGCGTCAGCGCGGTCCGGGTGATGGTCACGATCGAAACCACCTGGGCCGCGATCTGGTTGGCGCGCGGCGTCCGTTCAACCGTGCGGAAACTGGTGACCCAGGTCGCGAGGCTGGCCGCGATCAGGAAGGACAGCAGGAAAAAAGTGCGCCAGAACAGGCCGCTGCGCAGCCAAGCCAGGCGGGTTAGCGCAAGTGTCATGCGAGGCGCGTATCTTGGCACGGGCAGTGGCTTAACGCGGCTGGCCCTCAGGAATGAATACATAGCCAAGGCCCCAGACTGTCTGAATGTAAAGCGGATTGGAAGGATCTGGTTCGATCAGTTTGCGCAGCCGCGAAATCTGCACGTCGAGGCTGCGGTCGAATACCTCGTATTCGCGGCCGCGCGCCAGCTCCATCAGTTTTTCACGCGACAGCGGCTGGCGCGCATGGCGCGCGAATACCTTCAGCACTGAAAATTCGCCGGTCGTGAGCGCCACGCTCTGGCCATTTTTCTTCAGGGTTCGGGTGCCGAGGTCGAGCACAAAGTCACCAAAAGTAAATGTCTGCGGTGTTTCAGATGGCGCGCCCGGGGCTTCTTCCGGGCCGATACGGCGCAATACGGCGCCGATGCGGGCGACCAGTTCACGTGGATTGAACGGCTTGGCCAGATAATCATCCGCCCCCATCTCGAGGCCGACGATGCGGTCGACGTCTTCCCCTTTGGCGGTCAGCATGATGATCGGCGTCTTGTCGCCGGCGCCGCGCAGCCGGCGGCAGATCGACAGGCCGTCTTCGCCGGGCAGCATCAGGTCCAGCACCAGCAAGTCGTAGCGCTCGCGCAGCCACAGTTTGTTCATGGTCTGCGCGTTTTCAGCCGTGACGACATTGAAGCCTTGTTCGGACAAATAGCGCCGCAACAAGTCGCGCAGGCGAATATCATCGTCCACGACCAGGATCTTTGCCTGATGAACATGGTCCGAAGGGGATAGGGGACCGGTAGAAGAATTTGTCGTATTCATGTCGCTATGGTAACGTCAGATTGGTGGCGCTGCACAGCGATCTTCCGAAGCGATACAAAGTGTTACACACTTTACTGTATTCCGGTTAGAGGGTTGCGCAAAGCAGCATACACTTTAATAGTCGGCAAACGTCCAGCATCAAGCAGGGATCACGAAAGAATTTTTATGAACATACTGCTCAAAAGAATCAGTATATCGCTACTGTTAATTGCAAGTGTGACCGGTGCGCGAGCCGATCCGCGCGATGAGCGCGACGGGCGCGATCGTGCACGCGCAGAGCGGCAGCAGCCTGGCGGAGCGGATCGTAACGAAGATCAGCAGCGCGGCGGATACCAGGGACAACCGGCGCCGGACCAGTCGCGCCGCCAAGGCAGAATGTCGCCGGAAGAGCGGCAGGCGCTGCGTCGTCAAATCAATGAAGCGGGGCAGGATATCTACATCAAACCGCGCTGATGGCGAAGAAAGTCATTCCGTCAGTCAATAATCTTTCCGCGCAGTGCCTTTACTTTTCCATGTGTGCTTTTACTGTCGAGTCGTTTACGTTGTGAACTGCGGGTCGGCCGCGTAGGCCGGCGCGGTGTCGGCAAGCGTGCAACGCTTTCAATCATTGCGCGTAATCTTAGCATCGCTTCTTCCCGGCTTTTTTCCTGACTTCGCCCCTCTTGTGCCTTGATCACGATGACGCCGTCCCTGGTAATGCGCTGATCCCTGAGCCGCAGCAGACGCTCCTTGATTTCGTCCGGCAGCGACGATGCGGCAATGTCAAAGCGCAGATGGATCGCGGTCGCCACCTTGTTTACGTTTTGTCCGCCCGGTCCCTGAGCGCGGATCGCTGTCATCCTTACTTCACTATCAGGGATGATGATCTCGCTATTCATGCATGCTCTCCATTCTTTGCCAAGCTATTCAATTCCAACAGGTAAGTTTAGTGTATCGGGACGGCGATCCAGTTGCGCAGCCAGCTTAAATTTTCTTGGGTTGTTTAGGTTTGCCTGGGTTTGCCTGGGTTCGCTTAAGAGTTGCTTATGGTTCACCCGACAGGAACAGTTATTGCAACATCTGCCGTCACTTTAGTCATGTTCGCGTTCATCCGCTTATGTATGCACCTATTTCATCAGGTATTTTCATCCGGCAGGCCGTCACAAAGGCACGCTGTTTTTTACAATTCCATCCAATTTTTACCGGCATTGCAAGGCATGCCTTGCATTGATAATTGCCAAACCGGTCCGCGGCCAGGCACGACGCTGGTCTTGTATTTTTGAATTTTCATCGGGATTGCCTGCATATGAATTCAAATTGTCCGAACGATGATCAACCGGGCTCGCAGCCAGAACCCCGACTCGACGTATGGGGCGGAATGGAATGTACTGTTGCACGTATTGGCGATTTGTATCGGAACCAGATTGCCGAGACTGGCCATTTCGACCGGACCGATGACCTGGCTGCCGTCGCCGCGCTCGGTATACGCAGGCTGCGCTTTCCCATCGTCTGGGAAACCATCTCGCCCGACCACCCCGACCAGACTGATTGGCGCTGGCACGACAGCCGGCTGGAAATTCTGCGGCAACTCGGTGTTGATCCGATCGCCGGCCTGCTACATCACGGCAGCGGACCAAGGTACACCAGCCTGGTGGACCCGGCCTTTCCGGAATTGCTAGCCCGCCACGCGGAGCGGGTCGCAGCGCGCTATCCGTGGATCGATATGTATACCCCGGTTAACGAGCCGCTCACGACTGCACGCTTCAGTGGATTGTACGGCCATTGGTATCCACATGGGCGCGACGCCCGGATATTCTTGCAGGCACTTCTCAATCAGTGTCGCGCAACCGTGCTATCGATGCATGCAATCCGCGCCATCAACCCGCACGCGAAGCTGGTGCAAACTGAAGACCTTGGCAAGGTATTCAGCACCCCCTTGCTGCAGTATCAGGCGGACTATGAAAACGAACGGCGCTGGCTGACTTTCGATCTCCTGTGCGGGCGAGTAGACCGGACCCATCCATGGTTCGAGCACTTCCTCGACGCCGGCATCGATGCGCCGGCGCTGGCATTTTTCTCGGAACACCCCTGTCCGCCCGATATCATGGGCATTAACCATTACCTGACGAGCGAACGCTTTCTCGACGACCGGCCGCATCACTATCCGCAACATCATCAGGCAGGCAACGGCATTCATCAGTACGCAGATGCGGAAGCCGTGCGAATTGATCTTCCGCACGGTGAAACCGGTCCGTATGCCCGGCTGAAGGAAGCCTGGGAACGCTACCGGCTGCCGATCGCGGTTACCGAGGCCCATCACGGATGTACCCGCGACGAACAGTTGCGCTGGCTTATGGAAGTTTGGAATGCGGCGAATAAACTCAAGGCGGAGGGGGCCGATATTCGCGCCGTCACGGTCTGGTCGCTGCTCGGCGCGGTTGACTGGAACACGCTGCTGGTCGAGCAAAACGACTTTTATGAAAGCGGTGTGTTCGATGCACGCTGCACTGACTTGCGACCAACGGCATTGGCCGGCGCGACCGCTGCGCTTGCATCGCACGGCAAGTTCGACCACCCGGTATTGGACCGGCCCGGCTGGTGGCGCCGCGATGAACGGCTTTATCGTCCGGCGCGCATCGGGGCGCCACGCATTGTCGGGGCGCCACGCCGCCTTGCGATTACCGGTGCTACCGGCACCCTGGGGAATGCATTTTCGCGGATATGCAATGGCCGTGGCCTCGATCATGAACTGCTTGGCCGCGCCGACATGGATATTGCCCACCCCGCATCGGTGGAGGCGGCACTGACCCGGACCCGTCCCTGGGCTGTCATCAATACAGCGGGATTCGTCCGGGTTGCCGAAGCATCGCGTAATGCAGAACGTTGCTATCGTGAAAACGCCGATGGCGCCGAGACGCTTGCACGCGCATGCGCGCGGCTGGACATTCCTTTTGTTACCTTTTCATCAGACCTGGTGTTCGACGGCCAGCTGGGACGCGCCTATGTCGAAAGCGATGCGGTATCTCCGGTATGCGTTTACGGCGGCAGCAAGGCCGAAGCCGAGCGGCGTGTGCTGACGGCGTGGCCGAAAGCGCTGGTGATTCGCACCAGCGCATTCTTCGGACCATGGGACCGGTATAACTTTCTTTACGCGACATTGTGCGATCTGGCATCCGGGAAGCAGGTTGCGGCAAGCGATGCAGTCCGGGTGTCGCCTACCTATGTGCCCGACCTGGTGCACGCCGTGCTCGATCTGCTGATCGATGGAGAGAGCGGCATTTGGCATCTGGCAAATCGGGGCATGACGTCGTGGCATGCGCTGGCGTCACGTGCGGCGTCGGAAGCGCGGCTCGATACGGCCTTGCTTGCGAAGACTGGCGACGATACCGAACGCATCACCGCTTTGTCGAGCGAGCGTGGGCTGCTATTGCCATCGCTCGACAGCGCAATCCAGCGTTATGTCAGAGAGAGCACGGTCGGCTGGAATCCGGGTGGCGCTACGGCGGTTGCTGTCGCTTGAAATCTTGACGGCTGATTACGGCGCCGTGCACAGCGGGGGCTCATAAAAATCTTTTTCATTCTCGCGGGGAACAGCCTGCGATGAATAGACTCAAATCGCCATATCATTTCACGTTAGGAAGGCCCAATGGCTGACACTGCATACCCACGCCCCCAACTGGTGCGAGAACATTGGTTATCGCTCAATGGTGGTTGGAGATTTACTTTCGACAATAATCGCCAGTACAACGATCCGTCCGACGAGATTGCATGGACCAATGAAATCACGGTCCCATTTCCTCCCGAATCCGAAGCGAGCGGAATAGGGAACCGCGGTTTTAATGATACCTGCTGGTATGAGCGCGAGTTCGAGATCAAGGCGGAAGGCGAGCGTGTTCTATTGCACTTCGGTGCAGTCGATTATAGGGCGCAGGTATGGGTCAACGGCTTCATGGTGGTGGAACACGAGGGCGGTCATACGCCGTTCACGGCCGACATCACCGCTGCGTTGAACGACTCTGGTCGTCAGCGCGTGACGGTACGTGTGGAGGACGACCCGCACGACTTGGCCAAGCCGCGCGGCAAGCAGGATTGGCAACTTGAGCCGCATTCGATCTGGTATCCGCGGACCACCGGCATCTGGCAAACAGTGTGGGTGGAGCGTGTTGCTAACACCTTCATTCAAAAGCTGCGCTGGACGCCGCATTTCGATGGCTTTGAGATCGGGTGTGAAACCTTCATCGGCGGCGATGTTCACCCGAACCTGCGGATTGAAGTGAAGATTTCACACGGTGACAAGATACTGTCCAACGATAGCTACACGGTGATAGCCGGCGAAGCGCATCGCAAGATTGCGCTGTCCGACCCGGGCATTGACGATTCGCGTAATGAATTGCTATGGAGCCCGGAGCGACCCACGCTGCTGGACGCCGAGGTAACCTTGTGGGGCGACGGTCGGATACTGGATAAAGTGCATTCCTATACGGCGCTGCGATCGGTCAATATTAATCGCGACCGCTTCATGCTCAACGGCCGGCCATATCAATTGCGCATGGTGCTGGACCAGGGTTATTGGGACGATACGCTGCTGACCGCGCCCTCCGATGATGCCTTGAGAAAGGATGTCGAGCTGGCCAAGGCGATGGGATTTAACGGCGTACGCAAGCACCAGAAAATTGAAGATCCGCGATACCTGTATTGGGCGGACAAGCTTGGCTTGCTGGTATGGGAAGAAATGCCATCGGCCTACCGGTTCAGTCCGCTTGCCGTTACCCGGATGGTGCGCGAGTGGATGGAAGTGATCGATCGCGATTACAGTCATCCATGCGTCATTGTCTGGGTGCCGTTCAACGAGTCGTGGGGCGTGCCCAACCTGACCTCGACCCAGTCGCATCGCAACGCGGTCGAAGCGCTTTATCACCTGACGCGCACGCTGGACTCGACGCGGCCCGTCATTGGCAATGATGGCTGGGAAGCGTCGGCCACCGACATCCTCGGCATCCATGATTACGACTGCGATCCGGTCAGTCTGAAAGCGCGCTATGGCTCCTCGGCCCAGACCCAGGAACTATTCGACCGGCGGCGTCCGGGCGGACGCATATTGACGCTGGACGGCTATCCGCATCGCGGGCAACCAATCATGTTGACCGAGTTCGGCGGCATTGCGTATACCAGGAATCCGCCGCCCGGGGTTAACAAGGACTGGGGGTATTCGAAGGTGACCTCGGAGCAGGAGCTGCTCGACAATTATCGGAATCTGCTGGAAGTGATTAACGACACGGTGATCTTCAGCGGCTTTTGTTACACCCAGTTTACCGACACGTTCCAGGAGGCGAACGGGCTGCTGTATGCCGACCGGACGCCGAAGATGCCGCTGGAGGAAATTGCAGCGGCAACCCGTAGCGTAAAAAACGAGGCAAAATCCGCGCCTGACATCAAGTAGGACAGGGACAGGCTGTCAGCCGGCAGCAACCATGGCAGTTTGTGGCGCGGTCCATTGGATTGCCCATGCGGCGAACTGGTCCGCGGGGATCGGCCGGCTCATGAAATAGCCTTGTCCCTGGTCGCAGCCCATCTTCTCCAGCAAGTTCCACACCGCCTCGCTTTCCACACCTTCGGCCACCACGCGCAAGCCTATGTTATGGCCGAGGTCGATGGTGGAACGAACAATCTTTGCATCGTCGGCATCGCGCTCCATGTTCATCACGAAGGACTTGTCGATTTTCAGTTCGTCGACCGGCAGGCGCTTCAGATAGGCCAGTGAAGAATAACCGGTGCCGAAGTCGTCGATCGACAGATCGACGCCCATCGCATGCAGGCGTTCCAGCGTGTGCAGGGCGCGCACCGGGTCATCCATGATCGCGCTTTCAGTGATTTCAAGGCAAAACGACGAAGCGGAAACCTTGTGATAGGCCAGGATGCCGCCGAACTTTAACGGCAGATCCTGATCGACCAGGTCACGTGTCGATATATTCACTGAAATCTTCGGGTGCATGCCCTGGGATGCGAGTTGACTGCACAATGCGGCGGACTGATCGAGCATCCAGCGTGTCAGGGTCCGGATAAAACCGGTCTTTTCGGAAAAGGGGATGAAATTGTCCGGATAGACCATGCCTTTTTCCGGGTGAGCCCAGCGCACCAGCGCCTCGGCGCCGACCACGGCGCCTGTACTCAGATCAATTTTGGGCTGGAGGTACAGACGGAATTCATTGCGTTCGGCGGCACGCCGCAGTTCAGTCAACAGCGACAGGCTCTTTTGACTGCTTCTGTCGAATGCCGGATCGTACACCACGGCTTCGTTGCCGCCCCGCTTGGCAGCGTACATGGCGACTTCGACACGGTTGAGCAGCGACTCGGCGTCGTTGCCATGCGCAGGGAACCCGGCGATGCCGATGCCGGCGCCCAGGTCCACGGTCTGATCTTCAAGGGAAATCGGCGCTTCGAGCGCGGTGAGAATACGCCCGGCGACGGCCGCCGCCTGCGGCAGGTCGATAGCCATGAGCAGCACCGCAAACTCATCGCCGCCCAGGCGCGCGATTTTAGCGTCATCCTTTCCGAGCTCAAACTTCAGTCGTTCCGCCACCTTGCGCAGCAGCGCATCGCCGAAGCCGTGGCCCAGCACATCATTGACATTCTTGAAACGGTCGAGGTCCATCATCAAGATGAAGCAGGATGTATTATTTTCCCTCGTGTGTTCGATCGCGTCATGCAAGTAGAGTGCAAATTGAGCACGATTCGGCAAATCGGTCAGGGTATCCCAGTACGCCAGCTTCCGGATTTCCAGTTCACGGCGGGCTATGCCTTTGCGCATGTTCTCGAACGCGTTGGCCAAGTCGCCGATCTCATCATCGCGGTCGATCGCGGCAGGCTCGCGATAATCCCCGGCGCCCAGGCGCTTGGCGATTTCCGATAATTGCCGCAGTGGGCCGGTGATGCGCCTGGCGGTCAGGACGCTCATGCCAAGCGCCACCATGATGCCGAATGCGGTGAGGATCAGCAGGCTAAGTTGCAGGCGCCGATAGGGGGCGATCGCCTCATTGATTGAACGCTGTAGTACGAAGACGGCGGTTTGATCGCCATCCTGCACCAGACGGGTGACCCGGGCGCTGAACTCTTCATCGGCGATCGAGAGCCGCGGGACGAAGGCGGCGCCGGCTGCCGTATTCGGTAACTGTTCCGACAGACTGACGGCGTCCGGGTTTTTCAGGGTGGACGCGCTCGATATCCAGCCTCGACCGCCGGTCCGCGTGAAGACCGAAACCTGCAGGGCGGACAAGGCGCGCATATCCACGGCCAGGCGCTGGTCGATCGGGAAAGCCATCGCGACCCAGCCGATCGTCACCGGCGCCTTGACCGGAACCACGACGATTTGAAATGGCGCGCCGTCGACGATGCCGTTGCCGGTTGCGCTGCCACTCTTTTCAGCCATGTCGACCAGTTGCAGCACCGATCGCTCAAGGCCGGCGGGGAGGTTCGGTAGGGTTGCTGCTTTGGTTCGCCGATCGGGCCCGACCAGCAACGTCAGCGAGGCGCCGATGCGCGCCCCGTGGTTGCCGAGCGCGGAAGCAATGGTCTCGCTATCGTCGCTGCCGATCGCCGAGAGAAAGCCGTAATCCTTTGCCAGCAGTTGCGCACCCTGGGTCAACTTTTGCGCATTCTGATCGAGCAAGCGCTGGAACACGCGCTCCCCGATCAGCAGTTCTTCGCGTATCGCGGCGCGCGCATTTTCATTGATTGCGGTGCGGATTGCAAAAAAGCCCGCCAGTTGCACGGCCAGTATCAGCACCAGGAAAAGGGTAACGATCCGGCTTTCAAGACTGTGAAAACGCATGGCTATCCTAATTCGTGCCGGCGCCGGGCTTGAGGTTCATGGTCAGTGCCGCGGCGACATCGCTGGCCGCCAGCGTGATTTCCTTTTCCGGAACGGTACCGCCGACCGGCATGCTGAAGTGCCATGCCTTCAGTCTGTATTTGCCGGCAACCAGTCCGTCGAGCCTGACTTTCCCGCCAGCGTCGGTTTTGCCGAAGTAGGGCGTGTTAACGATATGTATATAGGCAACCATCTGGTCGTGGATATTGCAGCCGATGACGACGCTGCCCGGTTTGTCGAACACCACCGGATTGCCCGGGGTTCCCGTGTACAGCTTCAATTCGAAAATCTTGGGCGGTGAAAATGAATAGACGTGATGGCGAACCGTATCATTGTTAGGGAATGAAATTTCAGTCCCGGTCTGGATCACCGTCATCAGCGGTAAAAACTTGCGGCCCTTTTGTTCAATGTCGGCGGTCCGCTGCGGTTTCGACACTGCCTGCCCGGAGATTGCTTCGGCATAGACGGCCGCATCTGCCACCGCCTGTCCGGATCCGTCGACCACCTGGGTGCTGATGGAAGCGGCGGCTGCGCCATTCGCCACAAGAGCGAACAAGAGACCGGCAAGCAGGCGGCACGGTGAAACAGCGTAGTTCATTGCAAGCCCTGATGATAGATTTGAAAATGTTTCTTCTAGGAAAATAATATAAAACAGGCGTAAGCGCAAGTTTTAAAACTGGATGGGGCACCTGATGCAGGAAAGCACCGGGCGCCGTTGTTTTTGGGACGCGAGTTGCACATCACGCGAGACCGATCAGAATGTGACATCGGGCTCTTCCATATTCCGTTGAAGTAGTGCTATAATTTTGGCTTCAGCGGCTGTAGCTCAGCTGGATAGAGTACTTGGCTACGAACCAAGGGGTCGTGGGTTCGATTCCT
>JAQGMO010000159.1 GCA_028292315.1 Herminiimonas sp. | reverse complement strand
ACGGCACTGCCCGGCAGTCTAATATGACCGAGCAGACAAAGATTCCCGTCGTGCAGGAAGAGTTGAAGGTCGGGAAGCGCGTCGTGCAACGCGGCGGCGTGCGGATCTTCCAGCGGGTCGAGGAAACCCCGGTCCATGAAACGGTTAACTTACGCGAGGAAGAAGTAAAAGTCGAACGGCGCCCGGTCGACCAGCCCGCCACCGCAGCCGATATGGCCGCATTTAAGGAAGGCACGATCGAGCTGACCGAAAAGGCGGAAGAAGCGGTAGTGTCCAAGACTGCACGCGTGGTGGAAGAAGTCGTGGTCGGCAAAGAAGTGCGGGAACGCACCGAAGCGATTGACGATACCGTGCGCAGGACCGATGTCGACGTGCAACAGATGGGCGCCACCGGCGCTACCGCCCCCGGCGGCACGGTCGACTACGACAACGATTTCCGTACGCACTGGCAAACGTCCTACGGCAGCCAGGGTGGCCGTTATGAAGACTATGACGACGCCTATCGTTACGGGTCCACCATGGCATCGAGCGATCGCTACCGGAACCGGCAGTGGGCGGATGTGGAGACAGACGTACGCGGCGATTGGGAATCGAGCCATCCGGGCAGTACATGGGAGCGCGTGAAAGATGCTGTGCGGTACGGCGCCGAGCGTGTCACAGGAAAGAGCCATTAATTAATAACGATCGCCCCCGAGGGCCGTGAGCTTGGCCGCCGGGCCTGCTCCGGTCCTCACGTTGTGCAAAGGAATTTCGTATGACCCAAATCCAGGGGGACCCTGCTCAACCCGGGGCGCGGAGCGCGCCGGATAAACACAGGATTGAAACCGGGCGGACTGAAACCATCATTCCGGTTTGGCAGGAAGAGCTGCATGTCGATACCCGCACGGTCGACACCGGAAAAGGGATTCGTATTCATAAAACCGTCACCGAGGAGGAGGTGATCGTTGACCCGGCGCTGATGCAGGAACAGTTATCCGTGGAGCATGTCACGATCGGACAATGGGTGGAACCGGGCCAGCAGCCGGAAATGCGTTATGAGGGCGACACCCTGGTTGTACCGGTCCTCGAAGAGGTATTGGTCATTGAAAAAAAATTGCGGCTAAAGGAGGAATTGCGCATTACCCGCCGCAGGCAGGAAACGCGGGTGCCGCAATCGGTTGTGCTCAGGACGGAAAAGGTCGCGGTGGAGCGCTTCGATCGCACCGGCGAACCGGCCGATGGAGATGCCAGCGGCAAGGATGGATAACAGCCGCTGCGCACACGAACCGACCATCCTGCCTGAAGCGATGCCGACCCTGAACGTTATTCGAGGGCCGGACGGCGATTTTTACAATACCTTGGCGATTGCGTCGACGACGCGATCGATGTTGCGCGAGTTCAGCGCGGCGACACAGATACGGCCGGTGTCGATCGCATAAATTGAAAACTCGTCGCGCAGCCGTTCAACCTGCGCCTTGGTCAGGCCAGAGTAGGAAAACATGCCGCGCTGCTTGATCACGAAGTCGAAATCATGCGCCGGCGCCTTGGCCTTCAGCTTGTCGACCAGCAGTTGGCGCTGCTCGCGAATCCGTACGCGCATGGTGGCCAGTTCATCTTCCCACAGCTTACGCAGTTCCGGCGTGGAAAGCGCAGCCGCGACAACCGCGCCGCCATGGCTAGGAGGATTGGAATAGTTGGTACGGATGACACGCTTCAGCTGCGACAGGACACGCGCGGCTTCTTCGGCGTTGACCGCTACGATGCTCAATGCGCCAACGCGCTCGCCATACAGCGAGAACGATTTCGAAAACGAGTTCGAAACAAAAAGCGGACCGCCTGCTGCAGTGAAGCGGCGCACGACTTCCCCATCCTCGGCGATGCCATCGCCAAAACCCTGGTAAGCCATGTCGAGGAACGGAATCAGGCCGCGCGCGGTCACCACCTCGATGACTTGCGTCCACTGGTTCTCGTCCAGATCGGCGCCGGTCGGGTTGTGGCAGCATGCGTGCAGCAGCACGATGGAGCCGGCCGGCATTGCATTGAATTCGGCCAGCATCCCTTCGAAATTCACGCCGCGGGTCGCCGGGTCATAGTAGGGGTAGTTGTTGACAGTAAATCCGGCCGATTCAAACAGGGCACGATGGTTTTCCCAGCTTGGGTCGCTGATCCATACCTGTGAGTCCGGGGAAAAACGCTTCAGGAAATCGGCGCCCAATTTCAATGCGCCGGTTCCGCCGATTGCCTGCACAGTCACTGCACGTTTTTCTTGAATTACCGGGCTATCGGCCCCAAATACCAATTCTTGTACCGCTTTATCGTAGGAAGCCAATCCATCGATTGGCAAATAGGTATGAGGCGCAGCTTTTTCCACCAGCAGGGCTTCGCCCTTGCGTACGCATTCCAGAAGTGGCACCTTGCCATTATCGTCGTAATAAACGCCAACCCCCAGGTTTACCTTATCGGGGTTCTTGTCGGCGTTAAACGCTTCGGTGATGCCAAGAATAGGATCGCGAGGCGCCATCTCAATGGCGGCGAAGAGTGGAGCGGGAAGAGGTGCGTTCATCGTGATAACATGAAAAGTTAGCTGTAAAAAATCAACTTACAGACGGGTTGAATGTGGCGCACGATCAAGAGTTGGCGCGCGGATACAACCTTCTATTTTACCAAAGGTCGCATGTAAATGGCTGAATTATCCCAGGTTTCCAGCGCTATCGATGAATCCAAGATCATCACTTTCCCGAACTCGCCTTTTAAATTGTTCCAGCCGTTCCCGCCCGCCGGTGACCAGCCGGCTGCGATTGCCAAGCTGGTAGAGGGAATTGACGACGGCTTATCATTTCAAACCCTGCTCGGCGTAACTGGTTCGGGCAAAACCTACACCATGGCAAACGTAATCGCCCGTATGGGGCGGCCGGCAATCGTCTTTGCGCCGAACAAGACACTTGCTGCACAGCTATATAGCGAGTTCCGCGAATTCTTTCCGCATAACGCGGTGGAGTATTTCGTCAGTTACTACGATTATTATCAGCCGGAAGCCTATGTGCCGCAGCGGGATTTGTTCATTGAGAAAGATTCCTCGATCAATGAGCATATCGAGCAAATGCGCCTTTCGTGCACGAAATCGCTGATGGAGCGGCGCGATGTAGTAATTGTGGCAACCGTTTCCGCTATCTACGGTATCGGTAACCCGAATGAATACCACCAGATGATCCTGACCTTGCGCGCGAAGGACAAGCTCAGTCAGCGCGATTTGATTGCAAGGCTGATCCAGATGCAATATACGCGCAATGAAATCGACTTCGGGCGCGGTACGTTTCGGGTGCGCGGCGATACCGTGGATATCTTTCCGGCCGAACATGCGGAGCTGGCGATTCGTATCGAAACTTTCGATGATGAAATCGAAAACCTCCAATTGTTCGACCCATTGACGGGCCGCGTCCGGCAAAAGATTCCGCGTTTTACGGTTTATCCCGGTTCGCATTACGTCACGCCGCGTTCCACCGTGCTGCGCGCCATCGAAAGCATCAAGGCAGAATTGCGCGACCGCCTGGAATTTTTCAGGAAAGAAAACAAGTTGATCGAGGAGCAGCGGTTGGAACAGCGAACCCGCTTCGATCTCGAAATGATGCAGGAAATCGGGTTCACCAAGGGAATTGAAAATTACTCGCGCCATTTGAGCGGCGCCATGCCCGGGGAGCCGCCCCCGACGCTGGTCGACTACCTGCCACCGGATGCGCTGATGTTCCTGGACGAGTCGCATGTATTGCTCGGGCAGTTGAACGGCATGTACAACGGCGACCGCGCGCGTAAAACCAACCTGGTCGACTACGGTTTCCGCTTGCCGTCGGCGCTGGACAACCGGCCGTTGCGCTTCGACGAATTCGAAGGGAAGATGCGGCAAACCGTGTTCGTTTCGGCGACTCCGGCCGACTATGAAAATACGCATGCGGGACAGGTGGTCGAACAGGTGGTGCGGCCTACCGGCCTGGTCGATCCGGTCATCATCGTGCGTCCGGCCAGTTCGCAGGTAGACGATCTGATGTCGGAGATTACCGACCGCGTAAAGAAAAGCGAGCGCGTCCTGGTCACGACCCTGACCAAGCGCATGTCCGAGCAACTGACGGAATTCCTGAGCGACAACGGTGTCAAGGTGCGCTACCTGCACAGCGATATTGATACGGTTGAGCGGGTTGAAATTATTCGCGACCTGCGGCTGGGCACCTTCGATGTGCTGGTCGGGATCAACCTGTTGCGCGAAGGGCTCGATATTCCCGAGGTGTCACTGGTGGCGATCCTGGATGCGGACAAGGAGGGCTTCCTGCGTTCCGAGCGCAGCCTGATCCAGACCATCGGCCGCGCGGCGCGTAACCTGAACGGCATGGCGATCCTGTACGGCGACAAGATCACCGATTCGATGCGCCGCGCCATCGATGAAACCGATAGGCGTCGCACCAAGCAGGTTGAATTCAACAAGGCCAATAACATCACGCCGATAGGCATCAAGAAGGAAATCCGGGAACTGATCGATGGTGTTTACAATCCTCAGGAAGCGCGGCTCGAATTGCAGGTGGCACAGGAACATGCCAAGTATGAATCGATGAGCGAAAAGCAGGTCAGCAAGGAAATCAAGCGCCTTGAAAAGCAGATGCTCGATCATGCGAAAAACCTGGAGTTCGAAAAGGCTGCCCAGGTACGCGACCAGCTCCGCATCCTCAAGGAGAGCCTGTTCGGCGCGCCGGGGACGGACAATGTTGTGCCACTGACCGGAAACTGACGACGAAGCGATGGCGAAAATTCCTGCGGAAATACTCGACAACCTTGAATTGGCGGACGCTTCCTGGCGGCCGATCCTGCGGGCCGGACTGGAAGCGGTCGCCGCTGCCGATCCGGATTATTTGCCGGCGCTGGCCGCCGACACTTATTTGCCGACCGGCGGCCGCATGTTTGCCGCCTTCCGGCAGCCGCTCGACAAGGTGCGCTATGTGCTGGTCGGGGAGGGGCCTTATCCGCGCCCGGAAAGCGCAACCGGCGTTTGCTTCATGGACGGGGCGGTGGATTCCCTGTGGTCCGAGAAGGGCTTGTCGAAGCAGGTCAATCGCGCCACCTCGCTGCGTAATTTCATGAAAATGCTGCTTGTCACCGAGGGGGAATTGTCACTTGGGGAAACCAGTGGCGAGGCGCTGACGGCGGTTGCAGTGAAAGTGCGCGCCGCCGGTTCTTCCTTCATCCAGACCCGCAGCGAATTGCAGGACAGCCTGACGCAGCGCGGATTCCTGCTATTGAATGCAACGCTGGTCTATCGCGCCCATGTGCCGCCATTAAAGGAGGCGCGTGCCTGGCTGCCCTTCCTGCAAACCGTGCTGACGGCGCTGGCCAGTCACGCGGATCGTAAAAAGCGACCGCCGCCGACGCTGGTTTTATGGGGAAAGATTGCCGAGGTATTGAGCGCGTTGCCGGCAAATGCGCTATTTCCAAAAGCGATTTCCGAACATCCCTATAACCTGAGCTTTATCGCCAACCAGACCATGCATAACCTGTTTGGGCCGATGCGCCTTTTGCATAGGCAAGCGTAACGGCCTGTGCGGGCGGACATTGCATCGGCCCGAACCTGGAACTAACCCAGGGCCGGGCAGTCTCCTCAAATGAAGGAGATGATCATGCATCATCCACTTACTCCCGACATGCGCAAGGGCATCGAGGCATGCCAGCGATGCCACAATATTTGCCTGCAGACCGCCATAGGTCATGGCCTTGAAACCGGCGGATCGCAAGTTGAAGCCGCGCATCTCCGGTTGATGATCGACTGTGCGGAAATCTGCGTGGCATGCGCCGACTTTTTATTGCGCGGCTCCCATTTCCATGACCAGGCCTGCCAGCTATGCGCCACGATTTGCGAAGCCTGCGGGCTGGCCTGCGAGCAGGCGGGCGGCATGAGCGACTGCGTCCACGCATGTCAGCGCTGCGCGGAAAACTGCCGGCACATCGTCGAGACCATGGTGGTAAGTACATAAAGGACATACCATGGATGCCAGGACTCCCGATGCAAGCCGCAGGCGCTTGCTGATCGCTACAGGCACTGTCGGCGGAGCAGGATTAGTGGCGACAGCGGTCCCATTTGTCTCAAGCATGGCGCCAAGCGAAGCGGCCAAGGCGGCCGGTGCGCCGGTTGAATTGGATCTCGGCAAAGTGGGGCCGGGTAAATTACTAACCGTGGAATTCCGCGGCAAGCCGGTGTGGGTCGTACATCGTACCGACGCCATGATCAAAACACTGGGCAAGCATGAAGATCAACTGGTCGATCCGAATTCCGACCAGCCGCAACAGCCACCTTACGCAAAAAACCCGACCCGCTCGATCAAGCCGGAGTATTTTGTTGCCACCGGCATTTGCACCCACCTTGGTTGTATTCCGCTCTATCGGCCGGAGCCCGGAGCGTCCGACGTCGGCGCAGACTGGCCGGGCGGCTTCTATTGCCCGTGTCATGGTTCCAAATTCGACCTGGCCGGACGCGTGGTTAGAAATGTGCCGGCGCCTGCCAACCTGGAAATCCCGATTCACATGTACTTGGCGGATACACGGCTGTTGATCGGAAAAGACAAACAGAAAACCTGACGGAAAACGAATCTTGCTCAATGTAAATTTATAAATACTGCGATAATACACATAAGAAACAATTGGCCTAATACCTGACAAAATCACTCAACTTTGCTATACTTGACCAAACTATTCGGGAATGCAGAATATTTGGCGTTTATTGAGTCTGGCTTTGGAGTGATTAGATGCGTTTGACAACAAAAGGACGCTTTGCGGTGACCGCGATGATTGACTTGGCCTTGCGCCAGGACAAGGGTCCGGTAACGCTATCCGGGATCAGTCAGCGTCAGGATATCTCCCTATCTTATCTCGAACAGTTGTTCGGCAAGTTGCGTCGCCATGAAATCGTGGAATCGGTACGCGGTCCGGGCGGTGGCTATAATCTGGCACGCCGGG
>JAQGMO010000142.1 GCA_028292315.1 Herminiimonas sp. | reverse complement strand
CGTGAGTTCGATTCTCATCCGCTCCACCATTCATATTGCAGGCGGTCCCGCCGGACCGCCTGCTGTTCATTTTACTTTCTGGCCCGCGATCCATTTATCCGGGAACCCCAAGCGTTATTTCGACTCCGCACTAGGTCACTGTTTTGCGGAAGGATGACGATCAAATGCAAAAATTCCTTATACAAAACGAGTTTGGTCAAACCCAGGAATTAACCGGGGAAGAGGTCGTGGTCCCGGGTTTCGAAGAACTCCAGTTTGTCTTGCACGCCTGGTTATATGACAGCCGCGGCGGCTGGGCCATTACCGAGCGTTCTTCCGGCAAGCGAATCAGCAGCGGTCCAGAAGGAACCGAGCATGCGGCGCCGCAGCAACTCGAACGACAACTACAGGCGCATGGCAAGGAAGCCCTGATGCGGGTATTGGGCAACGGACGTTTATCCGGCTGAAGTAAATCCGCCTGCGAACCCGGCAGCGCATGTGACCTGTATACCTTCTTATGTGGCCGGATGCGTGCGGATGCAGTCTTGCCGGAAGCGCGTCGAACCGCAAAATACCGGCGCGTGACGGTTTTCCAACGACGCCGCGTCGTCGATGTCGCGCTTTTGACAAGGCGCAAATGCTGTCTGCCCATGTCCGTTCTGCGAACGATCTGTTCCAACGCATTACCGGCAACTTGTGTTTTAATAGGGTTACCAAAACAACCATGTTTTCGGGATCCCGCCGGTAAGCCAGCAGCGCTGGCCGCCCGCATGGCTGATTCCACGAGCAGTGTCTTGAAACACACTTAGGAGACTTACGATGAGATTGGCCAGTTATCGTTCAGCAGTTGCACTCTTACTTTTCCCCGTCGCGTTCCTGCTTGCAACGCCTGGCGCCCACGCGCAGGCATGGCCGTCCAAAACGATCCGTATCGTATCGCCCTATGCGCCCGGCGGCACTACCGATGTGCTGGCGCGGATGCTGGGCCAGAAATTACAGGAAAAGTTTGGGCAGTCTGTAATTGTCGAAAACCGCGCCGGCGCCGGCGGGAATATTGGCACCGACGTCGTCGCGAAGGCGGCGCCGGACGGGTATACGCTACTGCTGGCGGCCAGCGGTCCGCTCGTTATTTCACCATCGCTGTATCCGCGGCTTCCGTACCACCCGATCAACGACTTCACCTACATCGCGCCGGTGGCCAATGCGGCCTTCGTCGTGGTCGCCAATGCAAAATCCGGCCTCAATACCCTGGCTGATGTGATTGCACAAGGCAAGGAGGGAAAGATCGCATTTGCGTCGGCCGGGTCGGGCACACCCCAGCACATTATCGGCGAATTATTTAATATGCAGGCCGGCACAAAGATCCAGCATATTCCGTATAAAGGGTCGGGGCCGGCGATGAACGACCTGGTCGGCGGCCAGGTGCCGCTGTCTTTCGAAAACCCGGTGGCAGCGATGCAGCATGTACAATCTGGGCGGCTCAAGGTGCTGGCGGTGACCGGCGCGAAGCGTTCGGCCAAGATGCCCGATGTTCCCACGGTGGCGGAATCGGGACTGTCGGGATTCGAGGCGAAGCCGTGGTATGGCTTGCTGGGTCCGGCCAATCTTCCAGCCGACATTACCAATAAGCTGAATGCCGCGATCGGCGACATCCTGAACGACAACGCCGTCCGGCAGCGCCTGGATACGCTCGGGGCGGAGCCGATGAAGATGACCCCGGTCCAGTTCCGGTCCTACGTGGCCGATGATCTCGCCAAATGGACCAAGGCCGTGAAAACATCGGGCGCCACGGTAGATTGATCCGCGCGGTTGGGCGCCCAGGGTGGGCCGGCGCATTCCTGCCACCGGCACCGGGCGCTGGCCAACTCATGGAGAATTCGAATGACAGATGTCCAGCTAAAACAGGAAGAAATTGTCCGGCTTGCCGAGCGTTCCGGCAGCATCGATAAACCGTGCGCATGTGCGACGCGAACGATACCCGGATGGGAAAGCGTGCCGATCACGTTTCCGGAAGAATTGTTGGACTGCCTAGGCAGGGTATCGCCGCCATCGGAGGAACTCACTGTCAAGGAGTACCACCCGCGCGGAACCAATTACTGGTCTTCGGACGCCCCGATTGCCTTGAATTATTTCCCCGCCAACCACAGCGAAATATGGCAGTGCCGCGTATGTGCCAGATGCTTCCTGCGGTACACCGAATTTGGCGGCTACTACGTCGATAAGCGAATCCGGTCCCTGCGGCCTGAAATGCTGACGCTGGCCGAGTTGAGCGAATAGTTATTGAGCGAATAGTTAAACAGGTAACGGCACAGTTGATTCACCCTTTGGATTCCAGGCGCCCCACGTGTCAGGCATGCCAGCGTCCGCAACGGACCTGTATTTGCCAGTGGATCAGGCCGACCGCGCATGCGGTCGAGGTGCTGATCCTGCAGCATCCGCTGGAGGTGGATAACGCGAAAGGCAGCGCGCGTCTGCTGCACCTGAGTTTGCCCAACAGCCGCCTTGTGACAGGCGAAGTCTTCGACGAACAGGCTTTATGGGCTTTGCTGTACGCGCCGCTGCGTAGCGGGCAAGCACTCAGCAAGGCGATCCTGCTTTATCCCGAAAGTCCCGAAAAGAAGGCTGCGAATCGGAGTGAATCGGGGGATGCATCGTGGAACGGACCGCCATCGGCTACAGCGTGCGACCGTGAGCCGCACCAGCTACGCCTGGTGGTCCTGGATGGCACCTGGCGCAAGAGCCGCAAGATGCTCCATCTCAATCCGCTCCTGCGAAAACTGCCGCGCCTGGCGCTGCGTGACTTGCCGGCATCGCGCTACCGGATCCGTAAAGCGCATCAGCCGGATCAGTTATCCACGCTCGAGGCGTGCTGTCATGCATTGATGCAGCTGGAAGGCAGCGATGAGGATTACCGGCCCTTGCTCGATGCCTTCGATGGCTTCGTGGCCCAGCAGCTGGAATACCGGCGCGCGGCCGGTCCGCTGTAGGCAAGCCGGTTCATAGCGGCTCCGCATGCTCCACCATCAGCTGCACCCGTGTCACCCCGTTGTATTCATTGGCATCGAGCCGGTAAGCAACCCGCACCCGGTCCGGCAGCGCATCCGGATGCCCGAACCAGATGGCGTCGTAGCGGCGTCCATCCTTGTCGAGCAGCAGCTTCAGGTGACGCTCTTTCAGCACGCGCTGGCTCACTACCCTGAATTCATCGCAAAACACGGGTGGGGCAAATCCCTGGCCCCATACGTACGCATCGAGCAATTCGATGAACTGCGGAGAAAAGTAGGCATCCTCCAGCGGGCCATCGGTTTCGAGCACGCGTTCGAGCTGGCTTTGCGTCAGCCAGTCGCGCCCAACCTTTTCAAACGCCGCGGTAAACCCGTCGAGCGCCTCGGCCCGTATCGTAAGGCCCGCCGCCATCGCATGGCCGCCAAATTTGTCAATCAGGGTCGGCGCATGTTTCGACACCAGGTCGAGCGCATCGCGCAGGTGGAAGCCCGCAATCGATCGTCCCGAGCCTTTGATCAGGCCGTCGCCGGCCGGCGCGAACGTGATGGTCGGCCGGTAGAATTTGTCTTTCAGCCGCGAGGCCACGATGCCGATCACGCCCTGGTGCCATGATTGGTCGAAGATCGTGATCGTCGCATTGTCGCGCGGGTTGATGCTGTCGAGCAAAGCGAGCCCGGTTTCCTGCATATCCGCTTCAATCGCACGCCGTTCACGGTTGATTTCATCAAGCTGCTGCGCAATCGCCCAAGCCCTGCCTTCATCATCCGTGGTCAGGCATTCAATCCCGAGCGACATGTCGGCCAGCCGCCCCGCCGCATTCAGGCGCGGCCCGACCGCAAAGCCAAGATCGAATGGCGTGGCACTCCGGGCTTCGCGCCCGGCGACCCGGAATAGGGCGGCGATGCCTGGCTGCATCCGGCCGGCGCGCATCCGTTTCAAGCCCTGCGCCACCAGTACCCGGTTATTGGTATCGAGCTTGACCACGTCGGCCACGGTGCCGAGCGCCACCAGGTCGAGCAGCGCATCGAGCCGCGGCTGATTCCGGTCATCGAAGACGCCGCGCCGCCGCATCTCGGCGCGCAGCGCCAGCAATACATAAAACATGACGCCGACGCCCGCCAGGTTCTTGCTCGGGAATCCGCAATTGGGCTGGTTGGGATTGACAATGACGCGCGCGGCGGGAAGGGCGTCGGCGGGCAGGTGATGGTCGGTGACAACCACTTCGATGCCGCGCCGGTTCGCTTCGGCCACGCCATCGATGCTGGCGATTCCGTTGTCGACGGTGAGGATGATATCGGGCGACTTCTCCCTTTCCGTCAGCGCAACGATTTCCGGTGTGAGCCCGTAGCCGTATTCGAACCGGTTCGGCACGATGAAATCGACATTGGCGCCCAGCGAGCGCAAGCCGCGCAGCGCCACCGCGCAGGCCGTCGCGCCGTCGCAATCATAGTCGGCGACGATACAGATTTTTTTGCGGGCTTCGATCGCGTCGGCGAGAAATGCCGCGGCGGCATCGATATGCAGGAGCCCGGACGGGGCGATCAGGGCCGAGAGTTCGCTTGACAGCTCTTTCTGGTCGAACAGGCCGCGCGCCGCGAACAGGCGCGCAAGGACCGGGTGGACGCCGCCCTGGCGCAATACTTCCGATTCGCGGAATGGATAGGGGCGTGTGGTGATACGGGTCATCGAACAAGCTTTCCAAGGGATGGTTTCACCCAAAATTTTCCGACTGACCGTTTGCTGGATACGAACTCGGACAATTGCGTGCCGTGAGTCAGAATCAATGAGAGCGTGTCGATTTTACCGGCTTTGAGCGCTTGCAGCAAAGGCGCGAACCAGTCCGTCTCGAGGCCATGCAGGCGCTGCAGCCAGATGGCCCAGTCGCCGCCGAGAGCAGGTTCAATCAGGCTGGTCTCGATCGCCAGGCCCTGCGCGGATGGCGATGCGATAATGGAGGATGGCGTCGTTTCCACCGTTTGGCGGGCAGCATGCCGGCCTAGCGCGTCGCGCCACCCGTCCAGCCGTTCCAGCCCCGGATAGCGGGTCGGCCCGCCGGCGATCGCGGGAGGTGTGCCGCCCCACAACCAAACCGAATTGACCGGCTTCAGGCCGCGCGCCTCGCGCGTTTCGTTGACCGGATGCGCGTGCCATTGCATCTGTATTTCATTTTGCAGCTTGCGCCATTCGCGCTCGCCGGCCCCTTGCGGCATCCAGATATCAATGTTGTGACCGCAGGCCGCATCCGGCGTTGATGTGTTCAGGCTTTCCCAGTCATCGGCGCGCGTGAACCAGGTGTGCGCATCGCCATAGACCAGCGGCCGGTTGAATTCCTCGAACAATGGTTTCACGGCATCAAACAGGGCATGCGATGCATCGCCGGCCAGATCAAGCTGGCGC
>JAQGMO010000152.1 GCA_028292315.1 Herminiimonas sp. | reverse complement strand
GATCCACTCGTCGGCTTCACGGCGCGAGCACAGGCCCAGTTCGGACATTCGTTTGGAAAGGCGCAGCGGTTCGCTCATGATGCAATGACTGGAGAAAGGAAAGAAGGATCAGACTTGCAGCGCGTCGAGCAAATCGGTCTCCAGCTGAATCTGGCTGCGCGCATGGCTCAGCACCGGGCCGTCGACCAGGAACATGTCTTCGACCCGTTCGCCGAGGGTCATGATCTTGGCGGTATGCAGGTTGATCTTGTATTTGGCCAGCACGCTGGCGATCGAATACAACAGCCCGTTGCGGTCGCTGGCCGATACCGATAGCAGGTAATACTGGCCGCGCTCATCCGGTCTCAGGTCCACCACCGGCGTGATCGGGAAAGTGCGCGACAGGCGGGACAGCCGGCCCATGCGCGGCGGGGGCAGCGGCTCATGCGCCAGCAGATGCTGCACCAGTTCATGCTCGATCAGGGTAATGATGTCCCGGTAGCTGTTGGCGAAGGTCGGTTCGGTGACGAGGAAGGTATCCAGCGCATACCCATGCCGCGTCGTATGGATTTTCGCATCGAGAATGCTGAAATTCTTGCGGTCGAAATAACTGCAGATGCGGGCGAACAGGTCCGGCTGGTCCTTGACGTATACCGTTACCTGCAAACCTTCCCCGATCGGCGCCAGGCGGCACTTGACCACCGGGCCGACGCTGTCGACCTGGTCGGCCAGCGCGCGCGTTTGCCATGCGATATCGGATGCGTCATGGCGCAGGAAGTACGCGACATCAAGCTTTTGCCAGAGCGCCTCATGCGCTTTGTCAGGCAATCCGTACAGGCGCAGCGTCCGGATCGCGTCCTGCTGGCGGTTGCGCAGTTCGCGATCGGCCGACGGCGCTTCGCCGCCGAGCGCGCGCAAGGTCATGCGGTACAGGTCTTCCAGCAATTTGCCTTTCCAGGCATTCCATACCTTCGGACTGGTGCCGCGTATATCCGCCACGGTCAGCAGGTAGAGCGCCGTCAGGTGCCGTTCATCTTTCGCCGTTTCCGCAAAAGCCCGGATCACGTCGGGATCGGACAGATCCCGCTTTTGCGCGACTTGCGACATGGTCAGGTGATGTTCCACCAGGAACACCACCAGTTCCGTGTCTTCCTTCGACAATGCATGATCGCGGCAAAACTGCCGCGCATCTTCCATGCCGAGCTGCGAGTGGTCGCCGCCGCGGCCCTTGGCGATGTCGTGGAACAGCGCCGCGACATACAGTAGCCATGGCTGTCCGAAATCGGCCATCAGCTGGCTGCAGAATGGATATTCGTGCGCATGTTCGGTCAGGGTGAAACGGCGCACGTTGCGCACCACCATCAGGATATGCTGATCCACGGTATACACGTGGAACAGGTCATGCTGCATCTGGCCGATGATATGGCGGAAGTTCGGCAGGTAGCGGCCCAGGATGCTGGCCTCATTCATGCGTCGTAACGCATGGGTGATGCCTTGCGGGGCTTTCAAGATCTGCATGAAGAGGGCGCGGTTGGCCGGATCGCGCCGGAACGCGCGATCGATCCTGAACCGGGCATGCCACAGGGCGCGCAGCGTGCGCGCCGTCATGCCCTTGAGCTCGGCATGCTGTTCCAGCAGCAGGAATACTTCCAGCATGGCCGACGGCGTGGCGTCGAAGGTATCGTCGCGCGCGATATCGATCAGGCCGTTGACCTCATTGAAACGCTGGTTGATCGCGAGCGGACAGATCGGCAGCGGGAATAGCTGCGCTTCGATATTCTGCAGCAGGATGGTGTTGAGCTGCGTGACGACCTTGGCGGCCCAGTAATAATGCTGCATCAGGTATTCGCTGGCGCGCCGGGTTTCGGTCGTTTGGTAGCCGAAGCTTTCCGCAATCGGCGTCTGCACGTCGAATACCAGCCGGTCCTCGCGCCGTTTGGCATGAATATGCAGCCTGATCCGGATATCCTTGAAGGCGCGCTCTTTTTGGGTCAGCTGGCGGGCTTCGGTCGGCGTGATCAGCCCGCGTTCCGCCAGCTTGCTCCAGGAGTCGCCGAGGCGCGCCGCCTTGGCCACCCACAGGATGACCTGCAGATCGCGCAAGCCGCCGGGGCTTTCCTTGCAGTTCGGCTCCAGGCTATATGGCGTATCTTCGTATTTCACATGGCGCTGGCGCATTTCCAGCGTCTTTGCCTGAAAATAGGCCTGTGGATCCATCGCGGCGTCGCATCGCTCGCGCAAATCGCGAAACAGCTTGCGGTTGCCGGTCACGAGGCGTGATTCGAGCAGGCTGGTCTGCACCGTGATATCGGCTGCCGCTTCGGTCAGGCATTCGTCGACCGTGCGAATACTGTGACCGATTTCGAGGCCGAGGTCCCAGAACTGCTGGACGATCTCTTCCAGCTTCGGACGCAGCGCGGCATCGGCCGGCGCGGCAAGCAGAATCAGGACATCGACATCGGAATAGGGGAATAGCTCGCCGCGGCCGTAGCCGCCGACCGCCACCAGGGCCGCATCGTGCGGCATGTCGAACGCGCGCCATGCCTGCACCAGGACCCGATCCACGCTTTTGCGCAAGTGGACCAGCAATTGTTCCGGCTTGCCGTCCGCCTGGAAGGCGGCGATGACTGCCTGACGCTCGGTTTTGAGTTGTTCTTTGTAGGTCAGCGCGAGCGACGCCATTGCTTATGCGCTAAGAGATGACGAAGAAGCCGGCGACGAAGCCGACGAAGGCGCCGACGAAGGCGCCGACGACGAAGCCTGCGCCGTAGAAGCCGGTGCAATCAGCGCCGGCGGCGGCGGCATGCCCGGCGACACCGTCAGCACTTCATAGCCGGTTTCCGTCACCAGCACCGTATGTTCCCACTGTGCCGACAGGCTGCGATCCTTGGTTTTGATCGTCCAGCCATCGCCCATTTCGCGAATTTCGCGCCGGCCCGCATTGATCATCGGCTCCACCGTGAAAATCATGCCGGCCACCAGCTTGTCCAGCGTACCGGGACGGCCATAGTGCAGGACTTGCGGTTCTTCATGGAAGATCTTGCCGATCCCATGTCCGCAAAACTCGCGCACCACGCTGTAACCGGCTTTTTCAGCATGTTGCTGGATCACGTAACCGATATCGCCGAGATGGGCGCCCGGCTTGATTTTCGAAATACCGAGCCACATGCACTCGAACGTGATATCGCCGAGGCGCTTGGCCAGGATCGATGGCTCGCCGACGTAGAACATGCGGCTGGTGTCGCCGTGATAACCATCCTTGATGACGGTGATGTCGATATTGACAACATCGCCGTTCTTGAGAACCTTGTCGCCCGGAATGCCATGACACACCACATCGTTGACCGAAGTGCAGATTGCCTTTGGAAACGGGGTATAGCCGGGCGGGCAATAATTCAGCGGCGCCGGAATCGTTCCCTGCACATCGCGCATGTACCCGTGGCACAGGCGGTCCAGTTCGCCGGTCGTGACGCCCGGTTTGATATGCGGCTCGATAAAGTCGAGCACTTCGGCGGCCAGTTTGCCCGCAACCCGCATGCCTTGAATATCTTCTGCTGTCTTGATGGTAATGGAAGCCATAATAAAACCGGATCTGCTGAAACGCAGTGTGAAAGTGGGTGAATGTGAAGATTATAGACGAGCGCGCTGGTATTCGCCTAAAGACGACCGATCCGGTGGGCGCCGCCGCCGCACGCGAACTTTGCCGCGGATTCCCCAAATTGTTGCAATTCCGGGAATCGTTCGCATGCGACGCAGACCGGTACCACGCACCGTTCCCGGGCATTAGTGATGCCGGACTTGAACGAATCATGGATTTTAGGGTAGAATCTCGGGTTAGCTTGATGCACTGCTCAAGTGAAACATAAATTGTAAATCGCGAATCCGTTCGATAAGGGTGCGCGGTCCGGATCGCTGTTCCGGGTCGTGTGACTGAGCGGATTCCAGACCTAACCCTGGAGAATATCATGGCAGTAACCATGCGTGAAATGCTGGAAGCCGGTGTCCATTTCGGTCACCAAACCCGCTTCTGGAACCCCAAGATGGCCCCGTTCATTTTCGGTCATCGCAACAAGATTCATATCGTCAACCTGGAAAAAACCCTGGGCATGTACCAGGAGGCGATGAAGTATATTCGCCAGTTGGCTTCCAATCGCGGCACCATCCTGATGGTCGGCACCAAGCGCCAGGCGCGCGAAACCATTGCCCAGGAAGCGCAGCGCGCCGGCATGCCGTTCGTCGATCAGCGCTGGCTCGGCGGCATGCTGACCAATTTCAAGACGATCAAGACCTCGATCAAGCGCCTGAAGGAAATGGAAGCGGCGATCGAAGACGGTTCGGTTGAAAAGCTCAGCAAGAAAGAAGGCCTGATGTTCTCGCGTGAAATGGCTAAATTGCAAAAAGCCATCGGCGGCATCAAGGATATGGGCGGCGTGCCCGATGCGATTTTCGTGATTGACGTCGGCTACCACAAGGGTACCGTGACCGAGGCTGCCAAGCTCGGCATTCCCGTCATCGGCATCGTCGATACCAACCATTCCCCTGAAGGCATCACCTACGTGATTCCTGGAAACGACGATTCGTCCAAGGCAATCATGTTGTATGCCCGCGGCGTTGCGGATGCGATCCTCGAAGGCCGCGCCAATGCGACCAACGATCTGGTCGAGTCCGTCAAGAGTGCCGGCGGCGACGAGTTTGTGGAAGTCAACGAGCAGGCGTAAAGCCTCGCCTCTGATGTGTATTGCGCTTCAGGGGTAGGCGAAAAAGGGGCAACAACGGTTCGCCCCTTTTTTTCGAGCGAATTTTGAACGTATTTTGATTGCGGGCGTCCGACAGGGCGTCCCATGAGTTAGGAGAATAATATGGCAGCTATTACTGCAGCAATGGTGGGCGAACTCCGTGCCAAGACCGATGCACCCATGATGGAGTGCAAAAAAGCATTGACCGAAGCCGACGGCGATCCGGTCAGGGCGGAAGAAATTCTGCGCGTTAAACTGGGCAGCAAGGCATCCAAGGCCTCATCGCGGATCACCGCCGAAGGCGTGGTCGCGGCCTATATCGCCGGTAGCGTCGGGGCGCTGGTCGAAGTCAATTGCGAAACCGACTTCGTCACCAAAAACGATGAATTCCTCAAGCTGGCAAATGACTGCGCAAAACTGATCGCCGAGAAAAATCCGGCCGACGTCGCCGCCTTGTCCGCCTTGCCGCTGGACGGCAAGACGGTCGAAGAGCAGCGCGCAGCCCTGATCGGCCGTATCGGCGAAAACATGTCGATCCGCCGCTTCAAGCGCTTTGACACCGGCGCCAAGCTGACCTCCTATCTGCACGGTACCCGGATCGGCGTCATGGTCGAATTCGACGGCGCGGATGAGCAGGTCGGCAAGGATGTCGCCATGCATATCGCCGCCATGAAGCCGGTATCGCTGTCGGCGGACCAGGTTCCTGCCGAACTGATTGAAAAGGAACGCAACGTTGCATCGTTGAAAGCAGCCGAATCGGGCAAGCCGGCTGACATCGTCAGCAAGATGGTCGAAGGATCGGTGCAGAAATTCCTGAAAGAAGTATCTTTGCTCAACCAGTCGTTTGTCAAAAATGACAAGCAAACCGTCGAACAGATGCTCAAGGCCACGAATACCTCGGTGAAAGGCTTCACCATGTTCATCGTCGGCGAAGGAATTGAGAAAAAGCAAGACGACTTTGCAGCGGAAGTCGCGGCCCAGGTCGCGGCAGCCAAGCAGGCATAAGCGAAGCGGGCCGAAAGGCCCGTTTTTTCGAGCGGTCCCGATATTGCCACGGCGCGGACTATCGAAATGTTTGATTCAAATAAGTTATCAGCCGTTAAAATGGCAGATAATTTTACAAAAGAGCCTGCCACCCGCGTTATCACGTTAGCGCGCCGCGGCGAGGTCTCGCAGAACCACGCCATACAGCAACCGGATAATTACTAAGAGCCCAGCCCATGACCAAACCAGCCTACCAGCGCGTCCTTCTCAAGCTTTCCGGCGAAGCCCTGATGGGCGATGATTCATACGGCATTAACCGCGCGACGATCGAGCGGATGGTGGCGGACGTCGCCGAGGTGGCCGCGCTTGGCGTACAACTGGCGATCGTCATTGGCGGCGGCAATATTTTTCGTGGCGTGGCGCCCGGCGCCCAGGGCATGGACCGCGCGACCGCCGATTACATGGGCATGCTCGCCACCGTCATGAATTCGCTGGCGCTGGCCGATGCCATGCGCCAGGCCGGCCTGACGGCTCGCGTGATGTCCGCCATCAGTATCGAACAGGTGGTTGAGCCGTATGTGCGCCCCAAGGCCCTGCAATATCTGGAAGAAGGCAAGCTCGTCATATTTGCGGCCGGCACCGGCAACCCGTTTTTCACCACCGATACCGCGGCCGCGCTGCGCGGCTCCGAAATCGGCGCTCAAATCGTATTGAAAGCGACCAAGGTCGACGGCGTGTACAGCGCCGACCCGAACCAGGATCCCGAGGCGACGCGTTATACATCGATCAGCTTCGACGAAGCGATCTCGAAACGCCTGCAGGTGATGGACGCCACCGCGTTTGCCCTGTGCCGCGACCAGAAACTGCCGATCAGGGTATTCTCGATTGTCAAGCCCAACGCGCTGCTGCGCGTGGTCATGGGCGAAGACGAGGGTACGCTGGTTCATGTATGAATTTCATTGAATATTCCCCGTTGTTGAAGAGGAGAGCAGCATGACTATCGCTGACGTCAAAAAAAATACCGAACAAAGAATGCACAAATCGATCGAGACGCTGAAAGCCGATCTCGCGAAAGTGCGCACCGGACGCGCGCATACCGGCATCCTGGACCATGTGCAGGTGGATTATTACGGTAACCCGACCCAGATCAGCCAGGTAGCCAACGTGACCCTGATCGATGCCCGTACCATCGGCGTGCAGCCATGGGAAAAGAAAATGGTCGGCGCCATCGAAAAGGCGATCCGCGATTCCGATCTCGGCCTGAACCCGTCGACCCAGGGCGACCTGATCCGGGTCCCGACGCCGCCGCTGACGGAAGAGCGGCGCAAGGAAATGGTCAAGCTGGTCAAGAGCGAAGCTGAAGATGCGAAAATTGCAATCCGTAATATTCGCCGCGACGCCAACGAAGGCTTGAAAAAGCTCTTGAAAGACAAGGCCTGCTCGGAAGATGACGAGCGCCGCGCCCAGGACGAAGTGCAAAAGCTGACCGACAAGTTCGTGCTTGAAGTCGACCGGCTGGTGGTCGAGAAAGAGAAGGAAATCCTGACGGTTTGATACGGTGATCCTCCGGCCGGCGAAGCCGGTCTTCCGAATCCCTTCAATCCACTTTTGATTTTCATCCTTTCATGAAGCATACGAGTTCGACGCAGGATGTACCCGCCGCAGCCATGATGCCACGCCACATCGCCATCATCATGGACGGCAACGGCCGCTGGGCCACGCGCCGCTTTTTGCCGCGCGTGGCCGGCCATGCGAAAGGCGTCGAAATGGTGCGCAGCGTGGTCGAGGCCTGTGCGCTGCGCGGGGTCGAATACCTGACCCTGTTCGCGTTCAGCTCGGAGAACTGGCGCCGTCCGGCCGATGAGGTGTCGGTCCTGATGCGCCTGTTTATGACCGCCCTGGAACGCGAAGTCACGAAGATGCATGCCAACAGCATTCGCCTGAAGGTGGTCGGCGATCTGAGCCGGTTCGATTCCAAGCTGCAGGAAATGATCGCCAACGCCGAGCGCAGGACCGCCCATAACACCCGGCTGACCGTTACCATCTGCGCCAATTATGGCGGCCGCTGGGATATCGTGCAGGCGGTGGAGAAACTGGTCGCGGCCAGTCCCGGCGTCGGCAAGTTCACCGAAGATCAGCTGGCGCTGCATCTGTCGATGGCCTATGCGCCGGAACCCGACCTTTTCATCCGTACCGGCGGCGAAGAGCGCATTTCCAACTTCCTGTTGTGGCAGCTCGCCTATACCGAGATGTATTTCACCGATACCTACTGGCCCGATTTCGATGACGCGGCGCTGGATGCGGCGATCGGTTCCTACCAGCAGCGCGAACGGCGCTTTGGACGTACCAGCGAGCAGTTGATCGAGCCGAAAAAGGCCTCCTGATGTTAAGAACGCGTGTCATCACGGCACTGGTGCTGCTGGCAGTCTTGCTGGCGGTATTGTTTTCGCGGTCGTATCTTGTTTTCGCGCTGGCCATCACGATGTTCTTCGCCGCGGCGGCATGGGAAAGTTTCCGCCTGTTCGGCAGTCGCCAGCCTGTTGTCGGCGCGGCGGTCTGGACGGCCGCGCTCGCCTTCATCCTGTCACGGAATGAGCCGGCCCAGGCGAAGCTGCTGTTCGGCTTGTGCGCCGCAATCTGGGCGCTGCGCCTGGCGCCGTCGCTGGCGATCGGCCTGCCGCCGCTGGACGGCATCGGCAACCGGCTGTTGAACGGCATCTACGGTGTTGCGATCCTGGGCTGCTTCGTCGCAATGGCGGCATTGTACAAGCACTCCGCCCTGTACCTGTTTTCGGTGCTGGCGCTGGTCTGGATCGCCGACATCGGCGCATATTTTTCCGGCAAAGCCTTCGGCAAGCGCAAGCTTGCGCCTTCGATATCGCCTGGCAAGTCCTGGGAAGGCGCGATCGGCGGCTGGCTCGCCGTGCTGGTTCTCGCCGCGGCATCCACTCTGGTCCCGATGCTGTCCGATACCTTCGCCGCCGCAGTGCAGCGGCAGTGGGGCTGGGCCGTGCTGGCCGGCGTGCTGACGCTGCTGGTGGCCGCAAGCGTGGTTGGCGACCTGTTCGAATCGCAGCTGAAGCGGCGCGCCGGCTTCAAGGACAGCAGCAAGCTGCTGCCGGGACATGGCGGCGTGCTCGACCGCATCGACGCGCTGGTCCCGGTGCTGCCGCTGGCGGTTTTCATCGATTCATTCATGTAGGCAGGAACGTCGCGCATGCAATCCATTACGATACTCGGCGCGACAGGGTCGATCGGCATTTCGACCCTGGACGTGATCGCCCGCCATCCGGACCGTTACAAGGTCCATGCGCTGACCGCGCATAGCAGGGTGGCGGAACTTGCCGCCCTGTGCGAACGGTTTCAGCCGCAGGTGGCGGTAACGGGCAGTGCCGGCGCGGCGGCGGAACTGTCGCGGCTGCTCGCCGCCAAAGGGCTCGCGATCGAGGTCGGGTACGGCGAGGCGGCCTTATGCGATGCCGCCAGCGCTCCCGAGTGCCACGTCGTCATGGCCGCGATCGTCGGCGCCGCCGGCCTTGCGCCCGCGCTCGCCGCTGCGCACGCCGGAAAGAAAATCCTGCTGGCGAATAAAGAAGCGCTGGTCATGTCGGGCCGCCTGTTCATGGATGCGGTCGCCGCCAGCGGCGCGCAGTTGCTGCCGATCGACAGCGAACATAATGCAATCTTCCAGTGCCTGCCGCATGACTTCGGCCGCGCGCCACAGCAGCATGGCATCGCCAAAATTCTGCTTACCGCATCCGGCGGCCCGTTCCTGAAGCGGGCGGTCGACACGCTCGATGCCGTCACGCCGGACGAGGCGGTGGCGCATCCCAACTGGGTCATGGGCCGCAAGATTTCAGTCGACTCGGCCACCATGATGAACAAGGGCCTCGAAGTGATCGAGGCGCATTGGCTGTTCGGCATGCCGGCGCGCCAGATCGAAGTCGTGATTCATCCGCAAAGCGTGATCCATTCAATGGTTTCCTATGTTGACGGCTCGGTGCTGGCGCAACTGGGGAATCCGGATATGCGTACGCCGATCGCCCATGCGTTAGCCTATCCGGACCGGATCGCCTCCGGTGTGGCGCCGGTTGACCTGGCCGAGATCGCCATGCTGCGCTTCGAGCGCCCCGATTTCATTCGCTTTCCCTGTCTGAAACTGGCGTATGATGCACTGGAAGCCGGCGGCTGTGCCGCTGCGCTGTTGAATGCTGCTAACGAAGTTGCTGTAGAGGCATTTTTAAACGGTGAAATCGGATTCCGCATGATCGATCAATTGATTGCCCGCGTGATGGACGCGTTGCCGGCCGAACCGGTCAGCGATATCGACGCCCTGCTGGAACAGGACCGACGCGCGCGTTCGCTTGCGCTTTCCTTCATCCAGAGATGATGCGCCGGCTATGATCCTGCTACAAACAATCCTGGCCTTCGTCGTCGTGCTCGGCATCCTGGTCGTGGTGCATGAACTCGGCCATTACCTGGTGGCGCGCTGGTGCGGCGTGAAAGTGCTGCGTTTTTCAGTCGGCATGGGCAAGGTCGTCTATTCCCGCCGTATCGGTCCGGACCAGACCGAATGGGCACTTTCAGCGCTGCCGTTCGGCGGTTACGTAAAGATGCTCGATGCGCGGGAACAGGATCTCGGCCAGTTGTCTCCGGAGGATCGCAAGCGCGAATTCACCAGCCAGACCGTGTGGCGCCGCATCGCCATCGTGGCAGCCGGACCGATCGCCAATTTTCTCCTCGCCATCCTGATTTTCGCCGGGCTGTACAGCTATGGCATCCCGGAACCGGTGGCGAAACTGCGCGCGGTTCCGGAGCAGACGGTCGCCTATCAGGCCGGCTTGCGCGGTGGCGAACGGATTACCGCGGTCAACGGCGAAGCGATCGAGATCTGGTCCGACCTGCGCTGGAAACTGTTGCAGCTGGCCGTCGAGAAAACCGCCGCCCGGATCGATATACAGCGCGACAATCCCGGGCCATCCGGCGGCACGATTCTCGATACCGTCACGGTGCCGCTGTCCGGCCTCGAGGCGGAAGACCTGGAAGGCGATTTCCTCGGCAAGCTCGGTTTCGACCTGGCCCGGCCAAAGGCGGCGCTCGGCAAAATCCTGCCCGGCGGGCCGGCCGACCTGGCCGGTTTGCGCAGCGGCGACCGGATTCTGACGGTGAACGGGACAGCGGTGGCGGATGGTCTGGCATTCGTCGAACTGGTCCGGGCGTCGCCGGGCAAGCCGATCAGGATCGGCGGCGTGCGCGGCGACCGCGATTTCGAGATAACGGTCGTGCCGCAAGGACATGCCGCCAATGGCCGGACGGTCGGCAGGATACAGGCGGAAGTCCCGCTCGCGCCCGAGATGACCACCTCGAGTTCGCCGCCTTTGAAGGCGATCGCAAAAGGCGCGGAAAAAACCTGGGACACCAGCGTGCTGACCCTCAAGATGCTTGGCAAAATGATAATCGGGGAAGTCTCGCTCAAGAATATTACGGGACCGATCACGATTGCGGATTATGCCGGCCAGACCGCGCGCATCGGGATGGTCAGTTATCTCAGCTTCATTGCCTTCATCAGCATCAGCCTCGGCGTGATGAATTTGCTACCCATTCCGGTTTTAGACGGGGGGCTTTTGCTGTATTATTCGCTGGAAGTTTTGACCGGCCGCCCGGTTTCCGAGCGCTTCGGCGAGATCGCGCAGCGTGCGGGCATCGGTATCTTGATGACATTGATGGTGGTCGCAGTGTTCAATGACATTGTCCGGCTCATATCTTGAGTTGAGCAGTCCGTTCCGTATAGCGGTAAACGGTTAACTGTCTCGTGGAACATAACTAACAATAGCCAATGAAATTACAATCCGGGTGTTTTGCTTTGCCGTTTTTTTCTCGCCGTCTCATCGCCATTGCCGCATTCACGCTCTGTTCAGGAGTTGCCCTCGCCGTTGAACCTTTCACGGTGAAGGATATTCGTGTGGAAGGCATTCAGCGCACCGAGGCCGGCACCGTGTTCAGTTATTTGCCGGTCAAGGTCGGAGAAACCTTCACCGATGAAAAAGGCGCGGAAGCGATCAAGGCACTGTATGCCACCGGTTTCTTCAAGGACGTGCGGATCGAAGCGGAAGGCGACGTGCTGGTCGTGACGGTTGAAGAAAGGCCGGCGATTGCGGCGGTTGAATTTTCCGGGACCAAGGAATTCGAGAAGGACCAGCTGACCAAGGCGCTGAAGGAAATCGGGCTCGGCGAATCGCGCATCTTCGACAAGGCGCTGGTGGACCGCGCCGAGCAGGAACTCAAGCGCCAGTACCTGTCGCGCGGCCTGTACGGCGTACAGATCACGACCGCGGTCACGCCGATCGAGCGCAACCGCGTCAATGTGAGTTTCGCGGTGGACGAGGGCGATATCTCGCGCATCAGGCAAATCAACATTGTCGGCAACAAGGCGTTCACCGAAAAGCAGTTGCGTGATTTGCTGAAGCTGACCACGCCGGGCTGGTTCACCTGGTACACCAAGGCTGATCAGTATTCCAAGCAAAAGCTCTCGGGCGATCTCGAAACGCTGAAGTCGTTTTACCTGAACCGCGGTTACCTCGAGATGCAGGTGGAGTCGACCCAGGTGTCGATCACGCCCGATCGCAAGGATATTTACGTCACGATCAATATCACGGAAGGGGACAAGTTCACCGTCTCGAACGTCGCGCTGGAAGGCGAGATGTTCGGCCGTGAAGAGGAATTGAAGCGGCTGGTGGCGCTGAAGCCGGGCGATGTGTATTCCGGGGAAAAGCTGGCCGAGAGCGTCAAAAAGATTTCCGACCGGATGGGCACCTTCGGCTATGCATTCGCCAACGTCAATGCCAACCCGCAGATCGATCGTGAAAAGAAGGAAGTCGCTTTCAATATACTGATCGATCCGGGCAAGCGGGTCTACGTGCGTCGCATTAACGTCGCGGGCAACACACGTACCCGCGATGAAGTGATCCGGCGCGAATTCCGGCAATTCGAAAGCTCCTGGTATGACGGCGAAAAGATCAAATTGTCGCGTGACCGGGTAGACCGTCTCGGCTATTTCAGCGAAGTCAATATTGACACGCCCGAAGTGCCGGGCTCGACCGACCAGGTCGACGTCAACGTGACGATCGCAGAGAAGCCGACCGGTAACATCGCTATCGGCGCCGGTTATTCGAGCAGTGAAAAGCTCACCCTGACCGGCTCGATTCAACAGGCGAATGCTTTTGGTAGCGGCAATACCCTCGGGGTCGACGTCAATACCAGCAGCCGCAACCGGACCATCGCCCTTTCGCAAACCAATCCTTATTTCACCGACGACGGCATCAGCCGCAGCTTTGAGGTATTCCTGCGCACCACGCGCCCACCGGAAGTCAACGTCGGCGACTACAAGGTGGAAACCAAAGGCGCCAACATCCGGTTTGGCGTGCCGTTCAGTGAGCTCGATACGGTCTTCTTCGGCGTCGGCGTCGAGCAGACCAAGGTGCAGACATTCCCCAACAGCCCGCCGGTTTACCTCAAGTACGTGAGCGATTTCGGCAACGGCAGTTCAGCGCAAACGACCTCGTTCCCGCTGACCGCTGCATGGCAGCGCGACAGCAGGGACAGTGCGCTGGTGCCGACCACGGGCCGCTATCAGCGCGCCAACCTGGAAGTGGCCGTGACCGGCAGCCTGCGCTACTACCGCGCGATTTATCAGCACCAGTACTTCAAGCCGCTGTTTTCCAGTTCCACGCTGGCCCTGAACGGCGAGTTTGATTATGGCCGGGGTCTGGGCAACAAGCCGTATCCGGTGTTCAAGAATTTTTACGCGGGCGGCATCGGATCGGTACGCGGCTATGAAGGTTCGTCGCTGGCGGTATCGCCGCTGTCCAACCAGGATGCGGTCGGCGGCCAGGCGCGCCTGATCCTGAACGCCGAACTGCAGTTTCCCTTTCCGGGAACCGGTTCGGACCGCAGCTTGCGCTGGTTTACGTTTGTGGATGGCGGAAACGTTTTCAATCTCGAACAGGGCGAGAAAATAAACACCTCGAATCTGCGATACTCGGCCGGTGTCGGTATCAGTTGGGTATCGCCTATCGGGCCGTTGAAATTGAGTTTCGGCAAAGCCTTGAATGCAAAACCGAACGATAAGCCGCAGGCATTCCAGTTTCAACTCGGCACCGGTTTTTAACCGAATGGCATAATAGCAGTTTGATTTGGAGAATAACCTTGAAGTCGCCAACCCATTTATCGATGTTGTCCAAGTGCGCGGCCTTGATGGCGGCATCTTTGTTCCTGCTTCCCGGCGCCCAGGCGCAGGAAATCAAGATCGGATTTGTCAGCACCGAGCGGATTTTTCGCGAAGCGGCGCCGGCCAAGGTCGCGACCAGCAAGATCGAGCAGGAATTTTCCAAGCGCGAGAAAGACTTGCAGGAACTCGCCGCGCGCCTGAAAACGATGTCGGACAAACTCGACAAGGATGCGCCGGTGTTGTCCGAGTCCGATCGTATGCGGCGCCAGCGCGAACTGGGCGACCTCGACAAGGAATTTCAGCGCAAGCAGCGTGAATTTCGCGAGGATCTGAATCAGCGCCGCAATGAAGAATTGGCTACCGTGCTCGAGCGCACCAACAAGGTGATCAAACAGATCGCGGAAGCAGAAAAGTATGACATCGTGTTTCAGGAAGCGGTCTATATCAGCCCGCGGATCGATATCACGGACAAGGTGCTGAAAGCACTGAACAGGTAATCCAGGGCGCCGCGTAAGGCGATCCTGACGTCACAGCACAGCAATATCGAAAAGGCGATGATGAGTACGCGACTGGGAGACTTGGTCGAACGCCTGGGCGGACAATTAATTGGTGATCCGGCGCTTGACATTGCCGGGATCGCGCCGCTGGATGCGGCCGGCGCAACGCAAATCACATTTCTTTCCAATTCCAGACTGCGCGCACAGGTTGCGCAGACGCAAGCGGCTGCCGTGGTCCTTACGCAAGCCGATAGTGTCCTGGTCGGCGACAGCTATGCCGGCGCCCGCATCATTACGGCCAATCCGTACGCCTGGTTTGCCAGGGCGGCGTCGTGGTTCGTCGAGCAGCGGGAGATCCGGCCGCAGCCGGGCATTCATGCGAGCGCCGCGGTGGACCCTTCGGCGCGGGTTTCGGCAAGCGCGCACATCGGGCCGCATGTCACTATCGAGGCCGGCGCGGTGGTCGGCGACGGCTGCGTGATCGAGAGCGGCTGTTATATCGGCCGCGAGGCGCGAATCGGCGATGCGACGCATTTCTTTGCGCGGGTAAGCTTCATGGCCCGCTGTGAAATCGGGCGGCGCGGCATTGTTCATCCCGGCGTCGTGATCGGCGCGGATGGCTTCGGCTTCGCCAACGACGGCGGGACATGGATCAAGATCCCGCAAACCGGCCGCGTGCGGATCGGCGACGATGTCGAGATCGGGGCCAATACCACGATAGACCGCGGTGCGCTGGCCGACACCGTCATCGAAGACGGCGTCAAGCTCGACAACCAGATCCAGATTGCGCATAACTGCCAGATTGGCGCGCATACGGCGATGGCGGCCTGTGTCGGCGTGGCGGGCAGCGCAAGGATTGGAAAATACTGCATGATCGGCGGCGCCGCCATGATCTCGGGCCACCTCGTCATTGCCGACCGCGTGCATGTTTCCGCCGGCAGCCTGGTGATGCATTCGATCGCCGAGCCGGGCCAGTACACCGGCTTTTACCCTGTGACCAAGCATGCGGATTGGGAGAAATCTGCCGTCATGGTCCGCAATTTGACGGCAATGCGTGAGAAAATCCGGGTTCTGGAAAAAGCCGTCAAAATGCTCGCACAAAACAAAAACGAAGACAAGAATAACTAGTCCCTTAGAGAACGAACTTAAAATGAACAGCCTCGACATTAATGAAATCAAGGAATACCTGCCGCATCGCTATCCGCTTTTGCTGGTGGATCGCGTGCTCGACTGGGAGTCGGGGAAGTCCATCACCGCGATCAAAAATGTGACCATCAATGAAGAGTTTTTCAATGGACACTTTCCGCATAAGCCGGTCATGCCGGGCGTTATGATGATTGAAGCGCTCGCGCAATCGGCTGCGCTGCTGGCTTTTCTCAGCGCAGGCAGGAAGCCCGACCACAGTGCCATCGTGTATTTCGTCGGCATCGACGCGGCGCGCTTCAAGCGCCCGGTCGTGCCGGGGGACCAGTTCCGTATGGAGGTGGAAGTCTTGCGCGTGGCGCGCGGGATTTTCAAGTTCAAGGCGAAGGGATTGGTCGACGGCCAGACCGCCGTCGAAGCAGAGCTGATGTGCACGATGCGCAGCTCGACCGACGCCACCCAGGCCGCCGTATTGTAATGACGCGTATCCATCCGACCGCCATTGTCGATCCGAAGGCGTCGCTGGACGACTCGGTCGAAGTCGGACCGTATTCGGTCATAGGGCCGAATGTGCGTATCGGCGCCGGCACCAGGATCGGTCCGCATGTCGTGGTCGACGGTCACACCAGCATCGGCCGTGACAATACGTTTTTCCAGTTTTGCTCGATCGGCGGCCCGCCGCAAGACAAGAAATATGGCGGTGAGCCGACCCGCCTGGAAATCGGCGACCGTAATACGGTGCGTGAATTCTGCAGCTTCAACCTCGGCACCGTGCAGGATGCCGGCGTCACCCGGCTCGGCAACGATAACCTGATCCTGGCCTATGTACACCTGGCGCATGACTGCCAGGTCGGGAACAATACGGTTTTTTCCAACAACGCGACCCTGGCCGGCCATGTCCATATCGGCGACCACGTCATCCTGGGTGGCTTTGCGGCAATTCATCAGTTCTGCAAGGTTGGAGCGCATGCGTTCGTCGGCATGACTACCAGCCTGACGCAGGATGTGCCGCCATTCGTGCTGGTCTCGGGCAACCCGGCCAATGCGCGCGGCATCAATGTCGAAGGGCTGAAGCGGCGCGGTTTTACGGCCGGCCAGATCGGCGCCATTCGCAATGCCTACAAGCTGATTTACAAATGCGGGCTTACGCTGGAAGAGGCCAAGACGGTGCTCGCCGCTGAAGAAGGGAAGCAGCCGGATGCCGCCGTCGAACTCGGTTTGATCCGCGGATTTCTCGACACCTCCACACGTGGCATCGTCCGATAATATTTCGCTTGCAATGGTCGCCGGGGAAACCTCGGGCGATCTGCTTGCAAGCCGCCTGTTGTCAGGTCTGCGGCCGCGGCTTCCGGACGCGCGCATGCACGGCATCGGCGGTTCCAGGATGGCCGGATATGGCTTCATCAGCGATTGGCCGATGGAAAAGCTTGCCGTGCGGGGCCTGTTCGAGGTGCTCGCGCATTACCGTGAAATCAAGAGGATTCAAACCGCGCTGCGCGATCGCCTGATAGCGGAAAAACCGGCGGTGTTCATCGGCGTCGATGCGCCCGATTTCAATCTCGGCCTGGAGTTGCAACTGCGGCGGGCCGGCATTCCGACCATGCACTTCATCAGCCCCTCGATCTGGGCCTGGCGCGGCGGCCGCATCAAGGGAATCATGAAATCGGTCAGCCACATGCTGGTGATCTTTCCGTTCGAGGAAGAAATTTACCGCAAGGCAGGCGTGCCGGTGACCTATGTCGGCCATCCGCTGGCTGAAGTGATCCCGATGCAGCCGGACGCCGCCGCCGCGCGCCACGGCCTCGGACTGGGCTTGAGCGACGATACCCCGGTAGTGGCGATCTTGCCGGGCAGCCGCCTGTCCGAACTGAAGTACAACAGCGTTGCCTTTGTCGAAGCTGCCCGGCTGCTGTCGCGGCGCGACCGGACCATCCGCTTCATCGCTCCGATGGCCGGGCCGCGCCAGCGCGCTTGTTTCAGCCAGTTGCTGGCGCAGGCCGGCCTGCAGGATGTGCCGCTCGACATTATCGAAGGGCAGTCCCATGCCGTGATGGCGGCGGCCGACTCGGTGCTGGTGGCGTCCGGCACGGCAACCCTGGAAGTCGCCCTGTTCAAGAAGCCGATGGTGATTGCCTACAAGATGATGCGCGCATCCTATGAAATCATGCGCCACATGGGATATCAGCCCTGGGTCGGATTGCCGAATATTCTTGCGCAGGAATTCCTGGTGCCGGAGCTGTTGCAGGACGCTGCAAGCCCGCAGGCGATTGCCGATGCGCTCTGGCAGCAGTTGACCGATGCGCCGCAGCGAGTACGATTGCGGGAACGCTTCACCGAAATGCATCATGCATTGCTTCGTAATACAGCTGATGAAAGTGCCCAGGCAGTCATGGATCTAATCTCGCAATCGCGGAGCGCCAACCCTTGAAAAAGCAAAATACAAGCTTGCCGCTGTTCGACTATGTCAGCGACATCATTTGCGGCGTGGATGAAGCCGGCCGCGGCCCGCTGGCCGGACCGGTGTTTGCGGCCGCGGTCATCCTCGATCCGGGCCGCACGATAAAAGGGTTGCGCGATTCTAAGAAACTGACGGCGGCGCGGCGCGAAGATCTGGCCGGCGAAATCAAGGAAGCAGCGCTGTCGTGGTCGATCGCCTGGTGTTCCGAGTCGGAAATCGATACGCTGAATATTTTGCAGGCAAGCATGCTGGCGATGCGCCGTGCGATCGAGGGCTTGGCAACACAGCCTACGCTGGCGCTGATCGATGGAAATCGTTGCCCGGTGTGCAGCGTCCGTTCCGAAGCAATCGTCCAGGGCGACGACAAGGTGCCGTCCATCTCGGCCGCGTCGATCCTGGCCAAGACCGCGCGCGATGCGGAACTGGTCCGCCTGCACCAGCAATATCCGCATTATGCGTTCGACCAGCACAAGGGATATCCCACCGCCTTGCACCTTGAACGCCTGCGCCAGCACGGCGTATCGCCGGTGCATCGCAAGTCTTATGCGCCGGTCCGCGAGTTGCTCGGCATTGTCATTCCCGGCATGGCCGGTGATCTGGCCGGCGCCGGCATGGAATCATGACAATCAAGGCAATTTCCTCGCGCGACAATCCGCTTTACAAGGAGCTCAGGCAGCTCGCCACCAGCTCGCAGGCGCGCCGCAAAGCCGGCCGGACCTTGCTCGACGGCGTGCACCTGTGCGAAGCCTACCTCGAACACGTCGGCGCGCCGCGTCTTTGCGTGGTCGGCGAGAGCGCACAGGCGCATCCGGAGGTCGCGGCGATTGTGGCCCGCTGCGTCGTCAACCACACGCAATGCATCGTATTGCCGGATCCGCTTTTTCATGCGCTGAGCCAGGTCGAGCACGGCGTGGACCTGCTGTTTGCGATTGATACGCCGCAGCCGGAAAGCGCGCCGGCGCTGACCCAATCGGCCGTTTTGCTGGACAATCTGCAGGACCCGGGCAACCTGGGATCGATCCTGCGCAGCGCGGCGGCGGCCGGGATAAGCCAGGTGTACTGCAGCCCGGGCACTGCCTTTGCCTGGTCGCCGAAGGTTCTGCGCGCCGGCATGGGTGCGCATTTCGTCCTCACGATTTTTGAGAATGCCGATCTTGCCGGCCTGATTCGCGCCGCCGCCGTGCCGGTGCTGGCGACCAGTTCGCATGCGGACGCGAGCTTGTACGGCACGGATCTCGTGCAGCCGGTCGCGTGGCTATTCGGCCATGAAGGGCAGGGGGTTGCAGACGATTTGCTTAGTCTCGCGACACAGCGAATCGCGATTCCGCATCTGGGCGCAATCGAGTCGCTGAATGTCGCGGCGTGCGCGGCCGTCTGTTTTTTCGAGCAGGTGCGGCAGCGTAGTGAGCAAAAGCCCCGGCATGCAAGGATCTAGAGTGGTTTGCAGATATCTCGCTCTTTTAACGGCTTGCGTAGAGACGCGCGAATACCGGCAAGACCAATTCCTGATAGAGCCAGCGTCAAGGGCTCAGGAACCGTGCCGCCCGGAACTGTCGCGACCCGATTAACCTGCGCGGTAAGAGTGGAGTCAGCAAAGTAAGATTTGCCATTATCCGAGAAGATGATAACCGGGCACCGCCGGTCAAATCGACAGTGCGATGAAAAACCTGGCTCAGCTCAGCCGATACCGTCGCGGCATTCGGCGTAGACCAGTCCGGGTGCCAGGCAGCGCTGGCCGTCTTTCAGAACGACAGGCTTTTCGCCGGGCAAAACATAGTCGAACTGGTAGTTCTTTCCCTGAATTATTGCGAGACGATAAATAGGGGCATCCTTATAGGTCCCGATCAAGTCGATCAGGCGATCGGGATGCGCGTAGCACGCGCTCGTTCCGGTCATGGCAAACTGCTGCGACCGCAGCCGTGCAGACTCTTCCAGTTCGTTTTCAACACGGCTCAAACCATCCCTGAGCGTCCAAAAGAAAAATATCAATCCCGCCCAAAGGATAATTTCCAGAATGACAAACTCCATGGCAACCTCCAAATCTATTTTATTTATAATAAATTTGTAAGGATTATGTAAGTTTTAAATAGCGATCCGTGACGGAGCGCTAATAGACGCGCCGGTCCGACTTGATTTCCTGCAGAATCACGGTCGCGATTTCCTCGATCGATTTCACGGTCGAAGACATCCAGCGTATTCCTTCGCGGCGCATCATCTTTTCCGCCTCGTTGACTTCATAGCGGCAGTTTTCCAGCGCGGCGTATTTGCTGCCGGGCCTGCGCTCGTTGCGTACCTCTGACAGGCGGTCCGGACTGATTGACAGCCCGAAGATCTTGCTCTTGTGCGTCACCAGCCCGCTCGGCAGCTTGCCGCGTTCGAAGTCTTCGGGAATCAGCGGATAGTTGGCCGCCTTGACGCCGTACTGCATGGCCAGATACAGGCTGGTCGGGGTTTTTCCCGAGCGGGAAACGCCGACCAGGATTACATCCGCCATTTCAAGGTTCTTGTGCGATTGGCCATCGTCGTGCGCCAGTGAAAAATTGATCGCCTCGATCCGGTTCTTGTACTCGTCCGAGTCGGCGATGTTGTGGCGGCCGATGGTATGGGTCGACTTGATGCCGAGTTCCTGT
>JAQGMO010000143.1 GCA_028292315.1 Herminiimonas sp. | reverse complement strand
ATACAACGCATCGAATACATGCGAATCAACCTGACGCGGAAAGGAACAAATGATCTTGCGCACCCGCTTCGCCTTCAGCAACGCAGCCAGTCCGGTGTCGCCGTTGCCCGCATTGTTATTGACGATGGTCAGGTCTCGCGCGCCTTGTGCGATCAATGCATTGATCAATGCGGACGGCATGCCGGCATTGCCGAAGCCGCCGATCATCACGGTCGCGCCATCGTGCACATCCGAAATCGCCTGTTCAAGCGTGGGGACAATTTTGTCGATCATGTGAATCTCATTTTTTATGCCTTCGTTGGGCGATTACTGTACCGTTAGTCCGTTAAAGTGTCGTTAAAAAGTCACTTACTGCAGGCAACGACTCAGTTACGCAACAGGACGGCAAGCGGCCATGGATAGTGCTCGCCGGTTAAAGTCAAATACGGTAAAATCGGTTTGTTGTCATATTGACATTGTTCGATTAACGAACTAATGTCTGTTTATAGAACGAGTTGGAAAGTTTTTCATAATGCAAACAGAGCGTCAAGGATGCGGGCGGAAAAGCGTGCGGTCGTCGCACACTTTGTCGTGAGAAGTTCAAGCAACGCCCGCGGCAAACGTCACGGATTCAACCTCACATTCCAAGGATAGCTATCATGCTTGCACCAGAACAATCGACCGCCCAGGAAGACCCTGCAATTGCTCCTGCGCCAAAACCATTGACCATCGCCCAGGAAATCGAGGCATTGACGGATCCGAGTTTCATGACCTCGCTTGCGCGCGGCCTGGCAGTGGTACGCGCTTTCAGCGACCAACGGCGCAGTCTGACGATAGCCCAGATCAGCCACAAGACCGGGATACCGCGCGCAGCCGTCCGGCGCTGCTTGTACACTCTGAAGCAGTTGGGCTATGCCGATTCCGAGGCAAATAATTTTTTCCTGAAGCCAAAAATTCTTTCGCTCGGCTATTCCTATCTGTCGTCAACGCCGCTGACGGTTTCCGCCCAGCCTTGCCTGAACAGTATCAGCCGGACACTCAACGAGTCCTGTTCGCTTGCGGTAATCGACGATAACGAAGTGCTGTACGTGGCACGTTCCGCCACCTCGCGCATCATGTCGGTAGCCCTGAATACGGGCAGCAGGTTGCCTGCCTACTGCACCTCGCTCGGACGGGTAATGCTTGCGAACATGCCGGACGATGCGCTCGACACCTATCTAGAGAATGTGAAGCTGCGCGCCTATACGGAGCGCACGGTGGTGTCGGCGCGGCGACTGAAAGAAATCCTGGCCGAAATTCGCCTGGCCGGTTACGCAATCGTGGAGGAGGAACTGGAAGTCGGGCTGCGTTCGATCGCGGTGCCGGTGCGTGGCGCATCCGGCGTGGTGCATGCGGCGCTGAACGTTGGCGCCCAGGCGACACGCGTCTCCACCCGACAACTGGAAGAAGACTTCCTGCCTGTATTGCTGAAAGGGGCACAAGAGCTTTCAGTGCTGCTGCCGTAAACAGTTAGCGGCCCGCCAGCAGCGCACCGGTGATGAGAAATTATATTGTCGTGGGCACTTGCAGAAATTTGCTGCGCCAGGTTCTGCTGGGTATTCACGATTTTGCGAATTGTTCAGATACGGCCCACATCATTGTCATCGGCGGGAAAAATACGCGCATCCTTCGCTGGTCATCGCTTTGCGGCAGGCATGTGCTCAGCAGTTTCGATCCAGACGACGATTTTGGTTTCATCGCGACTCTGAACCGCATTGCGGACCATTGCCCGCAAACGGTCGTGATTCCTGCCGACTGCGAAGGCATCCGGATCATCAATCGCGTGCGCCCCTGCTTACGGCCCGCAATCATTCCGATCCCGGATGCATCTACGCTCGAACTGTTCGAAAACAAGTGGCGTTTTCATGAATTTTGCACCAGCAATCGATTGAGAGTTCCGGATACGCTGTTTATCGGTGCAAAGGCGGACCTGGACTTTGCAGCTGTCGTTCATGCCCTGGGCCTGCCATTCGTTGTCAAGCCATCCGATCGCGCCGGCTCGGAAGGCGTACACATCGTCCATAGCGAATACTATTTCAAAAGACATATCGCCGAGAACGATGCTTATCGCTTTCAAAGCCTTATCGTCCAGCGCTATGTGCGCGGCACCGACCTTTGTTTCAGCTTTCTCGCACTCCATGGCGATGTTTCCGCGCTGGCGATCCAGAGAAGGAGTGGAACCGAGGTACGCTTCATGACGCACCGCGTCCTGGAAAAATTAGGCCTGCAATTGGCGCGCGCCGCAAGTTATCACGGCGTGATGAACATTGATGCACGGATGGAAGAACGCACGGGAAAGATTTACCTGATTGAATCGAACCCACGTTTTTGGGCATCGCTGGGGGCATCGGTGTGCTGCGGCTTGAATTTTGTGGCGGAAAGCATTGAAGCCATTGAAGCGGCGCCGTGCCCGCATGACCGACGCTCGCAGCGCCCGCGCCGGCTGACCGAAGGGCGCTTCCAGGAAGCCCATCCGGTCTTGCGGCCGGCAGCCTGGATCGGGCTGGCAAATGATACCAGCCCGCGTGGCCGCATGTTCAGGGCAAGAATGCGCGACATGTCGGCAGTCGCCGAAGTAATACGCGCGCTGCCATCGATGCTATGGAAATACACCAGCCGGCGCATGCTGCCACAGCAGCGCATCCGGCAGCAAACGCACCGGCATATCTTGAAAGAACAACTATTTTCAGCGACGCGAAATCAAAGCGCCAAGCAACAGGCCGACACCGGCGGCAAGCGCGATTGATTGCAGCGGCCGTTCCTTCACATATTCGCCGCCAACCTCTACACCATGGTTCAGTTTCTCACGAGCATCGGCTGCATAGGCACGGGCACTGACTCTCGACGATTCATATTTGTCCAGCAGTTTTTCCTTGGCTGATTGCAAATCAATGTCCGACAAACTGGGAATACGTGAAATCAAGTCATTCAGGTCGGCTTTCAAGTTCGAAAACTCGTTGCCGGCCCTGCTACGAATGTCGTCGGCGGAATCCGCCCCGTTGGAATTGGAAGATTGCATAGTAAATCCTTTAGCGTGGTTGATCAAAATGGCTTGCTTCGCCATACGCTTTCGCTGCCAGCAAAAGAATGCGCGCCCCGGCGATCGCTGTCTGTTCGACAGCGCACATACCAATCCGATCCAGATCGTGTTTACAGTTTTACTTGCGAAAGAAAATTAACGCGATGGCGGTACCCGGCTACTCAGCCACGGCGATAGGAGGACTGTCCGAGGGCTGCCCGATTCAGCCGGCCTGTTCAATCCGGTTACGTCCGCGCGCCTTGGCTTGGGCAAGCGCTTTTTGTGCGGCGTCGACCAATTCCTGCGCGCCATGAAAATCCGGAAAGGCGGCAATGCCCGCACTGAAGGACGCATTGAGCGTTCCACTTGTACCGGGCGCAAACGTTCCGTTCAATGCCGAGCCGGCATAGGTGTGCGGCAAGCTGGTGAAATCATGCCGAATCCGGTCCAGGACTGGATAGGCTTCAGGCATGCCGATGCCGCGCAAGCCAATTAAAAACGCTCCTCCGCCGTAGCGGCCGATGATATCCGAAGTGCGCAGCCGTCCTTTCAGCAGCCATCCGAGATTGCGGATCACCTGGTCGCCCACCAGGTGCCCGTGCGCCGCATTGATTGCGGTCATCTGATCGATGTCGAGCAGCACTGCGCAGAGTTTATCGCGTGCCCGGTCATAGGCCCTGACCGTCTGGTCGAATCGCATCCTGGCAGCGCTATGATTAAGCAGACCGGTCAATCCATCCTGCATGGCGGGACGCTGCTACTCGCGGTTACGCTGAATTTTTGTTTTCACCACGGTCGCCAGCAAAACCGGATTGAACGGCTTGTTGATGAACTGGTCGCCGCCCAGCCGTAATGCCGCGCCCTGCACGCCAGGGTCGGTTTCGCCTGACAGGTATACCACCGGCAGCGACTGGCATGCCGGAATCTGGCGCAGAATGCGTGTCGCCTCGATGCCGCTGCAGTGCGGCATGTTGACATCCATTAGCACCAGGTCGGGACGGTATCGGACGACTTCCCTGAGCAGCTGTTCCGGATTGCCGACCGGATGACTATCGATCCCGTGGCGCGAGAGCGCCCGGGTGATGATCGCGATGGCGGTAGGCGAATCCTCGACCACCAGCACACGATACGGTTCCTGCGCGTGCGACTCCGCGAGGTTGAGCACATGCGCCAGGACCGTGCTGGTTTTCTGGTCGACCGGAACCGTGATGTCGGCGCCGGCGCGCAGCAGGGCAAGCATCGGGTCCATCAGTTCCGGGACCGCCAGGCAGACAACGCGACTGGCCGGATGGAGCGCATGGATACGCCGCAGGGCAATCAGCTCTCCGGCGCCATAGCCGCTCGGCGGGATAAACAGGATCGCCAGCGGCGACGGGCCTTCCGGCGCGACCTCGTCCCAACCGGCGCGCTGCACATGGAACCCGAAGAAGCGAAGCTGCTCACGCAGGCCGGCCACCCACGGGTGAAACGCGTCCGCGACGATCCAGACCCGGCGCGGATCGGCCACCGCGGACAGATGGGCATCCGATGGCGCAGCAAGGCTGATGTGCGCTTCGTTTTTAGCAATCCGTAACGCGGGCTTGGCGAGCGGATGTTTGGTCATTGGCGGCCTGGAGTTTCAATTGAACGATGTGCCCGATGCAGGCATAAATTCTAACAGCCGCCGACCAATGCGGCACACCGCTGCGCCAGGAAAATCTCCCTGGGCGCCTGCCAGAATTACATGGACATACGCACGGCGGCATACAGCCCGTCTTTACGGCAGGCGATGGGTGACACTGCGGCGTGCCTGCGCGCTCCTTTTCTTAATACGACAGCCGGTAGCGATAGCCGCGATAATTCATGATTGCCTCGCGCGGCTGCATGCGCTCCAGTGTCAGGCCGGGCGCCACCTGCTCGCCTTCGCGCAACAGGCGGTTGTTGATCAATACCGAGCGGTCGGCCGGATTGCTGGCATAGATATAGCCGTTGATCGTCAGCGCCGGGATTTCCCTTTGTATGTTTTCCGGCAGCTCGCGCAACGCCGCAACCCGTTGTTCAGGCGCAGCCGGCGCAGGCCCCGTTTTTTTTGCCTCGCGTGGCCCGGACTCGGCCGCATCCTTCGACGGTTTCGGCTCACCGGCCCTGCGAGCCGCTTTCGGCGCGGCCTTTGGACTGACTGGTTCCGCGGCTGGCGGGTCGAGTGTGAAGACCGGTGCTTCGGCGACGGCGCCGGCCGCAACCGGGGCAGGATCGGCCGGCGGCACGGCCTGCTGCTTCGCCAGGACTCGATCCGGGGTCGGCGCGGCTGGCGGTCGGCCCGGCGCAGGGCTTGCAGGTTGCGCGCCA
>JAQGMO010000126.1 GCA_028292315.1 Herminiimonas sp. | reverse complement strand
CAGCGAGCGCGTTGGCGCCCGGCTCGACCTCGATGCGCCGGTAAGGCCTGGCGTCGGCTACTTCAGCCATTTCAGTCAGCATGTCTTCCGGAAGCGCCAATACCACCGGACCGGGCCGCCCACTGGTCGCGACATGGAATGCCCGGCTGATCAATTCGGGAATGCGCTTCGGATCGTCGATCTCGGCGACCCATTTCGCAAGCTGGCCAAATGCGCGCCGGTAGTCGATTTCCTGGAAAGCCTCCCGTTCCATCATGCCGCGCGCCACTTGTCCGATAAACAGGATCATTGGCGTCGCATCCTGCATCGCGACGTGCAACCCGGCGCTGGCGTTGGTGGCGCCCGGTCCTCGCGTTACCATGCAGATGCCGGGAGCGCCGCGGAGTTTGCCGTATGCATCGGCCATCATCGCGGCGCCGCCTTCATGACGGCAGGTGATCACCTTGATTGCATCGGCATCGTGGAGCGCATCCAGGACCGCAAGATAACTTTCGCCAGGCACACAGAATACATGGTCCACACTATGCAGCTTTAACTGCTCGACAAGGATTTGGGCGCCGCTGCGGCTGGTTGAATTAGTCATTGCTCATTGTTCCTTACCCGCAGCTGCGCTTGTCGGCTGGCGGACGATAATTGAAAAAATCGGCGGCATCCCCGCTTCGTGGGGACGCCGTTGCGGAGGCCGCAGCGTCAACTTTCAGTCGCTGTCGACGTACACCAGATCATCTTCAATTTTTACAGGAAAGGTCTGCAGGTTTGCGCATGGCTGGCCACCCCTGTGCTCGCCGGTCGGAATGTGGAAGCGCGCCTGATGCAGCGGACATTCAATGCAATCGCCATCCACGTATCCATCCGACATCAACGCAAACTGATGAGTACAGACATCGCTCATCCCGTATATTTGCTCGCCGATCCTGACCAAAGCGATCATTGTCTTCCCCACCGTTACCGGGGTCGCCTCTTCCTCCGGAACCTCATTCGCGTTTGCTACCTGGTGCCAAGCCATGGGTTCAGCCTTTCACAAGGGGATAACAAGCAATACATCGATGCGGCTGGAATCGGTGACCACGAGCCTTTCCGTGAACAGCAGCTTGCCATCCTCTTCGACGATGCGGTCCATGTAAGAGCCAGTGCTGAATAACTCATGCGCGCCGTCATGCATGATGCGAACCACCATGTAACTGGTGCGCCCGATCAAACTGCCGTCGCTGTCGCTGGACAGCGCGGTACGGCTTAAAATGTGGCGATAGGTATGCGGCTCAAAGATGTTTGCGCTGTGCATTGACGCGATACGGTCGCGCAGCATGCGGCGGTTATCACAAAACATAAGGCCGAAGGGCATATTTTTGCGAACGCTATCGCGCGAAATGATTTTGTACAGACATTTTTCGGTAAACAGTTCCGGCCATTCCTGATACCGCTCTTCGTCAATACAATTCGCGTAATTCATTTGCAGCTGCTCGACGCGTTGCAGAACTTCTGGGGTGATGGTGTTATTTTTCATGATTTTCCCTGGATGCCGGTCAGATGCCCATGCGCGCGCGATACGCTTGCCAGAAGCCGCGAACCGCCGCTTCACTGACGCGTGACTGCTGGTCCTCCACCGCGCGGCCGCCCATCTCAAGCACTGCACTGTCATCGGTTTCACGCTGAATGCCGCGCTGAATGAAGTTGCCGATCATGCCGTCTTCGAGCGAGACCAGGCCGGCCGGGCCGATCAGGTTGCTCTGACGCAGACGCATGTCATACTGCTCGGGCGTGTCGTCCTCATAACCGAAATTGATCCAAAACAGCTCCGACTTATCGACCGAACGCGGCACCAGCAAACGGATCGCCAGCGAGTTTTGAATCTGCTGCAGGACGAAAGTCGGGAAAATTGACTGGATAGCATGCGTGATGCCGTCGTCATATTCCAGCCAGGACTTGATAAGGGTCGGATCAGCCAGGGTGAAATCGTCAACCAGGGACCGCAATTCACCTGCCTTTTCATACGCGGTGCCGGCGGCCGAGTCGGTGCCGCGCTTGGACCAGCTGATATGGTGTCCGCCGCCGCCGTCGACTACGACGCCGCCTTCCATCGACAGGCGATTCAGCTTGAAGGTCGTGAAAAAAGTATGCAAAAGGCTGGCATGGTACGAGTCCTTCACGTTTTCCATGTACAGCTTCCAGTTGCTGTGCAATACCTGCGAATAGGAGCCAAGAAGCTTCACCGGACGATTAAAAACCCGCGCGATGTGCTTGGCCATCCGTTCGCCGAGATAGGTTTCCAGCGGCGGCGTCTCGTCCGAGAAGGTTGCGAACGCCAGGCCGTAGTAGACTTCGACGCGCGCCTTGGTCAGGTTGTGCTGGCACATGTCGAAATCCTTTGGCATGCCGCCCACGTTGCGTACGCCGTGCTGGAAGGCGACGCTCTTCAGATTGCCGCCAAGGTCATATCGCCAGTTGTGATATACGCAGGTGAAATCTTGCTTGTTGCCGCACTGGTCATACGCCAGCGTGGCGCCACGATGGGCGCAGCGATTCACGAAGCAATTGATTTTGCCGTCCTGATCACGCACCACGATCACCGGCGTGTCTCCTACAAAAGTGGTCTTGTAATCCCCCGCCTTTGGAATCTCGATTTCCATCGCGACAAAGCTCCAGTTCGGGCCGCGGAACAGGGTCTTTTGCTCGAGGTCGTAAAGGTCCGGGTCAGTGAACACGCCGAACGGGATGCGTGAAGCATCCGCGGTGGGCCACTGAATGTTAAGGGGTTTTGTGGTGATCTCCGACATGGGCTTTTATCCTATGGTGTGAAAAGGAGCACAAGCTGAATGCAGCCTTTGGGCCCGAAGCGGTATGCCAGGGCATACTTCTTGGTCTCGCGTTTAGCGAATTATATGAATGCATGCAATATTAAGATATAGAATCTCGTGAATTTACAAAATCACTTTCATGAATATCGCTGGACGCTGTTTACGCGGCCGAACCCCCGCGCTGCTTTGCGCCGTACCGCGGTCATGATTCGGCCGAATGGTTTCGAATGGTTATGACCGTTATCACCGACGGCGATGCATTACGGATCATTGGCCCAGGTTGTCAATTCCGGAGTAATGCCTGTCGTCTCTCAACCTGTTTTACATGCGCCGCGCCGCTTGATCGATAACAGGGTACTATCCGGGGACGCATTACACTTGGCATACCCAACGGCCAGCTGATGCCTTGCTGTTCCGTCAATATCCACACTGATCATTAGATCAAACCATCTCACCAATCAAGGAAACCCCAGTGATCAATCCCTCGACCGAAGTGACAACGACCAGCGCTGGCATAGGCTTCAAAGTAAGGGTTGACTGCGTTACGCGAGAATGTTTTATCTCGAACGAAGCGCTTGTCAAACTTTCCGATTCCGCCACCGCTACACCAATGGAGACTTTTCGCGCACTGGAAGGAAATATCAATGGCGTGGCGCGGCGACTGGTACATGCGGGAGTCAGCGGCACGCCGCTCTTGCTAGGGCCTAATACCTTTAATAGCGCGAATGTTTCATTAAGAACCAGGGCAGCTTAAGCAACCAAGTATCTTGCCCGCTATATGGTCATCGATGAGGCGGGACGGCGCGGGGAGTTGCCCGCTCTTCCGCACGGCGTATGACGCGATCTGATCAGCGGGGATGGGGACCATTGCGCCGAGCAGGCCGAGCTAATCGGCTTTGGCTATTTCGAACCGACTTGTTAACTAAATTACATCCATAGTTATTTCTGAGCAATAAATAGTTCAGGGATTACACAAACAATGCTATTGAAAAAAGAAAAAGGGTTACGATTCTCGTAACCCTTTCAATTAGTATTTTATTCGTGGTAGGCCGTGCGGGATTCGAACCTGCGACCAACGGATTAAAAGTCCGCTGCTCTACCAGCTGAGCTAACGACCCGAAAGGCCGTAATTATAAGCAACACGCGACCCTTAAGAGAAGGGGGCAAGGACAATTATTTCAGGGAAAGCCACGTCGCAAGAATGCCATCTTTGCCTTGCTGTAATAAAAACGAAAACTTGCGCTGCAAAAATATTTGATCCTGGAATAATTGACCGGACTCCTTATCGACGCGAACATCGGCAAAAGACGCAGTCTAAATCGATATGGATCGTCTACGCCCACTTCGCTGGCTCGTTGCAATATTGCTGTACGTATCGGTTGCCGTTGCCACCACCTTGCCGCTTGTCTGGTATGGCAGTGTAGAGATTGCCGAAGGCAATGGTGAAAAGGGTTCGTGGCAGCAGAACAACTCGCGGTACGACTACGTGGACGACCCGGCAGTAATGATCGACGAGCGCGGTAACGTGGCCTTGGCTTGGGTCGAACAGGCGAGCAAGGATGTGTTCTTTCAACGCGTTTCGTTCGACGGCACGAAGCAGCTTGCCTATCCACTCAACGTATCGCGCAGTCCCTCGACCTTCTCATGGCTGCCACGCGTGGCACGCGCGCCGGACACCCCGGAGAGAATCTATATCGTCTGGCAGGAAATCATCTTTTCCGGCGGCTCGCACGGAGGTGATATCTTATTCGCCCGCTCGGATGACAACGGCACCACGTTCTCGCAGCCACTCAACATTTCCCATTCAATTGGCGGCGACGGCAAGGGGCGAATCAATCGCGATGTCTGGCACAACGGCAGCTTTGATCTTGCCGCCGGCCGTGCCGGTGCTTTGTACGTGGCGTGGACGGAATACGACGGGCCGCTCTGGTTCAGCCAGTCAACCAACGGTGGCGACAGCTTCTCGCGCCCGCTGCGCATTTTTGGGGGCGGCACGGCCAAGCCGGCACGCGCCCCTTCGCTCGTGCCGGGCAAGGATCGCACGCTCTACCTGGCATGGACTACTGGCGAGGATGACGGCGCAGATATTCATGTGGCGAAATCAGTTGATGGCGGCGCGACGTTCAGCGAACCGAAAATTGTCGCGCAGAGCAATACCTACGCTGATGCGCCCAAGCTGGCACTTGCCCCGGATGGCGTGCTTCACCTCGTCTACGCAGAAAGCAACGGTGGGCCGTTCGCGAGATATCAGATCCGCTACACCCGCTCGATGAATGGCGGGAACACGTTCGAAACACCGCGCGATATTTCGCGGCCCCTACCGAAATCAATCGAAAGCGCGGGCTTTCCCTCATTAAGTATCGACGCGGCCGGTAGGCTATATGTCGTATATGAACTGTTTCCGGATCACCGCCAGCCACCCCGCGGTCTCGGAATAGCGGTATCGCCCGATGGGGGCCGCCACTTCACGCCGCCGGCAATCGTGCCGGGCAGCAGCGACCCTGGCGGCGCAACGAACGGGAGCCAGCAAGGATTGCTGACGACGAAACTGGCAGTGAGCGGCGCCGGAACCGTGGTAATCGTAAACAGCAGCCTCAAACAGGGCGAACGCAGTCGCATATGGCTGATCCGTGGACAAATCGGTTCTGCCGGCATAGGCAAGTAATGCATGTGTTGCTCGGTTGCCTTACCGGCTAGTCCGGCACATACCTTGTCGGAAAACGACGGCCGATGACGCGGCCCGA
>JAQGMO010000067.1 GCA_028292315.1 Herminiimonas sp. | reverse complement strand
TCAGTGGGATTTTCATTCGCCGCGCGTTCCAACCAACTGGTGGCCTCGTCAGTACGTTTCTGGCCTAGCGCCATGCCGGCAAGCGCACTCATCGCCTGAACGTTCTTTTTGTCGGCTTCAAGTATTTTCTCGAAACGCTTCTTCGCGGCGTCCGGGTTTTTATCCTGCAGATCGAGTTGGGCCAAGCTTGCCGCGGCCGGGAAATAGGTCGGTTGCAGCTTGAGCGCTTTTTCGAAATTGGCGCGTGCCTCGGGCAGATTTTTCTTGCCTGCGAACGCAGCGCCCTTCAAACCATGCACAATCGGGTTATCCGGTTGCTCTTTCTCCAGTGTCTTCAACGCGGCAAGGGCTTTGTCGAATTCCTTAAGCCTAAGATGCGTCATGGCGAGCGTGATCCCCGCCTGCGTCGATTTCGGATCGAGGTTCGTCGCCATTTCCAGTTCGGCGATGCCGCGCGCGCTGTCACCCTGCGCCAACTGGCTCATGCCGAGCGCGGTACGGATCGGCCCGGCTTTTGGCGAAAGAGTGCTTGCCTTTTCAAAATACTCGGTTGCCTTCGGAAACTCCCTGGCGCGCATGTGCGCCTCACCCATCAGAGTAAGCACCTGAATGTCCTGCGGCGAGTTCTTGACTACCGGCTGCAGCATGTCGCTCGCGCGCTTGGTCTCACCGGATTTCAGCAGCACCGATGCCATCAGCTTGGTAGCATAGATATTGCCCGGATTTTGCGAGAGGTATTTCTTGACGTGCAGCTCGGCCTGCTGATTCGAACCGAGGGCATACTGCGTAGCGCCCGCTAGCAGCACGCTGGGCATATGCTCGGGCGCTGCTTTCAGCACTTGCTGAAGCGAATCGAGCGCGGCCTTGTGCTTACCTTGCGTGAAGTCGAGCAGGGCCTGCGTGTAGAGCACGATCAAGCCGTTCGGCGCCAGTTTTTTCGCCGCATCGATATCGGCCTTGGCAGCATCGAATTTGCCTGTGCTGATTTCGACATTCGCCCTGGATATATACGCCGCGGGACTCTCAGGCTTAAGCTGGATAGTCTGCGCATACGCGGCCAGTGCCGGTTCAATTTTGTTTTGCGCGCGCAGCAGGTCGCCTTTATACATCCACGCTTCCGCGTTCGTCGGATTCTTGGCCGTGGCCTGATCAACATAGCGCATGGCGCCGTCGGCGTCACGCGCGACGAACGCCAGCTTGGACATGCCAATCAGGGCTTCCGGCATGTCCGGCGATTCCTTCAGAGCCAGTTCAAACGAGGATTTTGCTTCGCCGGGCTTGTTCAGAAAAAGATAGGCATTCCCGCGCAGGGCTTCGATTTGCGGGTCGAGCTTTGCGCCCGGAGCCTGCTTTACCTCATCGAGCACCTTCTGTGGCTGGCCCATGGCCAGCAATGCTTTCCCGAGCTCAGGCGCGGTTTTCGCCGGGCTGTAGCCCAGGGCGATCGCCTTGCGGATTTCCTTTTCAGCAGAAAGCGCATCGCCGGTTTCGTTGTAAATCGTTCCGAGGAAATAACGTACTTCGGCATCATCCGGATTTTTTTGGAGCGCATTCTTCAGCTGGATGACGGCTGCTTTTTTATCACCTTTCTGGTGATATGCCTTCGCCTCGCTCAGCAAGCCTTCGGATGTCTGCGTCTTGCTGCATCCAGCCATGCCTCCCGCGAACAGAATCATTCCGGATACCATCACGGCAGTCGCTGCCAACTTCTTTTTATTACTTGGCATTTATCTTTTCCTTTGAACTGAATAGTAAGTCCGGTGTTTTCAGAGTGTGGACTCGACGAATGCTGCGTCAGATGCCCAAGGTTTGACTTTTACCGGAAATCGCCTTTTCGGGAGAGTACTACAATCAATATCCGTTTGCTCGAAATCTTTGCTCGTTTGCAAGGCTTTTGTTGATGTATTATTTGTTCTGCTAATGGGGGACCCGCCACGTTTTAATACAGGGTAATCCCAGGGACTGACGAAGGTAGATGAATAAACATGCGATCAATTGAAGATGTAAAGATGATATTGGCCGATGCGTTAAGCCTCGGCGAGCGTGCAAAAAGACTGAATTCCGATAGCGCATTGCTGGGTAGCTTGCCCGAACTGGATTCCATGGGGGTGATCAATATCATCGCCGCGCTCGAAGAACACTTCGATATTATGGTCAATGACGAGGAAATTACTGCTGATACATTCGCAACACTTGGCAGTCTTACCACCTTCGTAGATCAAAAATTGGCGGAATGAGCCGAGCGCCTGGTCATCCGCCAGCCCAGCCATTTTTTCTGCGGACGGCATCCGGAAATCGTTACTGTATTTACCACGCACCTGATCCAGCGTTGCCATGCAAGGGCGTGCTGTTGCATGTCCACGCTTTCGGCGAGGAGATGAACAAGGTCAGGCGCATGACGGCATTGCAGGCGAGAATGGCGTCCAATATGGGATTTGGGGTGCTGCAGATCGACCTGTTCGGTTGCGGCGATAGCGCCGGTGAATTCGGCGATGCAAGATGGCAAATCTGGAAAGATGATCTTGCGGTGGCGAGCGCATGGCTCCAGGAGCATGTAGGCGCGCCGATTTCCCTTTGGGGTGTGCGCCTCGGTGCGTTGCTTGCGATGGACTATGCGGCAAGCGCGCAGCATGCGGTAGATGCGCTGATTCTGTGGCAACCGGTCACAAGCGGTGAATCATTCATGACGCAATTCCTGCGGCTGCGCCTTGCCAACCGCATGCTGGAAGTTGCATCCGAAAAAAACAATGGGACGAAGGGGCTGCGTAGTGCGCTGCAGGGCGGTGAATCGCTCGAAGTCGCCGGCTATGAAATAGCGCCCGAGCTCGCCGCCGCGATCGATGCGCTGGATGCGCTCAAGCTGGCGCCAGCGGCCGTTCCGATACAGTGGTTTGAGGTTATGCCGGAAGCGGGGCGCGCGCTGGCCCCGGCGCGTGCGCGGGTATTCGATACCCTGACGCAGCGGGGCTGTTCATTGCAAATGCATATCGTCGCCGGTCCGGCGTTCTGGTCCACGCAAGAGACTACCGTGTGCCCGGAGCTGTTAGCGGCAACCGCCGGCGTACTTGAAAAAGTCCAGCGATGAAATACGAAGAGCGCACCATTTGCTTCGCTTGCGAAGACTGTTGGCTATACGGCGTGTTAAGCATGCCGGAACGGCCCGTCTCGCGCGGCGTGCTGATTGCGGTTGGCGGGCCGCAATATCGCGTAGGTAGTCACCGCCAGTTTACGCTGCTGGCACGCTATCTTGCCTCGCACGGCGTGCCTGTCATGCGTTTCGATTATCGGGGCATGGGCGATAGCGAAGGGGAGGCCAGGGATTTTGAGGATGTGGATCAGGATTTGCGCGCCGCGGTAGACCAATTCATGCGCGAAGTTCCGGCGCTTGAAGAGTTGGCTTTATGGGGATTATGCGACGCGGCATCGGCCGTGCTTTTTTATGCGCACCGGGATCCGCGCGTGACTGGACTGGCCCTTTTGAATCCGTGGGTGAGAACGGACAGCGGCATCGCCAAAACGTATTTGAAGCATTATTATCTGCGCCATTTGTTCGGGCGGGACCTGTGGAAAAAGATCCTGCGCGGCGAATTTGATTATGGCGCTGCGGTTCGTTCTTTTTCAATGCTGGTGGGCGAGGCATTCAGGGGAAGACAAAAGG
>JAQGMO010000073.1 GCA_028292315.1 Herminiimonas sp. | reverse complement strand
ATTGCTGCATGATCCGGCAGGCGCCGAACCGCTCACGACGTTGTGGACTGAACTGACCGGCGGACCCGGCGATTTCGAATCCGAGGTGCGTGCCGCGCGGCGCCAGCTGCTGGCCCAGAATTTCGTCGGCGAACTCGACGCCGCCGCCCGCAGCCTGCTTGCGCTCGCCCGTGCCGACCTGCATACCCGCGATTTTTCACTGGCATCGATCCGGCGCGTCCTGACCGAATTGCTGGTCCATTTCCCGGTCTACCGAACCTATGCCGGCACTGGCGGACGCGATCCATTGGACGAGCAGGTGTTCGAGCGCGCCGCAAGCGAAGCGCGGGCCTGTCTGCGCAACGCCGACCAGCCGATGCTCGAGGTGATCGGCGGCTGGCTCGGCGGCAATGCGCCGCGCAGCGAAATGCGCGAGCTTTACTTGCGCGCGATCACACGGTTTCAGCAGCTGACGCCGCCGCTGGCCGCGAAATCGGTCGAGGACACCGCGTTCTATCGGTATGGCCGCCTGCTGTCGCGCAATGAAGTGGGCGCCGATCCCGGGCAATTTTCTCTCGGTATCGAGGCATTCCACCAACTTTGCGGCGAGCGCGCGCAGCGTTTTCCCAATAACCTGCTGGCGACCGCGACGCACGATCATAAACGGGGCGAGGATACGCGAGCCCGTCTCGCCATCCTGAGCGAGATACCGCTGCAATGGGGACAGACGGTGCGGCGCTGGATGGCGCTCAACGGACCACTCGGAGCGCCGCGGCCATACGATGAACTGATGCTGTACCAGGCGCTGGTCGGCGCGTGGCCGCTGGAACTGACTGAAACCGACCAGGAGGGCTTGCGCGCACTGGTCGAACGCATCGCGCAGTGGCAGACCAAGGCGCTGCGCGAAGCCAAGCGCGCTTCCGACTGGGCGCTGCCGGATGAGGCTTATGAAACCGCGTGCCGGGAATTCCTGTTCCGGATATTCGACCCGGACACCAATGCCGTCTTCATCAAGGAACTGGCGGCCTGGGTCCGCAGGATCGCGCCGGCGGGCGCGGTCAATAGCCTGAGCCAGACCGTGCTGCGCCTGACGACCCCGGGGGTTCCCGATCTTTACCAGGGAACCGAGCTGTGGGATTTCAGCCTGGTCGATCCGGATAACCGGCGGCCGGTGGATCACGGCTTACGTCGGGAAATGCTGGCGCGTAAGACGCCCTCGATCGACAGCCTTGCCGGCTGGCAAAATGGCTGGATCAAGCAGGCGATCATTCATCATGGGTTGGCGCTGCGCGCCCGCGAACCGGAATTGTTTGCCGGCGGCGACTATATTCCGTTGGCCGTGGAAGGCGCACGGTCACCGAACGTGATCGCATTCTTGCGCCGGCACCAGGACCATGCGGCGATTACAGTCACAACGCGGTTTCCAGCAGGCATCACAGACATTGCAAATCTTGCGATAGATGAAACAAGTGCAGAGCCATCCGTGCCGGAAAGCGCATGGGAGGATACTATGTTGATCTTGCCCGACAGTGCACAGTTGGCATGGAGAGACTGTTTTACCGGAAAGCGGATTCAGGCGGACGCCGGACGCTTGCGATTGACTGATGTATTTTGCCTGTTACCCGTTGCGTTATTGCATGCGCTTAATTGACTCGCATATTTAATTCAGAAGATATTTTTTAAGGGAAACGCTATGAAAGCAATGATTCTCGCAGCAGGCAAGGGCACCCGGGTCCGTCCCCTGACTTACGAATTACCGAAGCCGATGATTCCCATCCTGGATAAGCCGGTCATGGCTTATATCGTCGAGCACCTGGTCAAGCATGGCGTGCGGGACATCATGGTCAATGTCAGCTATCTGCATGAAAGCATCGAGAGTTATTTCGGCGAAGGACACCAGTTCGGGGTCCAGATCGGCTACTCTTTCGAGGGCTATGTGGATGACAAGGGCGAAGTGGTGCCGCAGGCGCTCGGGTCGGCCGGCGGTATGAAGAAAATCCAGGAGTTCGGTAATTTTTTTGATGAAACCACGATCGTGTTGTGCGGCGACGCCCTGATCGATCTCGACCTGAATGCCGCTTTGGCGGAGCACAGGAGCAAGGGCGCACTGGCAAGTGTGATCACCAACGAAGTGCCTTGGGATAAAGTGTCCGACTATGGCGTTGTCGTGACCGATGAAAATGGACGGGTCGTCAACTTCCAGGAAAAGCCGAAACGGGAAGACGCGCGCTCGAATTTCGCCAGCACCGGTATTTATCTGTTCGAACCCGAGGCGATCGATTTGATTCCGCCGGGACAGGTGTTCGATATCGGGTCGGACTTGTTCCCGCTGATGGCTGAAAAGGGATTGCCGTTCTACGCGCAGAACCGGTCCTTTAACTGGCTCGACATCGGCAGCGTCACCGATTACTGGAGTGTGCTGCAGGGCGTGATGGCAGGAGATGTCAAGAACCTGGAAGTGCCCGGCAGGCAGGTCCGCGACGGCTTGTGGGTGGGTTTGAACACGCGCATCGAATGGGAGGGCACGACAATCGAGGGTCCGGTGTATATCGGGTCAGGATGCCATATCGAGGCCGGCAGCACGATCGTTGGTCCTACCTGGATTGGCCACGGCAGCCATATCTGCTCGGGTGCGGAGGTAACGCGCAGCATACTGTTTGAATACACGCGCGTGCTGGAGGACGTCAGCCTGCACGAAATGATTGTATGCAAGGATTACAGTGTCAACCGTGAAGGCGAGATGCATCGATTAAGCGAGGTGCGCGGTCTCGGCTTGAATAATGCGCGTGACCGCCGCCGTGAGCGGCGCCCGGCCTCCGGCATCACCGGCATGCAGCTTCCGGAAGCAACGACTACAATGACCAGTGTCGCCGGTGATGCCACGGCATGACCGGCCGTGGCTCGGCCGCAACCGGGTCTTGTTACCAACCCATTCGATCATTTGAAAAAAGGCAAAAGGTATTCCCATGACGCCACAGGAAAATCAGTCATTGCAGACGCTGCTTGGCCAATTGACGCAAGTCAGGGGCATTTCAAAAGATCCGCAGGCGGAGCAAATGATCGCAGCAGCGGTCGCACAGCAGCCCGATGCGGCGTATCTGCTGGTGCAGCGGGCAATGATACTGGAGCAGGCACTGGAAACGGCCAAGGCACAGATCAGCGAACTGCAGCAACAGGCGCAGCAGGCTCCGGCCCCCGGAGGAAATAAAAATTTTCTCGATGTGAATGCCTGGGGAAACACGGGCGGCGCGCGGGCGGCCGCCGCAACGGGTTCGGAACCGGAACGGTCGGTTACCGGGAGACCGCTTTCCTCCAATTCGTCGAGCGCGTCGCCGATGGCGCCACAACAAAATGCATTTCCCCAGGCTAATGCGGCGCGGCCCGCTTCGTCCGGATTCCTGGGCGGAGGGGGTGGCAGCATGCTGGGCACGATGGCGGCAACGGCGGCAGGGGTGGCTGGCGGCGCATTTCTGTTTCAGGGCATCGGCAGCCTGCTCGGCAACCGTAATGAAGCAGGCGGCGCGGACTCGCATGCAAAAAATGAAGCGGCTCCCGCAGCACCGCCGCAGGAGGCTGCCACGCAACAAAACGACACGGCTTTGAACGATCAGCCTGCAACTGATCAGCCTTCAATCGATAATGCGTCGTTCGACGACACCGCAAGCGAAGGCGGCAGTTTTGACGACGGATCGTTTGATATATGACGATGAGGAAGCTCTGCAGGTAAGCGAGCCCTTGACCGGTTTCATTCGGCCGCAGCCCGGATCGTCTCGATGAGTTTATAAAACGTGACCGGTTTCACCAGGTGATGATCGAAGCCGGAACTGATGGCCCGCGACTTGTCTTCTTCCTGGCCGTAACCGGTCAATGCGATCAGGATCAGCTTTCTGGTGCGCGGCAGTTGTCGCATTTGCGTAGCGACCTGGTATCCACTCATGTCGGGCAATCCGATATCGAGTAAAACAATATCTGGCTGAAACAGCCTGGCACTCTCGATTGCGTCCCCGCCGGTATGACTGCGCCGGACACTGTGCCCTTCCAATTCGAGCAGGGCACAGATAATCTCCGCAGAATCAAGATTGTCATCGACCACGAGGATACGCATCGTCTGGCTGTCACGCTCCTGCTCCTTCGGTTCCTTTGCCGCAGGGGCAGTGCTTGCGATCACCGGCAGGCGCACTTCAAAGGTACTGCCCTGACCGGTTCCGGCACTCTCCAGCGAGACTGTGCCGCCGTGCAGTTCGGCCAGCGTTTTCACCAGTGAAAGCCCGATGCCCAGCCCGTCCTGCACCCTGTCCGGAGCATGCGCGGCCTGGGCGAACATGTCAAAAATGGTAAGCGCAAGCGCGGGCGGAACACCGATGCCATTGTCTTTTACCTTGATGGATACGATGTTCCTCTGCAACTCGGCCTGGATGCCGAGCGAGCCGCCGGGCGAAGTGAATTTGGCCGCGTTGTGCAACAGGTTGCCGACGATCTGGGTCAGGCGCACGCTATCGCCCTTGATCCAGATTTCCTCATCCGGCAGCCGTATATCCAGCACATGCTGGCGCCCCAGAATGATCGGCGTTGCGGTTTCGATCGCCGCGTTAATGAATGTCTTGAGTTCAATGCGCTCGTCGCGCAGCGATATTTTTCCCTGCGTGATGCGCGAGACATCGAGCAGATCGTCCACCAGCCTGACCAGGTGGTCGGTTTGCCGGATAATCGTCTGGCGTGCATTTTCTTCTTTTTCAGGCGCATAGGGATCAAGCAGCCGCAGCAGTTCTACCGCACTGCGGATCGGGCCCAGCGGATTGCGCAGTTCATGCGCCAATGTGGCAAGAAAAAGGTCCTTGCGATGGTCGACGTCTCGCAGTTCGCGTTCCACCCGGGCCAGGCGCAGCAGCGCCTTTACATTGGCAATCAGCTCTTCCGGTTCGACCGGTTCAACCAGGTAGTTGTCGGCGCCGCCATCGAGCGCACGTATCTTGTCGGCGATGCCGATATACGAGGCTGAAGTTTGCAGGATCAGGATGGTTTGCGTGCGCGGGCCCCGCTTCAGCAGACGGCATACCTCAAAGCCGTTAATATCGGGCAATTTTGTGTCGAGCAGGACCAGGTCGGGTGAATCGGATTCGGCGCGCTTTATCGCTTCTCCGCCGCTGGCAGCCTCGACGACGCGGAAGCCTGCCCGGGTGAGTATCCGGGATTTTGCATAGCGCGAGGCATCGTTGTCGTCGACGTTCAGAATCACTGAGTCGTGGTAGTCTTGCGATGCCATATCAGACATGCCCTCGATTATCGCTTGGCCTATTTGCCAGGTCCATTGAAGCCGATTCCACGTATTTGCCGCTATTTGTTCGAGAATGCCACGTCGTTCCCGCCGACGGGGTATTGCCGCCATTGTACCGGACCGGGATTGTCACCGAAAAAGTCGAGCCCTGTCCGAGCGCGCTTTGCAAAGTCACCGTGCCGCCGAGAAGGTGGGCCAGGTTACGGCACAGCGGCAGGCCGAGTCCGGTGCCTTTGATCCGATGTTGCAAACTATTTTCAACCTGGCTGAATTCTTCGAATACCACTTCCTGATTTTCCGGCGCGATGCCGAGGCCGGTATCCTTGACTGAAAACCTGACCGCTTCCTGCTCCGGCATGTAGGCAGCGCAAACGCTTACCGTCCCGGCTTCGGTAAACTTCAATGCATTCGAAATGAAATTGCGCAAAATCTGCGAAACCTTCCGTTCATCGGTATGCATCCTGATATCGTCCTGCGGAAGCTCGAACAGCAGCCGGACCGAGTCGCTGACGAGCAGGGGGCGCAGCATGCCCCGCAAGGCGCTGAACATTTCCATCACGCTGAACTCAGCCATTTGCACATCGACTTTTCCTGCTTCGATCTTTGCCAGGTCCAGCAGATCATTCACCATTTCAGAAAGCGATTCCGCGCCATTCAAAATGAACTTTACCTGTATTTCCTGTTCGTCGGTAAGATCTCCGTCAATCCGATCCAGCAAAAGTTTGGCTAAGGCCCGCATCGAATTCAAAGGCGTGCGGAATTCGTGGCTCATATTCGACAGAAACCGCGATTTCGTTTCATCGGCCCGGCGCAGGTGAGCGGCTTTTTCATCGAGTTCGGCATACAGTGCCACGACGCCGCGATTGGTATCCTCCAGTTCCCGCGTCAGCAGCAACAGCTCTTCCTGGCGCGCTTTCAGCTCCGCCAGCGTGGCAAGCAGTTCCCGGTTCTGCTGCTGTACTTCCGACAAGGTCGCGTTCGAGGGCGATGCCGCCAACTGCGCCTTGATCTCGTCGACCAGTCCGGCGGTGAGCGCGCGGGCATCTCTCGAAAACTGCTTTTTCAAAACCACCAGCGTACCGCGGCCTTTTTCGCTCGTGATTTCGCACTGATCCATCAGGCGCCGCGCGCCAGGGATTCCAAGGCCGAGGCCGGTGGCATTGCGGTAACGTCCTGACATGACGAGCTCGAGATTGTCGATGCCGGGCCCTTCGTCTTCAATGCGGATAACAAGCAGCTGTGGCGAAGCGTCGCCATCGATCGCGAATTGCACCGTGCCGCGCGACGCGTAGCTATACACATTACGCGCCATCTCGGTGGCAGCCGTCGCGATCCGTGCCTGGTCCTGGGAACCGAAGCCGCACATCGCCGCAATTTCACGCGCGCGCTGACGCGTCGTGACCACGTCGAGTTCGGTAATGATCGCAGTCGTCAGTATTCTCATTGTCATTTCAGTCGCCCGCGCTTTCATTCATGTGTTCGCGCACCACGACGATCGTGACATCGTCACGCTGCCGCGCAAAGTCCCGGTACAGGACCGAAGCGATCAAGGCGGGATGGCGCGCCGCCAGACCAGGATACTGATCCAGGTTCCAGCGTGTCGCCAGGCCGTCTGAATGCATGAGCAGCATTGCGTCGTCGGTCCACGGCAAAGTGAATTGCTGTACTTTTCGCATATTGCTGCCAACGATGCCGTTATGCGAGACCAGGTGATGCCGGCCGGCGCTGCTCTCGGTATTGCCGGCTATATTGCCGATCCCGGTGAAATCGACTTTGCCCGCGTACCGATCGATGCTTGCCACGGCGACCGCGGCGCCGCGCGTCGAGCGCAGCGCGGCATGTGCTTCCTCGATCGCGCGCGCCGGCGCCAGTTCCGGGTTCCGCAGGATGACTTCGGTAGCGCCGCGGGACGCCTGCGCCGCCAGCGGACCGTGGCCAAGACCATCGGCGACCATCAGCGTCAGGCCGTTAGCTGTTTCCACCGCTGCCCACGCATCGCCGCAAGCGGTCTCGCCAGGCAATGGCAGGGACACGGCGCCGATCTGCCACGGCGCGGCATCATTGAAAGAGGGATCGGCCGACAGGGTCAGCCAGATTGCGCAACCCAGGCCCGGCGCGCTGTACAGGTCGAACCCATTCGCCATCCGCTGCATCGCACCCATCCCGACGCCGTAACTACCGGCACTAGACATGCCGTCTTGCATGCTCAGCGCAATACTGCTCATGCCGGGACCACTATCGAGCGCGAGGATTTCGACGCCGGCCATGCTGCCGGAATAGACCGGTCTCAACAGAATTTCGCCGTGCCCGGCATGTTTCAGGATATTGGTGGCGGCTTCGGTGATGACGATGGCGACCCTGCCGGCGGAAGTCTCATTGAAACCGAGATTGGTCGCGAGCTGCGTTCCGGCGCGCCTGACCGCCGCGATCTCGCTTGGTTCGCCGACTTGAAAGGCGGTTTGTTCGGAAAGCGGGCTCAAAACGGTTTCCACTTGGTGATCTTGACAGTTGTGCCTTTGCCGGGCGCCGTATCGAGTTGAAACTCATCGCTCAAACGCCTGGCCCCGCCGAGACCGAGGCCTAGCCCGCCGCCGCTGGTAAAGCCGTCGGTCAGCGCCTGTTCGGGATCGGCAATTCCAGGGCCGTCATCGACAAAGCTCAATCTGAGTCCCTTGCGGTTGCCGTCCGACACCGGTATGACATGTGCTTCGCCGCCTCCGGCATAACGCAAGGTATTGCGAGCAAGCTCACTGGCCGCGGTAACCATCTTGGTTTGGTCTATCAGGCTGAAACCGGCGGCGACCAGTTGTTCGCGCACCAATTGGCGCAGGCGCACAACGTCTTCATCCGACCTGAGCGGCATTACCTTTGCATCTGCTTCCCTTGTGTTCAAACTGTCGGCCTTTGCAGAAGGGTGCCCTAGCGCGCGCCGAAACGCGGCAATAGCGAATTGTCGAAGCCGTCGCGTGTAAGCAGGCTGATTCCGCGTTCCACATTGAGCGCGGTCTTGACGCCTTCCAGCGTCAATCCCAATTCAACCAGCGTAATCGCGACCGCCGGCTGCATGCCGACAAGCACGGTGGACGCGTCGAGAATCTTGGCCATCGCCGCGGTATTGCTGATCATTCTGCCGATAAAGGAGTCGACAACGTCGAGCGCCGATATATCGATCAGCACGCCCTTGGCGCGATCTTTCACGATCCGTTCCGTCAGGTCGTTCTGCAGGGTCATTGCAAGGCGGTCATGCATATCGACCTGTATGGTCACCAGCAGCAGTGACCCCATTCTCAATATCGGAATGCGATCCATTGGAATGCCTTATTGGCCGGAGTGAGAATGGGTGATCGTCGATCCCGTACGTTTCAAGGCAACCACAAAGGCATCCGCCAGGGTTGCCTTGGTAATCACGTCTTCAAGGTTGACGCCAAGATGCACGATCGTCTGCGCTATCTGCGGACGGATGCCGCTGATGATGCAGTCGGCGCCCATCAGCCGTGCCGCGGCGACGGTTTTCAGCAGGTGCTGCGCGACCAGCGTATCCACGGTCGGCACCCCGGTAATATCGATAATGGCAATCGAGGCACCGGTATCGATGATTTTCTGGAGCAGGTTTTCCATCACGACCTGGGTCCGTGCGCTGTCCAGCGTTCCGATCAGCGGCAGCGCAAGAACATTATTCCAGAGCTGGACCACCGGGGTCGACAGCTCGAGCAATTCCTGTTGCTGACGCATGATGATTTGCTCGCGGCTTTTCTGGAATACCTCGATGGTATAGAGGCCGAGGTCGTCAAACAAGGCACTGGCGCGCGCGGTTTCATCGGCCAGCCCGGCCGGATTATCTGCCAGTTCAGTCCGCAGAAGAGCAAACAGCGGCTTTTTCAGGGAAAACATGAAGCTTGCGGTTTCGATAGGTGTAAAGCCTTCGCGCACCCGCGCCTGCGATATTTCGCTTAACAGGTGCCGGACATCATCCCAAGGCGCAGACTGAATATCGTCGGCCGGTCCGCGTTCCAGCGCACTCGCGAGGACCGGGATAAAGCGCATCGCTTGCTGGCGGAATGCATTTTCGGCGCTTTTGTCGCGCCTGCCCAGCCGCGACAGCATGCCTTCAAGCCATCCATCCAGGAGTTCACCTTCATATTTGGCGAGGACAGTGGCGAGATGGCTGCTACTTTCTTTACTCATTGTCGCTTCCTTTAACAAGACAAAAGTCCCTGGCGAGCGCGCCAGGCAGACTTGGAACAACCGAATGATAATCGGAAATGCCGGAAGGCAGTTGCAACGGCTCAAGCATTTCGACGTTGTAGAAATTGTAAAAGCTTTATTAGCAAAAGTCTAATATGCAATTATCCTCGGGCGGCCGTTCGAACGGATATTCGCTAGTGAGCAAGATCATTTCGGTCACCTGGCGGTATCCCCGCCGCACATCATCAGCCGCGCCTGGAACACGCCTGGTTTGACTGGAATGCCAAGGCTGACGTGCAACCGTGCCGACTAGCGTAATCATGCGTGCCAGGCGCAGCAACGCGCGAGACGACGCTTTTCCCATGCGGTAATGCAAGCGCGCGGTGATGTACATGGCGGACTGCAGGATCGCCGCGGCCTGTGTTTCTCAACGAGATGCCGCTTTGCGGATTGACGAAACGGTAGCGCAATTGGAGTACACTTACGCCCGGTGCGGGCGGTTGCCTGCCGAGCGCCGGAACGAAGAAAAACCTGGTTAGTCAAACGATATAACTTAAAACCGGCATGGCCGTATTATGGATTACTGATCGACATGGATCCGACCAGGCCGGTGTCCCGTCCCGCTTGCCGGACCGCAAAATCTTTCCCGCACACTCGCATATCAAGCTTAGCGAGAAAGCAAAATTCCAACCAAGGAGAAATCATGGCTAATACAAGAGAAGTCGTTATCGTTGGCGCCGCCCGTACGCCGATCGGCACCTATGGCGGAACGCTCAAGGACATCCCTCCGTGCGACCTGGGCACGATTGCGGTCAAGGAAGCATTTGCCCGCGCTGGGATCGAGCCGTCTGAAGCAGGCCAGATTGTCATGGGCCACGTAATCCATACCGAAGCCCGCGATATGTATGTGTCACGCGTGATCGGCATCAATGCCGGCATGGCGAAAGAATCGGCCGCGCTGACCCTGAATCGCCTTTGCGGCTCGGGACTGCAGGCGATCGTGACCGCGGCTAACGCGATCCAGCTCGGCGATACCGATATTGCGGTCGGCGGCGGCGTCGAAAGCATGAGCCGCGCCTTGTACGGTTCGCAATCCACACGTTGGGGCGCCCGCATGGGCGAAGTCTCGATGATCGACATGATGGTCGGCGCGTTATCCGATCCGTTCGGCGGCGGCCACATGGGTATCACTGCCGAAAACGTGGCCGAGAAATTCAAGATTTCGCGTGAAGAGCAGGATGCCTTCGCCGCGGAGAGCCAGCGCCGTGCCACCGCGGCCATCGCCGCCGGTTATTTCAAGTCGCAAATCGTGCCGGTTGAAATCAAGACGCGCAAGGGCGTGGTCATGTTCGAAACCGATGAATATCCGAAGAGCGACACCACGGCCGAGGCGCTGGGTAAACTCAAGCCGGCGTTCAGGAAGGATGGCGGCAGCGTCACCGCCGGAAATGCGTCCGGGCTCAACGACGGCGCCGCCGCCTGCGTGCTGATGGAGGCCGGTGCCGCCGGACGTGCAGGGCTGACCCCGCTGGCGCGCCTGATATCGTATGGTGTGGCCGGAGTCGATCCGTCGATCATGGGCACCGGCCCGATTCCGGCGGTGCAGCTTGCGCTGAAGCGGGCAGGGCTGACGCTGAACGACATGGATGTGATCGAATCGAACGAAGCCTTCGCGGCGCAGTCGCTGGGCGTGTGCAAGGGGCTCGATCTCGACCCGGCCCGCACCAATCCGAACGGCGGCGCGATCGCTCTCGGCCATCCGCTCGGCGCGAGTGGCGCGATCATCACGATCAAGTGCATGTATGAATTGATTCGTACCGGCAAGCGCTATGGGCTGATTACCATGTGCATCGGCGGCGGGCAGGGGATTGCCGCTGTGATCGAACGGGTTTGACGAGGTATTTTTAAGTGTAGTTATACAATATAACGATACTGCGCGGTGCGCTGCGCAGTTAAAGCCGCTCCAGGTTCAGGCCAGCGCAAAGCCACTGGCCAAGCCTGCTCGAATGTATGCCGAGTGAAAACTTCCCGGCGCGTACAGGGTTTTGCGATACTTACAATACGGTCGTCAAGCCCCCTGAAAAAGGGTGAACGAACCGCCGGGCCTGGCATTCAGAGATCATAACCCGTGGGACTGTATTTCACGTGCACATCGAAAAATGTCGGCGTTCGGCATCTGAACGCTTCGGTCATGACTATCCCTGTCTGTTTTGCATTCCAGTATTCAACTGGAATCGTATTGAGCGATATTCGCGATCCGGGCGTCCCATCGTCTTCGTAGATCGTATCCGGCGCGTTTGTGCTAAACAACTGTTCCACCGAAGGAGCGGAGTCCTTCTCCTGGTCAAGAATCCGCCAGGCAGTCAGTTCGATTCCGACGGCGGGCAATCCATAGGCCGCCAGTGTCGCGTTAACCTCTGCGAGGGGGACGGGAAGGGATTCGGCAGGCGCGGGAAAAGGCGTGTTGGGCGGATGTTCCAGAATAGGCCCGATCATCGTGAACTTGGCATGGTTCATGGTATGGGCTCCGGGATAGATCGGCCATGGATCCACCACGA
>JAQGMO010000011.1 GCA_028292315.1 Herminiimonas sp. | reverse complement strand
GTCAGCCACATCGTGAGTGGATTGACGAAGGTGAATAATATCCACATTCCCAGACCGCCGATCACGCCTGAAAACAGGAGCGTCTGGGCGACCGTGATTTCGCCGAGCGCCATGGGACGCCGCGCGGTGCGCGCCATGCGCGCATCGATCTGGCGCTCGACCAGGCAGTTCACGGCAAAGGCGGCGCCGGCCAGCAACCAGATGCCGGCCGTCGCCGCAATCACGACGCGCCAGTCCGGTACGCCGGGAGTGGCAAGAAACATACCGATCACGGCGCAAAATACCGCAAGCTGCGTAACGCGCGGCTTGGTCAGGGCCCAGTACTGGGCAATGCGGTTTGGTGTGACGGACAGCGTATTCATTGGCAGGATTTCAAGCAATTGTTCATCGTCCCGTCATGCGGAGGACAAGCGCGTGGCAACTGGTTCGGAAGCGGAGCGGGCCGCGAGGCCAGCCTTGTAGTTTAGCATGACCAGCAAGACGATGAGGAGCGCTGCGCCACCGTTGTGCATTACCGCGAGTGCCAGCGGCCACTGGAGGAAGACGCTTGATACGCCGGTAAGGAATTGCAGGGCAATGGCAGCTCCCAGCCAGCGTCCGGTTTTTTGCAGGCCCGCGATTTTGCCGGCCCTGAAGGCTAGCCAGGCGATCACCGCCGCCACAACAAATGCGAATGCGCGATGCGTCCAGTGAATGGCGGTCAAAGCATGAAATGGAAGATAGTCCCCGTCAGCGGTCTTGCCCAGGTCGCGCCACAGCGTAAAGCCATGGTTAAAATCCATTTGCGGCACTATTGCGCCATGGCAAAGTGGAAAATCCATGCAGGCCAGGGCGGCATAATTGGTGCTGACCCAGCCGCCAAGCCCGATCTGTATGCAAAGCAGGACGAGCGCAAAAGCGGCGGGAAGCCGCAATGCGGAAGCCGTCGGGGCAACCGGCGGATGCGCTGTCTGCTGCGCCGCCAGCCATGCCAGTAAGGTCAGCAAAAACATGCCGAGTAACAGGTGTACGGTGACGATGGCCGGTTGCAGCTTCATCGTCACTGTCCATGCGCCGAATGCGCCCTGCAGGCAAACGAAGAGGAACAACTGAATCGGCAAGCGCGGCGAAAAGCGCGGTTCCCGCGGCCGCGTTTGGCGCCAGCGGCGCCAGGAAATAATCAGCATGGAAATGATCAGCACGCCGACCGCCATCGCCCAATAACGATGAATCATTTCAATCCATGCTTTTGCAACCGTGACGGGGCCGGTCGGCATGGCCGCTTCGGCCGCGCTGATATGCGCGTGTGCTTGCAGCGGATTGGCATGGCCATAGCATCCGGGCCAATCGGGACAGCCGAGGCCGGAATCGGTCAAGCGGGTAAACGCGCCAAACATGATCAGGTCGAACGTCAGGAATAGCGTGACCCATACCAGTTTGCGGTATTTGTCGGCGTCGTTCGAGACCCAGACCACAGCGAGCGGCAACAGGGCCGCCACCAGGGCCGTGATCGCAAGCTGGATTAACATGGCTGGCCTGTCTTCATCCTATGCGTGACGCTTTCAATAATTTGGAAAGATCTTTCTTGATCTTGTTTGGATCGGCATCTTTTGGAAAACGCATCATCAGGTTACCCAGCGGATCGATCAGATAAAGATGATCGGCCGCAATGGTGCCCGGCTCGACCGGCAGCCAGGCCTTCAGCATCTCGGGTTTGGCGCGCAGCAGGCGGGTGCCGTCATATTCGCGCATGATCGTGGTTTCGAGAGGTTTGTCGTCGCTGATCAGCCAGACCCGTTCGATCCGTTCCATTTCCTTGCCTTGTGTAAGACGCAACTGGCGCATCTCGTACAATTTCTTTTGGCATGGCTTCTGGCAATCGGCATCGTTTACCTGCAGCATTATCCATTTGCCTTTATACGCGTCGAGCCCAAGCGGATTGCCGTCGAGGCCGGTACTGCCCAATGCCGGTATCGGATAAGCCCTCGGGTCCAGCAATTCACCATAGTTGGTGCGTCCCTGCGGCTTGATGACATAATAAGTCAGATAGGAAGCAATCATGGGTGCGGCACATACCAGGATCACCAGCAGCAGCTTCCAGCGCCCCTTGCTTTGTTGCTTAATTTGTTCCACGTCGAATTCCAGTCACCACGAAAAAAATGAATGCGGTTGCGGCCAATGCATACCATTGAAATGCATAGCCATAATGCTTGTCGACGCCGCTCGATGGGCGCGGCCAGTCCCGTACCAGCCCGTCCTGCGCGTCGCTCGATTGCTCGATGACAAAAGGGTGCAATGACAGCCCGGCGGCTTGCGCAAATTCCGCGAGATCCAGGTTTTGCACGATGGCGCCGGGCCGCGGCGCTTGCGCCTGCCCAAGCTGCAGCAGCTTGCCGGGATTGCGCCGTACCCTGCCCGTGATTTCAATTGCGCCTTTGGGTGTAGCGATTGCGGGCAGCCTGGTGCGGTCGGCAAGATCGCGTGCAACCCAGCCGCGCTCGACCAGCACATGTCGATCAGACCCGGTTAGTTTAAAAGGCATCAATACATAAAAACCGGGCACGCCCTGGTAAGGACGATTCTCCAGATAGACCACCCAATCGCGAACAAATTCCCCGTGAGCACGTATTTGGCGATACTCGAGCGCATCAACATCGGCCGCGGCAGCATCGAGACGCAGCTCTGGCGCCGATTCCCTTGCGGACAAACGGTTTTCGATCGCCTGCTTTTCAGCCGCCCGCCCCATTTGCCACTGGCCGAGCGCGATGCCGACCAGGATTGTAGCCGCAGCGGCAAAAAACGGGATCCATCGGAAGCGGAAGGTGATTCGCATTACAATATCGTTTTACTCACTGCGCCGCGGCGAGGACGCATGGCTTTGCAAGGTTTCCGGACCGGTTTGCAATGGCCCGTTCCACATCATTCATCATGAAAATAGTTGTAGCTATCGGATTTATCCTGATTCTCGCCAGCCTGGGATCCGCGCTGGTATTTCTGATGCGTGACAAGGGGAAAAGCAACCGCACGGTCAAGGCGCTGGCATTTCGCGTCGGCTTTTCCATCACATTATTCATCCTGCTGCTGGTGGCTTACCGGCTGGGCTGGATTCAGCCCACCGGCATACGCTGAGTAACACAGCCGAATATCATCGCTTAGTAACATATGCTCAATAAGCTACGCTGAATAAAGTCGCCGTTCCCACGCCGAGCCCTGCTTTTCCAAGCTGTTTCCAGCATTATCCAACAGGAAAAAGCCGCACCGAGGTGCGGCTTTTTTTAATGGCCGTGACAGCCGGTCGCCTGCTTACAGCCAATAGACGACGACATACAGTCCGAGCCAGACCACGTCGACAAAGTGCCAATACCATGCGGCGCCTTCGAAACCGAAATGATGGTCCGGCGTGAAGTGGCCCTTGAGAAGGCGATAAAGGATTACCGACAGCATGATGGCGCCGAGCGTCACGTGGAAACCGTGGAATCCGGTCAACATGAAGAAGGTCGAGCCATAAATGCCGGAGGTCAGCTTCAGGTTCAGTTCTTCATAAGCATGAATATACTCATACGCCTGGAAACCCATGAAGATTGCGCCGAGCAGAATGGTCGCGAACAACCAGAAAGCAGTCTTGCCGCGATGACCGGCACGCAAAGCATGGTGCGAAATCGTCAGCGTCACGCCGGACAGCAGCAGCAGTGCAGTATTAATCGTCGGGATCGGGAACGGGCCCATGGTGCGGAACCCTTCGATCGTGCCGGCGGGGCCGGCATTTCCCCAGCTCGCGGCGAAATCGGGCCACAGGATCTTGTGATCAAGATCGCCCAGCCACGGCATGGTGATGGCGCGCGCGTAAAACAGGGCACCGAAGAAACCGGCGAAGAACATCACTTCGGAGAAGATGAACCAGCTCATGGCCCAGCGGTACGAAGTGTCGATCCGGGCGCTATACAAGCCGCTCTCGGATTCCTTGATCGATTCGCCGAACCACTTGTAAAGCACAACCAGAACGGCCAGTATGCCGAGGATGTTGACATAGGGGCCCCATGCAATCCCGTTGACCCACGCCGAAGCGCCGGCCATCGTGACAAGCAGCGATGCGCCCGCCATGACCGGCCACCTGGACGGCTCCGGTATGAAGTAATAAGGCGCATTCCCGTGTTTAGCAGGTGCACTAACGTGTTGAGAACTCATTTCCATCTCCAAGATTCAAACTTAATTCGGCTATTCTTTTAATAGTCAACAGTCACTGTGCGACTACGATTCTTACAATCACTACCAGCAGAGCGATCAAAATCAAGGCGCCTGCGATGCCGGCGATGATCACGTGCACCGGATTCAGGTGCGCGGCGTCGTTTTCATAATCACGACGCTTGCGCACGCCGAAAAAAGACCAGAATACGGCTTTCATCGTCGCACCGAAAGAGGCCTTGCGCTGTGTCGGCTTCTGCCCGTCTGTCATTACTCTCACCTTCAAATTCCTTCTTGGCGCTTACCTTCAAATTTCCTTCTTGGCGCTTCCGCCAATTTCAAAGAAAGTATAGGACACGGTAATCGTCTTTACATCTTTCGGTAATGCCGGGTCGATAAAGAACACCACCGGCATCTGCTTTGCCTCATTCGGACTCAGCGTCTGCTGCTTGAAACAAAAGCATTCGACCTTCTTGAAATGCGCACCGGCCTGCTGAGGCGCGTAACTTGGAATTGCCTGTGCATCAATGCTGCGCGCCTGGGTATTCACCACTTCATAAACAACTTGCGCCATCTCGCCCGGATGCACCTGCATGCTGTTGACCGTCGGGCGGAAACGCCACGGTCCATGAGCATTGGCATCGAACTCGACTGTAATGGTGCGCGTCTTGTCGATTTGCGAATTGTTCGGCGGCGGCGCTAGCATCGAATCTTTCGGCGTTAGCAGGTTGATGCCGGTAATTTCGCAAATCATCCGATAGACCGGCACCAGCGCATAGCCGAAGCCGAACATCATTACTGCAATGACCAGCAACTTGCCAAGCATCTGCGCATTGAGCTTTCGCGCCTGCCCCGCAACGTTTGGATCTTGCTGTTTCATCTCAACTGAACCAGATTCTTTTTACAAAAACCGCAATGAAAAAAAGGATTGCCAACGATCCGAGAATTAATGCTGTCCGGAAGTTATCCGGTTTTTTCCGTTTCGACATGAAGCATTCAGGCGGGCTTGCGCCCGCCCCCATTATTTGACTACCGGCGGCACGTCGAAGGTATGGAACGGGGCCGGGCTTGGCACGGTCCACTCCAGGCCTTCAGCGCCATCCCAT
>JAQGMO010000366.1 GCA_028292315.1 Herminiimonas sp. | reverse complement strand
GTTGAACGATCGGCCGGGCGGCAGCCTCAGTCCCTTCTGCGATCCCGCTACCGTGACATCGACGCCCCATTCCTCATGCCGGTACTCCATCGATGCCAGCGATGAAATCGTATCGACCATGAACAGGGCCGGAGGCCCGCTGCGATCGATCGCGCCGCGGATCTCGGCGATCCGGCTGGCGGCGCCTGTCGAGGTTTCATTGTGCACGACGCAAACCGCCTTGATTTCATGTCCGCGATCGCCGGCCAGCCTTGCTTCAATCTGCGTCGGGTCGGCGCCGTGCCGCCAGTCGCCGGCCAGGAATTCGACGCGCAGGCCCAGCTTGCCCGCCAGCTTATTCCAGAGCGAGGCGAAGTGCCCGGTTTCCGCCATAAGGACCAGATCGCCCGGCGAAAGCGTATTGACTAATGCCGCCTCCCAGGCGCCGGTGCCGGACGCCGGGTAGATCACGACATCGGCCTCGGTCTTGAATATTTTTTTCATGCCGGACAGGACGGCTTTGCCGAGCACGCCGAATTCCGGACCGCGATGATCAATCGTGACATTGTCGATCGCCCGGAGCACGCGGTCGGGAACATTGGTCGGACCGGGAATTTGCAGAAAATGACGGCCGGACGGATGAGAATTTAAGGAAATCACACGCAGTCTCCAGAATCAGATTTTTGGTATACAAAATCGATGATAAGCACCGTGGCAACAACTTGCAAGATTATTTTTTGATGCATCACAACACGCATTCCTCACGGAAATTTTGTGAGTTTAAGGGTAAACATCGAATTTAGCGGTGTGAAGCACTTTATCTTTAGTGTCAAACCCACTATCCTTGGCAAATCGTAATTGGTATACCAAATGAAATTCAGCCAAATTATCAAATCGGAAAGCGCGACTGCGGACACGCAAGAAGGCGCGGACAAACGCACCCTGCCCTCGACTGTAGCGGACCGCTTGCGCGACCTGATCATCGAAGGCGAGATCGCGGCCGGCTCACGCTTGAATGAACGCAGCCTGTGCGACCGGCTCGGCGTCTCGAGGACTCCCCTGCGGGAAGCGTTCCGGGTGCTCTCGGCCGAAGGCCTGGTGCAAATGCAGCCGAATCGCGGCGCCCAGGTGGTGGCCTTGTCGGAGCGCGACATACGCGAAAGTTTCGAAGTCATGAGCGGGCTCGAGGCGCTGTCTGGCGAACTGGCGTGCCGGCGCGTCACGGACAATGAAGTCGCCGAGATCAAGGCGCTCACCTTTGAAATGCAGGCCTGCCATGCCCGGCGCGACCTGCCCTCCTATTACCGCCTTAACCGCGCCATCCATGACCGCATTAATCAAGCCGCCGATAACCGCTTGCTGTCGCAAGTCTATGCCACCCTGAATTTGCGAATTCAGAACCTCCGCTTCCGCTCCAACTTCGTCCAGGAGAAATGGGACCGGGCCTGTGCCGAGCATGCCGAAATGGCCGAGGCGCTGGAAGCGCGCGACGGCGCGCGCCTGGGAGCGATCCTGGGCGCGCATTTAAAACACAAGGGCGAGGCAGTGCTGGAAGAATTGCGGCTTTCCCGCTCGAGCGCACGCGACGCGGCGTGACGCGCCCGCTTCGTACTCCCTACCCGCTCCCTGTACTGTTAAAAAAAATCCAAATGAATGCACCAACTCCGCAGCAGGTCCTGATTCATTCCAGCACCTATCGCAATGCCCTCTCGCAGCGCCTGCGCCAGGCGGTGCAGGGTGAAGTGTTATTTGATGGCGGAACACGTGGCCGCTATGCGACTGATGCGTCGATTTACCAGGTCGATCCGGTCGGTGTGTTGATTCCAAAAACCCTGGAGGATGTGCGTGCCGCGATCGCAATCTGCCGCGAACTGCGGGTGCCGGTTCTTGCGCGCGGCGCCGGCACGTCACAATGCGGTCAGACAGTCGGCGCCGCGCTGGTGATCGACAATAGCAAGCATCTGAACCGGATCGTCGGTTTCGATGCGGCCGCCATGACCGTGACTGTCGAACCGGGCATCGTGCTCGATCAATTGAATGCATGGCTCAAACCGCACGGCCTCTGGTTCCCGGTGGATGTCAGCACCGCCGCGCAATGTACGATCGGCGGCATGGCCGGCAATAATTCATGCGGTTCGCGCTCTATCGCATACGGCAACATGGTGCATAACGTCGCGGCCATCGATGCCCTGCTCGCCGACGGCACTACGGCGCAGTTTGCGGGCGAGCACGCAATGCAGGACGCATCGCCGCGCATCCGGCAAATCATGACAGGCCTGCGCCAGATCGCCGCGCGTGAAAAAGATGAAATAGAACGCATGGTGCCGAAAGTGTTGCGCCGGGTCGGCGGCTATAACCTCGATATCTTTTATCCGCAAAGCGAGCGGCCCTATACCGCGGACGGCAGCGTCAACCTGGCGCACCTGCTGGTGGGCAGCGAAGGCACGCTGGCCTATACCGAACGGATCACGCTGAAGCTGTCGCCGCTGCCGGCGCACAAGACGCTCGGCGTCGTGAATTTCGCGAGCTTTCACCAGGCGATGGCGTTGACGCGGCATATCGTCAGCCTTGGCCCGTCCGCAGTCGAGCTGGTGGACCGGACCATGATTGAACTTGCGCGCGGCAACCCGGCGTTCCGGTCCGTGATCGACAAGGCGCTGACGGGCGAGCCGGAAGCGATACTGCTGGTCGAATTCGCGGGCGAGTCGCGCGACACGCAATTGCGCAAGCTGCGCGAACTGGTCGGCCTGATGAGCGATCTCGGTCTGCCCGGCAGCGTGATTGAAATGACCGAAGCCGGCCCGCAAAAGGCATTGTGGGAAGTACGCAAGGCCGGCCTCAATATCATGATGAGCATGCGCGGCGACGGCAAGCCGGTCTCGTTTATCGAAGACTGCGCGGTGCCGCTGGAACACCTTGCCGAATATACCAGCCGCCTGACCGAGGTGTTTCACAAGCACGGCACGCGCGGCACCTGGTATGCGCATGCATCGGTCGGCACCCTGCATGTGCGGCCGATTCTCGACATGCGCGCTGGCGGCGCCGAAAAAATGCGCGCGATCGCGGAAGAAGCCGGCGCGCTGGTGCGCCAGTTCAAGGGCGCCTTTTCCGGGGAACACGGCGACGGGCTGGTGCGCACCGAATGGGTGGCATGGCAATTCGGGCCGCGGCTGACGCGCGCTTTCGAAGACATCAAGGACTTGTTCGATCCTGATAGCTTGATGAATCCGGGGAAGATCGTGCGCGGCACCCGTATGGAGGACGCCTCGCTGTTTCGTTTCAAGCCCGGTTACCAGGCGCTGCCGCTGGCGACGGCCCTCGACTGGTCGGCATGGAATGTACAGGTAGACCCGGTTACGGAAGCTGTAACTGCGCCTGCCACCGGCGGCGATCCGGCCGGCGGTTTTGCCAAAGCGGTCGAGATGTGCAACAACAACGGTCACTGCCGCAAGTTCGACGCCGGCACCATGTGTCCGAGCTACCGCGTCACGCGCGACGAACAGCACCTGACGCGCGGCCGCGCGAATACCCTGCGGCTCGCGTTATCGGGGCAGCTGGGTCCGGATGCCTTTACATCCGGCGAAATGCGGGCGACGATGGACCTGTGCGTCGCATGCAAAGGCTGCAAGCGGGATTGCCCGACCGGCGTCGACATGGCGAAAATGAAGACCGAGTTTCTCTATCACTGGGAAAAGAAGCACGGCCTTACGGTGAAGGACAAGTTGATCGCGCATTTGCCGCGCTGGGCCCCCTGGGCGGCCCGCTTTCCCACCCTGTTCAACCTGCGCGACAGCGTGCCGGGTCTGGCGCAGCTGTCGGAAAAGTTATTTGGCTTTTCCGCCAGGCGGCCACTGCCGCGCTGGTCTCACGCACCGTTCCTGGCGAAGGCCGGGCAAGCCGACACGGCGCGCCCGAATGTGGTGTTGTTCGCGGACACCTTCAATAATTATTTTGAACCGGCCAATGCACATGCCGCGCTCGCCGTATTGCGGGCTGCCGGCTACCGGGTACACATCGCCGGGCCCGCGGAACCCGAAGACCGGGACGCCCGGCCGCTGTGCTGCGGCCGCACCTATCTTGCGGCCGGACTGGTGGATGAGGCCCGGCGCGAAGCGCGGCGCGTGATCGCGGCGCTCCGTCCATACGTGGCGCAGGGCATTCCCGTGGTCGGACTGGAACCGTCCTGCCTGCTCACCCTGCGTGACGAATTCCTGGTGATGGGACTTGGCGACGATGCCGATGCGCTAGCCGCGAATGCCTTCCTGTTTGAAGAATTCCTGGCGCGCGAACTGGATGCCGGCCGTCTTGAGTTGAACCTCGGGCCGCTTCCGGAAAAGCGGGCGCTGCTGCATGGACATTGTCATCAAAAAGCGTTCGACGCGGTCGCGCCGGTGCAACGCGTGCTCGGCCTGATCCCGGATTTGACGGTGGAGCTGATCGAATCAAGCTGCTGCGGCATGGCCGGAAGTTTCGGTTATGAAGCGGCGCACCACGACGTGTCGATGCAGATGGCCGAACTAGCCTTGCTGCCGGCGGTGCGCGCAGCGGGCGCGGACACGCTGCTGGTGGCCGACGGCACCAGTTGCCGTCATCAAATCGCAGATGGCACCCGCCCATCGGGCGAACGCGAAGCGCTCCATGTAGCCCGAGTGCTGGAACGCGCACTTATTCATTTACCGCCCAAATAACCGCTTAATGAACTAACGGGACAATTCTGTTACTCACGAATTGGTGCCACGACGATCGATGCCGCAAGTCGCTCCGGGAACATGTTCGTGCCCGGTAAACCGTCGGTTTCCCGTGCATTCAGTGCTCCGCATTGATCAGTTCTATAAACGATAGAGGGGAATCGAATGAACGTTCAGGCACTTTTCGTTGCCATGAGTCTCATGGCCGGCATTCTGTCGGGCGGTTGTTCGTCCGGGGGCAACGGCAACGGGGGTGATGACGACGGACCGGTTCCCTTGACCCGATTAAGCCCTGCGCCATCGCTACAGGGCGAGCTGGAAGTCGGAGGCGGCATCGCCCTTGGCGGGCGAACAGATGGAACGCGTTCAACAACTCCGCCTGGCGCATCGGGCATGACTGACCTGCAAACCGTCGCCGATGGCATTCCCGGCGACGACCGGATTGCGCCCCTCTCGACGGCCGACCCCGGCCAGGTCCTGGGCCGCAGCACGGCCAATCAATTCAAACCGAAAAACAAAACCAATGCAAGCCTGGTCAAGGGGCTGGAAAACAAGCCGCTGCCGACTGGAAAATGGTCGAAGGGATTTTTTTACCAGAGTCCGACCGACCTGAATGCCTATTTTGAAGGCAAGCCCGCGGCTGGGGGCCAGTCGGCTGACCCTCTCAACAACAATGATGTCCATGAGTACAGCGTATTCGCATTTCCAAACAAGCTTTGGCTCGACGATCGCATCGGCATGGTCACGGTTACTTTTCCTAAACTCCGTTCTATCGCGATCGACCGCAGTCCCGACTCAGACCTGTACGACTTGAGCAATCCGTTTTTGCGCGATTATGTGCTGTATACGATTACGCCGGATTCGCGCCAGGATGTACGCCTGAGCTACCTGGCGGATGGCGTCGGACGCCTGCCGCGCCAGATCGACCGTTTCGATGAACTGACCGTTGCGACCAGCTGGAGGAATAGCGCAGGCGACAAGGCCATGCAATTGATCGCGGCGGAAGGGTCGCCGTATATTACGGTCCGCTATGCGGGACTGCGGCCGGTGGTTCAGGTTGGCGAAAGAATTTATGCGCGGCGGCAAAAGGACCCCGGATCGAATAATGATGTGCCGGGCACCGAGGCGTACACCGAGTGGGAAGGCGTTAACCAGATCGCGGCCGTTGCCGTGGATGAAAACCCGCTGCAGGAATTCGTCGAGCGCGGACCTGTCGCCGTGCGCCGGACGCCGCTCCTGGCCGGCACAAAATTTCGCATTGTCTACCGGATTGCGGATGATGCGCTGACCCCGCCTGGCACCAACGATAATACGACGCCGGCCACGCCGATTGTCTTCAAGGAGCTGGTTGTTTATGCATCCAGGCTTATTACGCTGGAGTGGAATCCGACCCTGAGGTCCTATGTGGCGGCGGCGCCGTTCGACGGCGTGCTCCGCACCGCATTCGTGGACGATATCCCCGAAGCCGCGCCCGGCGTCACGTTGATCGGTGTTTCGGATATCGCGTCATTCAGGGCGCGCCGCGGCATACTGGACCGCTATGCGCAGACCTATCCGGTGTTGTCCGAAGTGCACTTGCAATATGACGGCGGATCCAAGGCGACAGTGAAATTCCGCTGGGCCGCGGAGCGGATGGACAAGGCGGCCGTCAGCGCCGACGGCCTCCTGATGATGGGCTTTGACAAAACGCATATTGCGTCATTGGTCGACCCGGCGCACGTCGCCCTGACTTACCGTTCAAACTTCGGCCAAATGAGCGCGGTCGCTGGTTCCGAGTGGACCCAGGTCATGCCGGTCCCCGCAATCCTGCAATCCGGGGCCAGCGAAAAGCAGCTTTGGTTTGGCGCCCGCGAGATCAAGCAAGCCGATCGGCCAGCCCTCATTGCGTCGCTGAATGCCGATACCGAGCTGTTCAAAACCAATATCGCGCACTGCAACTATGAATCCTATTTATGCGGCAAGTACTTGCACAATATCACCCGGGCAGTACTGATCGCCGACCAGCTCGGCGAGACGCGCACCCGCGATGCGTTGCTGGTCTTCCTGAAGCAGACGCTGCAGCCATGGTTCGATGCCGAAGACCCGCTTGACCCAACCTATGCGACGAACCCGATCAAGGATAATTTTTTATTCGACAGAACCAATGGCGGCACAATTACCTTGCGCGGCGCAAAAAAGTTCGATGACGACTTTTATAATGGTCTGTATATCGATCACATGTTTCACTATGGGTATTTCATCTATGCGTCGGCGGTATTGAGCCGCTATGACGCGGCGTGGTTCGCCCGATACAGGGAAAAGGTCAATACCCTGGTGAGGGATATTGCCAATCCCAGCTTATCCGACCCGCACTATCCGGTGATCCGGACCTATGACTGGTTCCGCATGCAAAATTTTGCCGATTCGGGACCGGATGCGAACGGTGCGAACACGGAGTCATCGAGCGAATCGATCAATTCCAACTATGCGCTGGTACTATGGGGCGTCGTGACGGAAAACCCGCAGTTCCAGGCGCTTGCCGCGATCATGACGGCCGGCGAGATCCGGACAGCGCAGGCTTTTTACCAGGTAACCCCGCGAAACAGCGTGTTCCAGGATATCGTGATTCCGACTGTGAGCGTGAAACTGCCGGCCGGGAATTCTACAGTCCAATTAAAACATGGCAGTGAAACCTCGATGGGCATCATTTACCAGGACATCACGCAGACCAATGTTTTTTTCGGCTCGCTACTGACCTACCGGGTCGGTATCCAGTTGCTGCCGATCAGCCCGATTTCCGAATACGTGATTTCGCGTGAATGGGCAGCAACTCACGCCGCCACGCTGAAAGCGATGGAAGCGAAGCAGACCGAGCTGTTCGATTCAGTGATCGCCACGCCGCCAACTACCGCTTCGGCATGCTTCAAGGCAGGCTATGGGGATGAAATCGACAAAACGGGGAAGCCGGTTGAAAAGAATGTCGGCGCAATCTGTGCCTCGCCATTGCAAACGCTGTATAGCTGGCGGCAGATCTTTGCATCCGTGAATGGATTGAATGATCCGACTGGCGCCTACCAGCGCTATACCGGATATATGGACAACCTGGCGGCGGCCGAGAGCACTTACCGCTCCAATACAGACCCGGCCTTGCATCCGGGCGCTTCGTTGAATTCGGGCGGTATCGTGTCGGACGTGCTGAAGTCGGTGGCGACGCCATCGACCAATACGAACGTGCTATGGTGGTTGTCAGCGCAAAAGCCGTGAGGCCGCAGGCGATCGGCAGCCGAGTGGCGGGCATCAAGCCGGCATCAAGCCGGCATCAAGCAGCAACACAGGGAGAATGCGAATTCCTACCGCCTCAACAGCTCCAGTATGCCGCGCAACTCCTTGCGGATCGCACCCGTGTCGGTCGCCAGCGCCGGGGATACCATCGCTGGCTCGCGTGCCTCCGGTTCGACGCCGCTTGCCCGGCTATCCAGCTTGTTGCGCGCCCCGCTGATGGTGAAGCCCTGCTCATAGAGCAATTCACGGATACGGCGGATCAGCAAGACTTCATGATGCTGATAATATCGCCGGTTGCCGCGCCGCTTGACCGGCTTCAGCTGCGTGAATTCCTGCTCCCAATAACGTAGAACGTGCGGCTTGACGCCGCATAATTCGCTTACTTCACCAATAGTGAAATAGCGCTTTGCCGGTATCGCCGGCAATACGCTTAATTCCGGCTTGCTGGGACGCTCATTCATCGGTAGTCAGGTCAGGCAGTATGCACGAGGGACTTGTGGCTGGCTAATTCGACCATGCCTTTCAACTTCTGACTGGCATGAAAAGTAACGACCCGGCGCGCCGTGATCGGAATTTCTTCACCAGTCTTGGGATTACGCCCGGGACGCTGCGGCTTGTCGCGCAACTGGAAATTGCCGAAGCCGGACAGTTTCACCGACTCGCCACGCTCGAGCGCATTGCGGATCTCGTCAAAGAAGGTTTCAACCATGTCCTTGGCTTCGCGTTTGTTCAAACCCACTTGCTCGAAGAGCAGTTCAGCCAGTTCAGCTTTGGTGAGCGTCGGCAAGTCTTTTTCGGCTTGCGAGCGCGCCTGCGCTTCGATCATCGCACGATTCAGGTCGGCGGCCAGAACGGATTGAAATTCGGCTGAGTTCACATCATTCATATCGGTTATCTTTACCACCTGCGTCATGAACGCAATTTCGCGTTATGCCGTTTATCTGCGGCGGCAATGAAGGCGTCCATTGCTGAGTCCACATTATTCTCGTTCAGGGTAGACTGAGTATCTTGCAAGGTGAACCGGAAAGCAAGGCTTTTTTCGTCATTTTCCAAGCCCTTACCTCGATATTCATCAAATAAAACAATAGCTTGCACGATGTTGCATACAGGATTAGTTTTCTTTTCCAGTTCGAAACTGTCCATTACGTCCTGCACTGCAACGGAGTGTTTCACGACCAGCGCGATATCCCGCACCGCAGCAGGAAAGCGTGAAATCTCCTGGTATGCCGGAATCGCGCGTTCCTGCAAAGCCGCTGCATCAACTTCGAACAGCACCGGCGCCAGCGGCAAATCATACTTCTGCTGCCAGCGCGGATGGAGTTCTCCGATGAAACCGATGTCCTTATCATCCAGCAAAACCTGGGCCGAGCGTCCCGGATGCAAGGCCGGGTGTTCAAACCGGTTGAACCGCAATACGCGCGGCGCAAACAGCGCTTCCAGATCAGCCTTGATATCGAAGTAATCGACATTGCGAGCCGGTATTCCCCACTGGTCTTCCGCCACCGGACCGTAAGCCAGGGCAGCGGCCCGTTTCGGTTGATAGTAACCAGCCACCTCCAGCGCGCCATCCTGCACTGCCGCATCGCGCAGGTACACCGACGCGATTTCGAACACCCGGACCCGGCTGATCTTGCGGTTCAGGTTATAGCGTACATTCGCAATCAGGCTGCCAATCAGCGAGGAACGCATCACGCTCATCTGGCTCGCGATCGGATTGAGCAATTTGATCGGCGCGCGGTTGGCGGAAAAATCCGCTTCCCAGCTTTCTTCGACAAAACTGAAGTTCAACACTTCCTGGTAATCGAGATCGGCCAGCTGGCGCCGCACGGTAAACAACGAGCGCGTGTTTTCGGGGGCGATACGCATCGCACTCGCCGCAACCGGCGGCAGCGTCGGAATGTTTTCGAAACCGTAGACCCGGGCGATTTCCTCGATCAGGTCTTCCTCGATCTCGATATCGAAGCGGTACGATGGCGGCGTTACCGCGAACGCGCCGGGCTCGCGCGTGAACGGCAAACCGAGGCGGGTAAAAATATCGGCGATCTGGTCATCCGTCAGCGGCACGCCGATCACCTTGACGGCGCGCGCGGTGCGCACGCGCACCGGCAGACGCTGCGGCAGATTGACGATATGATCGTCCACCGGCCCGACCGTGGTCTTGCCTTTTTGTCCGCAGATTTCAACGAACAGCGCGGTGATACGCTCGATATGCTCGACCGTGGTCGCATAGTCGACGCCGCGTTCGAAACGGTGCGCCGCATCAGTTGAAAAGTTGTAACGGCGCGCGCGGCCCTGGATCGCCTGCGGCCACCAAAACGCGGCTTCCAGGTAAATGTTTTGCGTATCCAGCGATACCGCGGTCGCATCGCCGCCCATGATGCCGGCCAGCGATTCGATTTCACGTTCGTCGGCAATCACGCCGACCCAGTCATCGACTTCCACCGTGTTGCCGTTGAGGAGCTTGAGCGACTCGCCTTTTTTACCCCAGCGCACGTCGAGGCCGCCATGAATCCTGTCGAGGTCGAACACATGCGTCGGACGGCCGAGTTCCAGCATCACATAGTTGGAGATATCCACCAGGGCCGAAATCGAACGCTGGCCGCTGCGCTCGAGGCGTTGCTTCATCCAGTCCGGCGTCGCTGCGCGCGCGTTCAGGCCACGGATGACGCGTCCTGAAAAACGGCCGCACAAATCGGGAGCGGATATCTTGACCGGCAATTTATCATCGCTGCTCACGGCAACGTTTTGCCACGACGGCGCCCTGAGCGGCGCGCCGGAGAGCGCCGATACTTCGCGCGCCACGCCGAGCACCGAGAGGCAGTCGGCCTTGTTCGGCGTCAGCTTGATGGTGAACCTGAGATCGTTCAACTGGTAATAGTCACGGAAGTTCTGGCCGATCGGCGCATCGCCCGGCAATTCGAGCAAGCCGCCGTGGTCTTCAGACAGCTTCAGTTCACGCGCCGAACACAGCATGCCCTGCGATTCGACGCCGCGCAACTGGCCGACCCGGATTTCAAACGGTTTGCCATCCTCGCCGGGCGGAAGCACCGCGCCCGCCAGCGCGCAAGGCACTTTCATGCCGGCGCGCACATTCGGCGCACCGCAGACGATATTGAGCAGCGTGCCGGAACCGGCGTCGACCTGGCAGACATTGAGCCGGTCCGCGTTCGGATGCTTAGCCACATCCAGCACCTTGGCAACCACCACGCTGGAGAACGGCGGCGCGACCGGTTCGACCTCTTCGACTTCGAGGCCCGACATGGTAAGTAAATGCGACAATTCGTCCGACGTCATGTTCGGATCCACCATCGTGCGCAGCCAGTTTTCGGAGAATTGCATAGTTCAACCGTGAGTAGGTACAACGCCGGGCCAGTGTCCTGATGAAACGGGACACTGGCCCGTGCGCGATTAATTGAATTGTTTCAGGAAGCGCAAATCGCCTTCGTAGAACAGGCGCAGGTCATTGATGCCATAACGCAGCATCGTCAAGCGCTCGAGTCCCGAACCGAAGGCAAAGCCGATATATTGATCGGGGTCCAGTCCCATATTGCGCACCACCGTCGGATGGACCTGGCCGGCGCCCGACACTTCGAGCCAGCGTCCCTTGAGCGGCCCACTGCCGAATGCAATATCGATTTCAGCCGATGGCTCGGTGAATGGGAAGTATGAAGGACGGAAGCGCACCTGCAAATCATCGGTCTCGAAAAACGTGCGCACGAAATCAAGGTACACGCCTTTCAGGTCGGCGAAGCTAATGTCTTCCGCGATCCACAATCCTTCCACCTGATGAAACATCGGCGAATGCGTTGCATCGCTATCGACGCGGTAAGTCCGACCCGGCGCGATCACCTTGATCGGCGGCTTGTTCATGCGCGCGTAACGCACCTGCATCGGACTGGTGTGGGTACGCAGCAGCAATGGCTTGCCCTGCGTATCTTTACCCTCGATGTAAAACGTATCCTGCATCGAACGCGCCGGATGGTTTTCCGGGCTGTTCAGGGCTGTGAAATTGGTCCAGTCGGTTTCAATCTCGGGGCCGTCAGCCACATCGAAGCCAATCGAACCGAAAATTTCGGTGACCCGTTGCCAGGTGCGCATCACCGGATGGATGCCGCCCATGCCGCGTCCGCGACCCGGCAGCGTCACATCGATCGCCTCGGCATTCAGGCGCGCCTGCATCTGCGCATCGGCCAGGGCGTCACGGCGCGCGGTAAGCGCGGCTTCGATCTGCTCCTTGGCGGCGTTGATGATGGCGCCCTGCACTTTGCGCTCGTCCGGCGCAAGCTTGCCCAAACCCTTCATCTGCTCGGTGATGCGACCGGTCTTGCCGAGATATTTCGCTTTCGCATTTTCCAGCGCGGCGGCATCTGCCGCGGCGGCGAAATCGGTCTGGGCCTGCGCTACTAATTGTTCTAGGGGATTCATGCGGTTTTTTCCTGCCCCTGAAAAGAAGCCGAAAACGGACATTGAAAATAAAGCGGGGCCCGAATTGAATCTCAGGCCCCGCCAGACGACGATTCGTTACGGCGCAATGTTCAAATGGAATGAATGGATTGCGCCATGTTCAAACGTTTATGCAGCGATGTTAGCCTTGACCTGGTTGACAATCGCAGCAAACGCCGGCTTGTCCATTACCGCGAGATCCGCCAGGACTTTACGGTCCAGGCCGATCGAAGCGCGCTTCAAGCCATTCATGAACACGCTGTAGGTCATGCCGTGCTCACGCGTTGCGGCATTGATACGGGTGATCCAGAGTGCGCGGAATACGCGTTTCTTGTTGCGGCGATCGCGGTAGGCATACTGACCTGCGCGCATGACCGCCTGTTTGGCGATCCGGTAAACCTTACTGCGGCGACCACGATAGCCTTTGGCCTGGTCGAGAACTTTCTTGTGACGGGCCCGTGCTGTGACCCCACGTTTTACTCTAGGCATGGTTACTCCTTAATAGTCGTGTGAGGTTAAGCGAACGGCATCATCGCGCGGACGGATACCATGTTTGTGGCATGGACATCGGTCGCACCGCGCAATTGACGTTTGGTCTTGGTGGTTTTTTTGGTCAGGATGTGGCGCTTGAACGCTTGACCGCGCTTGACGGTACCACCCGGACGTACACGAAAGCGCTTTTTGGCGCCGCTCTTCGTCTTCATTTTAGGCATAGCAAAATCTGTCCTGAGGACAGCTCCGTTTTTAACATGATTGCAGGTGGTAACACTACGTTACGCTTGGGTGCCTGCTTTCACTTGTGTAGCGGCGAAATCGAGTTCGCCGCTATTGGCGCAGAAGGCCTTCCGTTAGAGGAAACCTTTTGCGCGAATCTTTTACTGAAACTATTTTTTCTTCTTGGGCGCCAGCACCATGATCATCTGGCGACCTTCCATCTTCGGCCATTGCTCGACCTGTCCATACGGTTCCAGGTCTTGCTTCAAGCGTTCCAACATGCGCATGCCGATATCCTGGTGCGCCATTTCGCGCCCCCGGAAACGCAGGGTGATCTTCGTCTTGTCGCCCTCATCGAGGAACTTGACGAGATTGCGCAACTTGATACCGTAATCGCCATCATCGGTTCCAGGACGGAATTTGACTTCCTTGACCTGAATGATCTTTTGCTTCAGCTTGGCTTCGTGAGCTTTCTTTTGCTCCTGGTACTTGAACTTGCCGTAGTCCATCAGGCGGCAAACTGGTGGCTGCGCCGTTGGCGCAATTTCCACCAGATCCACATTCTGTTCTTCCGCCATGCGGAAAGCTTCGGCCAGGCTCACGATACCGATAGGTTCGTTTTCGACCCCACTAAGGCGCACTTCGGGCGCAGAAATTTCACCGTTGATGCGATGCGACTTGTCAGTAGCTATTGTAGTTTCCTTTAAAAATCAAATGATTAAGCCGTGCTTCAGCGCTCAAGGTTTCCCCTGTCAGGCCTTGGCGTCCAGCTCCTTCCGGAGCCGCTCGACCAGATCATCGACCGGCATAACACCAAGATCGACGTTGCCCCGCGCACGCACGGCCACCGTATTTGCATCACGCTCCTTATCGCCTACAACGACGATGTAAGGCAGCTTACGAACAGAATGCTCCCGTATTTTATAGGTTATTTTCTCGTTACGCAAATCCGCATGTGCTCTAAACCCTTGTTTTTTCAGGTTTTGTGCAATGCTTTGCGCATAATCAGCCTGGGCATCCGATATATTCAGGACAACAATCTGTTCCGGAGCCAGCCATAAAGGCATGGCGCCCGCATAGTTTTCGATCAGCATGCCGATGAAGCGTTCCAGCGAGCCGAGTATCGCCCGGTGCAACATGACCGGCACCTTGCGCGTATTGTCTTCCGCGACATATTCGGCGTCCAGACGGACCGGCATCGAAAAATCGACTTGCATGGTGCCGCATTGCCACATGCGGCCGATTGCATCTTTCAGCGTGTATTCGATTTTCGGTCCGTAAAAAGCGCCCTCGCCCGGCGAAATTTCATATTCGAAACCGGAGCGCTTGAGCGACTCGATCAGGGCATTTTCCGCCTTGTCCCATGCCTCATCGGAACCGACCCGCTTTTCCGGACGCGTTGCGACCTTGAAAATAATTTCGGTAAATCCGAAGTCCGCATAGACCTTTTGCAATAGCGCCGTGAAGGCGACGCATTCGTCGAGGATCTGGTCTTCGGTACAGAAAATATGACCGTCATCCTGCGTGAAGCCGCGTACCCGCATCATGCCGTGCAGTGAACCGGACGGTTCGTTACGGTGGCACTGTCCGAACTCGCCATAGCGCAGCGGCAGCTCGCGGTAAGAATGCATATTGGCGCGGTAAATCTGCACATGCCCCGGACAATTCATCGGTTTGATCGCGTAGGAGCGATTTTCCGACTCCGTCGTGAACATGTTTTCCTTGTAGTTTTCCCAATGCCCGGATTTTTCCCACAGGCTGCGGTCGAGAATCTGCGGCCCCTTCACTTCCTGGTAGCCGTTATCCTGGTACACGCGCCGCATGTATTGTTCGACCTGCTGCCAGATGATCCAGCCTTTCGGATGCCAGAAAATCAAGCCCGGCGCTTCTTCCTGAAAATGGAACAGGTCAAGCGCGCGGCCCAGTTTGCGGTGGTCGCGTTTCTCGGCTTCTTCCAGCATATGCAGATAGGCATCCTGCTGCTCTTTCCTGGTCCATGCCGTGCCGTAAATCCGCTGCAGCATTTCATTTTTCGAATCGCCGCGCCAGTAAGCGCCGGCCAGCTTCATCAGCTTGAATACTTTCAGTTTCCCGGTGGACGGCACATGGGGACCGCGGCACAAGTCGGTGAAGCTCCCTTCCGAATACAGGGACACATCTTCGTTGGCCGGGATCGAGGCAATGATCTCAGCCTTGTAGTCTTCACCGATCGATTTGAAGTAGGCAACCGCCTCGTCGCGCGGCAGCACCTTGCGCGTGACCGGCTCATCCTTTTTCGCCAGCTCGGTCATCTTCTTTTCAATTGCCGCCAAGTCTTCCGGCGTGAATGGGCGCTTATAGGAAAAATCATAGTAAAAGCCATTCTCGATCACCGGGCCGATCGTGACCTGGGCATCGGGGAACAATTCCTTGACCGCATGCGCCAGCAAGTGCGCCGTCGAGTGACGCACCACGTCGATGCCCTCGGCATCCTTGTCGGTCACGATGGCCAGGTCGACATCGCGGTCGATCAGGCAGGAAGTGTCGACTAGCTTGCCATCGATCTTGCCGGCCAGCGCCGCTTTTGCGAGGCCGCTGCCGATGCTCGCGGCCACTTGTGCGACCGTGACCGGCGCGTCGAATTGACGTTGTGAACCATCGGGAAGGCGGACTGAAACCATTTTGTTCTCCATGCCGGCGCAGCGCCGCAGCGTTAGATTGAATTTTGATTGCTAAAAAACAGGCGAAAAAAAACGCGGGCCAGCCGCGCTTTTTCTGTTTGTACAGACGAAAAAGAACCCGACTAGCGTCGCTTCCGAACCGGTGTGGTGGGAGTTCGCGGTGTCATAACCAGGGCGCCTTTCTCTCTCTTACAAAAATAATTGTTGAAATATCAATGCTTGAAGATGCAGTTTACCCAGCATTAGAACGGTGACTATAACAGAGATCGGTCGGGACGGTAAAGCGTGGCGGAGCATTCCCTTCCGAGGCGTGACCACTACTACCGTCACCTGCCCCTTTAATGCGGCAAGCGCTTCGGCAAGCGCCACCGCACCAGCGCCGTCCAGGTTCGAATTGGGTTCGTCCAGTATCGGCACGCGCGGGTCGCCGTACAGG
>JAQGMO010000289.1 GCA_028292315.1 Herminiimonas sp. | reverse complement strand
ACCGCTCGGCGCTGAATCCGGGATCGTTTACTGCTGGCCAGGCGGCCGCTGATCCAGATATTTTGGCGGCGATACCGGATCGAAGTCTTCCCAGTCGCCATTGGCGATGTTGCCTTCCGCACGTTCAATGTCGACCGCACCCACGCCTCGCAATACATCCGCCGCCTGCGTCAAATTTGTTCCATCTCCGACGCTAACAGCCACCATCATGCCGGCATGACGAACCGGAATGGGGTTTTTATCCGGCCCTCTGCCATCCTCCTCCAGTTTGTTCATGGTACCCACCAGTGACCCGACGTGCGCTCCGACGAAGGCGCCCGTGACCGCACCCAGCGGTCCGGTCACCGGGGTCGTCAAGGCACCGATCGCCGCGCCGACGGTGCCGCCGGTCGCCATGCCGGCCGCGGTACCGGAACCGGTATCTTCCGTGCCAGGCGATTTATCGCGGTCCCCCCCAACTGCATAGCGGTCATGCTGCCCAGCCGGATTGACAAAGAATGACGCTACCTGATTTTCCGAAAAGCCGGCGCGCCGCAACGCGTCAACCGCATTTTGCGCTTCAGTCTGTTGCTCGAATCTGCCTGCAATGATAGTTGCCATGGACTCCCTCCTTATCGTTGCCAATATGCTAAATATAAATAAGAGCATTGGATTGCACATTAGTTCTGGTCTGCGAGGAGAACCTTGCCAAATCGCAAATGACCGAGTGCGGAACAAGAGCAGCCGGTATGCGGTGCGCTTATGCGGCTGGGGCGTCCAGGGTCCCGGCCGCAGCCATTTGGCGGATCATCCGCACCGTATCAATATCGGATTCCTGGTATGCGGAGCGACGGAATTCGTTATAAAACGCATCCGCCGTCCCTTCGTCGTTATTGTTGTCGTCATATTCGAAGCGCACAAATAACAAGCCGGGTTGCGGCTCCTCAATGGTCACGTTCAAATCGGATGCGGGAATATCGTTCTGTTGCGGCACATGGTAATGCACGTGCAGCCTTGGTAAAAATGTGACCCGATCCTCGATGACCGTATCGCCGTAGCGCAACCGGCGTTCCATGGATGCCGTCGAATGTGAAAGGATGCTGCACTCATCAAGCCACGGGACGAACATTTTTGGCTGTTCCGCCCGTAAAACCAGGCCGCGCCATAATTGTTCACGCGAGAGCGGCTCGATCAGAGGATTAAGCGGGTCATTGATTTCGATCAGGTGTGCAAATTTCATGAGTGCAGAGGCGGGAATCCAATTAAAGGGAATAAGTAAATGGGTAAATAAAGGGAATACGGGCTGACTTTACCATGATGGATTCCATATTTCCGGTTCGGTTCCTGTTGGTTTATTCGGACAGCGGCAGCAATCGCTCGCTTGTGACCTGGCAAGTTCGATACAATGGCGCGCTACCTGTCCTTTTGTTTGCGCGCATGTCCACCACTCCGCAGTTTGGTCTCAATCCCCCGCAGCGCGAAGCCGTCAAGTATATGGATGGTCCATGCCTGGTGCTAGCCGGCGCCGGCTCCGGCAAGACTCGCGTGATCACGCAAAAAATCGCGCACCTGATCGAGGACTGCGGTTATGACGCCAGGCATGTCGCCGCGCTCACGTTCACGAACAAGGCCGCGGCAGAAATGCAGGAGCGCATCGCGAAATTGCTGAAGGAGCCGAAGCAGGCCAAGCTGCTCACCGTCAGTACCTTCCATTCGCTCGGGGTCCAAATCCTGCGGCGCGAAGCGAAAGAGCTCGGTTTGAAAGACCGGTTTTCCATCATGGATAGCGACGACTGTTTTTCACTGGTGCAGGATCTCGCGGTAACAACCGACAAGCAGTTAATCCGCCGCATCCAGACCGCGATGTCGCTGTGGAAGAACGGCCTGGTCACGCCGGACGACGCGATCAAGAATGCGGTCAATGAAGAAGAGGCGCAAGCCGGGCGCATTTACCGCAATTATGTCGCTACGCTGTCGTCGTATCAGGCGGTCGATTTCGATGACTTGATCCGCTTGCCGGTGGAACTGTTCCGCAACAATGAAACCGTGCGCGACAAATGGCAGCGCAAGTTGCGCTACCTGCTGGTCGACGAATACCAGGATACCAATACCTGTCAGTATGAACTGGTCAAGCTGCTGGTGACAGGCATAGGCAAAAAGCCCTTGTTCACGGCGGTCGGCGATGACGACCAGGCGATTTATGCGTGGCGCGGCGCCACCATCGAAAACCTGAAAACGTTGCAGGTGGATTTTCCCGATCTGAAGGTCATCAAGCTTGAGCAGAATTATCGTTCGTCGACGCGGATCCTGCAGGCCGCCAACGCAGTGATCGGCAACAATCCCAAGCTGTTTGAGAAATCACTCTGGTCCGAACATGGCCTGGGCGATCCGATCAAGGTGCTGGCCATGCCCGATGATGAGCAGGAAGCCGACCAGATCGCGATCACGCTGTCGGCACATCGTTTTGAGCGAAGAGCCAAATTTTCCGACTATGCGATCCTGTATCGGGGCAACCACCAGGCACGCGTGTTTGAAAAGGCATTGCGGCGTGAACGCATTCCCTACGTGATGTCCGGCGGCCAAAGCTTTTTCGATCGTGCCGAAATCAAGGACATCCTCAGCTATCTGCGGCTGATCGCCAATAGTGATGACGACCCGGCATTCATTCGCGCAGTGACGACACCCAAGCGCGGCGTCGGTCAATCGACACTCGAAGTGCTGGGCGCCTTTGCCGGACAATGGCAGTGCTCCTTGTTCGAAGCGGTGTTCAAGGGCGGCATCGAAGCAAAGTTACAGGATCGCCAGCTCAACCCCTTGCGCGAATTTGCCAACTTCATCAATCACCTCGAACGGCGTGCCGGCCAACCCGGTGAAACCGCCGCCGAATTGCTCGATGAAATGATGAAGGAAATTAACTATGAAGGCTATCTGTATGATGCCTTCGACGACAGGCAGGCACAGGGAAAATGGGAAAATGTCATCGATTTCACGACCTGGCTGAAGGAAAAGGGCACGGGTGGCAAGGATGGCGCCGGCGCGGAAAAAAGCCTGCTCGACCTGACGCAGATGGTCGCGCTGATGACCATGCTCGAAGGCCGCGATGAAGAACCGGATGCAGTGCGCATGTCCACCCTGCATGCTTCCAAAGGCCTCGAGTTCCCCCATGTATTCCTGATTGGTGTGGAAGAGGGCATCCTGCCGCACAAGGGCGACCCTGACGCGCCGTTCGAAACGCTCGGTGCGCGCATCGAAGAAGAGCGGCGCCTGATGTATGTCGGCATCACGCGCGCGCAACGCAGCTTGCACGTCAGCTGGTGCAAGAAGCGCAAGCGCGCGCGTGAAAGCGTCAACTGTGAAATCTCGCGCTTCATCGCGGAAATGAAACTCGATGAAGGCGATGCGGTGCCGACTGAAGCGGAAACGATCACGCCACAGAGCCGGCTGGCGAACCTGAAAGCCTTGTTGCAAAAGCCAAAAGCGGCATGAGCGGAGAAGCGGATAATGCTTGAAAACTGGTGGAAAATTTATAGCGAAATTGGTATGGGGAAGCGGCGCGATGACTGAAGACCGTTTAATTGAAATTGAAATCAAACTGTCGCGCCAGGAAGACCTGGTCGAGACCTTGAACCAGATGGTCTATCGGCAGCAAAAGAAAATCGACGAGCTTGAAACCTTGTGCGCGGCGTTGGCCAGGCGCATTGTGGCATTGCAAAGCGGCGGCACGGACTCCAATACCGCAAATGAAAAGCCGCCGCACTATTGAGCCGCACTATTGAAGATCAAGTAGCGCAATATTGAACTTTTTTAATTTGAAACCGATGGCAGCGCCAGATAAAAAAGCGGATTTGCTCCGCACGAAGCTGAATCTTGAAACCGCGCAAATGCCGTGGCAGGAATTGCAGCGCTTTTTTGCCGCAGGCAAAGTGATCCTGGTCAGTGACCAGCTTGACCTGGTGGACGTCGCAGCAAGTATTTCGAACGACGACACGGCCAGGGTTTCCCAATGGCTGTCGGAACAGCGTATCGCGAGAGTGACCGATGCGCAAGCCGCGGCATGGCTCGAAGCGGATGCCGCGTTGTGGACAGTGGTCGTGAGTCCCTGGATCCTGGTGCAACAGGAAAAGCCGGCGTAGGCTTGCCATTGCGTCCAGGCGCAATCCGCTGCCGGCCAATTCTTGAATGCAGCGGTAAAATGATTGCTTGCAATCTTTTAGGCTCCTGTCGTGTTCGCTGCGATCAATCCGCTTTCCCGAAAACTCATTCATTGCAACTGCGACTGTTTTTACGCGGCAGTCGAAATTCATGAATAGTGAAGCACGCCGCATCGCGCATCTGGATATGGATGCCTTCTATGCATCGGTAGAACTTCTGCGCTATCCGGAATTACGCGGCCTGCCGGTTGTCATCGGTGGTCGCTCGGCGGACCGCCCCACGGTTCAACCGGATGGGAGTCGACATTTCTCGAAGCTGCGCGATTACGCCGGGCGAGGGGTCGTGACGACGTCCACTTATGAAGCGCGTGCCCTCGGCGTTTTTTCTGCAATGGGGGTCATGAAGGCCGCGCAGTTAGCGCCCGACGCCATTCTGCTGCCGACGGACTTCGACGCCTATCGCCATTATTCAAGGCTGTTCAAAAATGCGGTCGCAAGCATCGCGCCGCATATTGAAGATCGCGGCATCGATGAGATTTATATCGATCTGAGTGAGCAGCGTGAGGAGACGCGTGCACTTGCCTTGCGTATTAAACAAGCAGTGCGAGAGGCTACTGGCCTATCGTGCTCAATCGGTGTGGCGCCCAATAAACTGCTGGCAAAGATTTGCTCGGACCTTGAAAAACCCGATGGGGTGACCATTCTTACCCATGCCGATATACAAAGTCGGATTTGGCCCCTGCCTGTTCGCAAAATTAACGGGATCGGTCCCAAAGCGGGAGAGCGGCTGGCTACCCTTGGTATCCGCACGGTTGAGGAACTGGCGAAGGCAGAGCCCGGTTTACTGCAGGCTCATTTCGGTCGTAGCTATGCCGGCTGGCTCCATAGCGTGGCTAAAGGTATCGACGATCGTCCGGTAGTAACAAGTTCGGAGCCCAAGTCGATCAGTCGTGAAACCACTTTTGAACGGGATCTTCACGCCCGCCATGACCGTGACATCTTGTCAGGCATCTTTACCGAATTATGCATGCGATTGGCAGATGACCTGCGCCGCAAGGGGTATGTTGGCCGCACTATCGGCATCAAGCTGCGCTACGCGGATTTCCGAACCCTTACACGTGACCTTACGCTACCGGCTCCTACCGCCGATGCGGCCACCATCCGTCGGGCTGCCGGAGAGTGCCTTCGACGCGCCCCTCTGGAGCAGAGACTGAGACTGCTGGGGGTGCGAGCCAGCGCGCTGTCCAGATCCACTGCGTCGCCGGATGACGATAGCTTGTCTCAAGGAGAGCTGCTCTTCACCGCATGACGCGCGTGTGCCGCGAGGGCTAACGGGTTTCCGATGCCGGCAAACCACGGTCGAATGCGTAGCCAATGCAATCGACCCGGCCGTGTTCTAACAAATGGCTGGGAGCCGGCTATCAGGGCGGCGGGCGGCCGGTGCACCTGCCGGGCGCGGGCGTCGCCGATGCGCGGGGAACGGATCAGCCGGGACTGTTCGGCCAGGCCACGCCGCCCGGTTTAATGCCGCATTTACCTGTCCGACCGAACCGGCAGCGTGTAGAATGGCCCAATTTTTAGCGATCGCCATGTGGTTCAAGAACCTGCAGATTTATCGTCTTCCCGCACAGTGGGCAATGACTTCCGAACAACTCGAGGCTGCTCTCGCGCCGCAGTCGTTTTCCGCCTGTTCCAGTCTTGACCTGCAAAGCCAGGGCTGGATTTCACCGCGTGAAAACGGGATGCTCGTGCATACCGTTAATCGTCAAATGCTGTTATTGCTCGGCACCGAGAAAAAGCTGCTGCCGTCGAGCGTGATCAACCAGGTGGCCAAGGCCAAGGCTGCCGAAATCGAAGAGCAGCAAGGCTTCAAGCCCGGCCGCAAGCAGATGAAGGAGATCAAGGAACAGGTCGCCGATGAACTGCTGCCGCGTGCTTTCAGCATCCGCAGCAGCACCTGGACCTGGATCGATCCGGTCAATGGCTGGCTGGTGATCGATGCCGGCAGCGCGTCAAAAGCCGAAGAAGTGTTGAAGCTGTTGATCAAGGCGATCGACAAATTTCCGATGGATACCCTGCGTGTGGCGCAGTCGCCAGTGGCTGCGATGACCGACTGGCTGGCGGCGGACGAAGCGCCGGGCGGATTCACGGTCGACCAGGATACCGAGTTGCGCGCCAGCGGCGAAGGCAAGGCCACCGTGCGCTATGTAAGGCATACGCTCGAACCGGATGACGTGCGGCGCCATATCGCCGCCGGCAAGCAATGCACGCGCCTTGCGATGACCTGGGCTGACCGCGTTTCCTTTGTCCTGACCGAATCGCTGACGATCAAACGCGTGGCCCCGCTGGACGTGATCAAGGAAGCCGCGGATACGACGTCGAAAAACGATGACGAGCGCTTTGATACCGACATGACGTTGATGACCGGCGAACTGGCGCGGATGATCGCCGACCTGGTGGAAGCGCTGGGCGGGGAAATGCCGAAAGCGTAAACGGTTTGCAAAAGCCGGAATGCAAAAGCGAGGATTGCAAAAGCGGCTGAAAAAGCCGCTGCAATCGCGGCCGCAAACGCAGGATAAAAAAAAGACGAACCGGAGTTCGTCTTTTTTCATGATGCTGGCGGAGTGGACGGGACTCGAACCCGCGACCCCCGGCGTGACAGGCCGGTATTCTAACCAACTGAACTACCACTCCAGACTACTTGACTGTTCCTGAGCTGAATTCATCGTG
>JAQGMO010000258.1 GCA_028292315.1 Herminiimonas sp. | reverse complement strand
GCGCACGGTCAGTGCCGGCGGCGCGCTCTCGCCTTCCTTTACCACGTCGAAGTGATGATAGAAGCTTGCCACCTCGTACACCTCGGTTTGCGCCAGCCGCATTTCCTGCGCCAGCGCGGCAAGATGTCCGGCCGGCAGGCATCCGAATTCATCCTGAATCTTGTGCAAATGCTCGATCAGAAAATCGCGCTGGCGCGACGCCAGGCCAAGCAAACCCTGCACCTCGGCCAGCACGGCCGGATCGACCTGCCGGCCTTTGGGCGCCTGGCGCTTGCGCTCTTTGGAGGCGCCTTCCACCGCAATCGGGATAATTATCTGATTCATCGTTGTTCCTGATCGGCTTGAAATTGTGCGCCTGCTCCGTTCCGGCAGCGAAGCCGGAGGGCAGCTGGCGCCGCCCCCCCGCTTCAATGCATCAGCCAAGCAAGCCGGCGCCGCGCGCCCACTGGTATTTCGCGCCCAGCACCTGCACCGGCAACTCGGTCGAATAGGCATATGATGGTATGCCGTGCTCGTACAGGAATTGCGCCGCTTCTTCCACTTCCACGTCGCCGGCCAGCGAAGCGACAATCGGCTTTTCAATCCCCTTGGCGCGCATTTCATCGCGTGCCTCGACGATGATGCGGGCAAATACCATCGGCGGCGTGACGATGGTATGCCAGTAGCCGAGGATCAGCGAGTGTATCCGGTCGTCTTGCAAGCCGAGCAGAACCGTGTTCTTGTAGGTCTGCGGCGGCTCGCCGCCGGTGATGTCAACCGGGTTGCCCGCGGCCCCGAACGGGGGAATGAATTTGCGGAATGCGGCATCCAGATCGTCGGGCATCGGCATCAGGCTGAGCTTGTTGTCGACACAGGCGTCGGACAGCAACACACCGGAACCGCCGGCGCCGGTGATGATCACCACGTTCTCGCCTTTTGGCGTCGGCAGCACCGGCACGCCGCGCGCGTACTCAAGCAGCTCACGCAGGCTACGCGCACGGATCACGCCGGCCTGCTTGAACACGTCTTCATAAATCTTGTCGTTGCCGGCCAGCGCGCCGGTATGCGAGCTGGCGGCCTTGGCGCCGGCGGAGGTGCGGCCGGCTTTCAAAACAATCACCGGCTTTTTCTTTGAAACGCGGCGCGCGACTTCCGCGAAAGCACGGCCGTCCTTCAAATCCTCGCAATGCTGGGCGATGACCTTGGTGTTTGGATCTTGTTCGAAGAAGATCAGCAAATCGTCTTCATCGATGTCGGACTTGTTGCCCAGGCCGACAATCGCCGACACGCCCATCTTGGCCGACCGGCTGAAACCGATGATGGCCATGCCGATGCCGCCCGATTGGGAAGACAGGGCGGCCGAGCCCTTGACATCATAGGCGGTGCAGAAGGTGGCGCACAGGTTGGCCGGCGTGTAATAGAAGCCGTAAATGTTCGGCCCCATCAGGCGGATGTTGTACTTGCGGCCGATGCCAACCAGCTCTTCCTGCATTTCATGCTGGCCGGTCTCGGCGAAGCCGGATGGAATCAGCACCGCCCCCGCGATCTTTTTCTCGCCGCACTCGGTCAGCGCGGCGGCGACGAACTTGGCCGGTATCGCGAACACCGCGGTATCGATCTCGCCCGGCACATCCTTCACGCTCGGATACGCCTTATAGCCAAGAATCTCATCGGCCTTCGGATGGATCGGGTAGATATTGCCCTTGTACCCGCCGTTGATCAGGTTTTTCATGACCGAGTTGCCGATCTTTCCGGCTTCGGAAGAGGCGCCGATCACGGCCACCGACTTCGGCTGCATGATGCGGTTCATGCTGGACAGCACATCGGCTTCCGCCGGGCGGTGACGCGGCGCCTTGGCGGCGAAATCCACCACGATGCGCACATCCGCCGCGATCGCGCTGTCCTTGCTGGCAAATACCGGGTTGAGATCCAGCTCGGAAATTTCAGGAAAATCGGCCACCAGCTGGCTGACCTGCACGATCAGGCCGGCCAGCGCTTCGCGATCGACCGGGTCGCTGCCGCGTACGCCTTTCAGCATTTCAGCTGCCTGAATTCCGTCCAGCATCGACAGCGCATCGTCGCGCGTCGCGGGCGCCAGACGGAACGTAATATCCTTGAGCACCTCGACCAGCACCCCGCCCAGGCCGAACGCCACCAGCTTGCCGAAGCTGCCGTCGGTGACGGCGCCGACGATGACTTCCTGGCCGCCTTTCAGCATTTGCTGCACTTGTACGCCGATCACCTCGGCATCGGCCTTGTAGTTCCTTGCATTGGCGATAATGGTGTCATATGCCTTGGCCGCTTCCTCGGCGCTCTTGACGCCGACGATCACGCCGCCGGCTTCGGTTTTGTGCAGGATGTCCGGCGACACGATTTTCATGACGACCGGGAAGCCCATCGAAGCGGCCAGCTTTTGCGCTTCGGCCGCACTGCCGACTACCCCTTCCTGCGGCACCGTAATCCCATAGGCGTCGCACACCAGCTTGCCCTCGGGGGCGGTAAGGGAATCTCTTCCGGCTGCCTTGACGGCGTCGAGAATCTGTCTGACTTTCGCTTTATCGTTTTGCATGGTGTCTCAGCCTTAAAGGATTATTCGGTTTTGCGGGATGCCGTTCGATCAGATCACGCGTTCGGCGCGCATGGTGGCGATCTGGTCCTGGCTGTAACCGAGCTGCGCCAGCACTTCTTCGGTATGCTCGCCCAGCAGCGGCGAACGGGTGACGTCGGTCGGGCTATCGGACAACTTGATCGGGTTGCCGACGGTGAGATACTTGCCGCGCTTGGGATGGTCGACCTCGACCACGGTGCCGGTCGCACGCAAGGCCGGCTCTTCGGCGATTTCCTTCATCGACAGGATCGGGCCGCATGGAATGTCATACTTGTTGAGAATATCCATGGCCTCAAATTTGGTCTTGGTCATGGTCCATTGCTCGATCCGGTCGAAGATCGACTTCAGGCGCGGCAGGCGCGCCGGCGGCGTCGCATAATCGGGATCGGTGATCCAGTCTTCCTGCCCGATCACCTTGCAGATTGCGGCCCAGACCGGTGCCTGCGTAATGAAATAGATGTACGCGTTCGGATCAGTTTCCCAACCCTTGCACTTGAGGATCCAGCCCGGCTGTCCGCCGCCCGACGCATTGCCCGCGCGCGGCACCGCATCGCCGAATTTGCCGTCCGGGTATTGCGGATATTCCTTCATGATGCCGGTGCGGTCCAGGCGCTGCTGGTCGCGCAGCTTGACGCGGCACAGGTTGAGCACCGAATCCTGCATCGCGGCGAGCACCCGCTGTCCACGACCGGTGCTGTTGCGCTGGTACAGCGCCGTGACGATACCGAGCGCCAGGTGCAGGCCGGTGCCGCTGTCACCGATCTGCGCGCCGGTGACCAGCGGCGGGCCGTCGTCGAAGCCGGTGGTCGATGCCGCGCCGCCCGCGCACTGCGCCACGTTTTCATACACCTTGCAGTCTTCGTAGGGACCCGGGCCGAAACCCTTGACAGAGGCGACCACCATGCGTGGATTGAGCTCCTGGATGCGCTCCCAGGTAAATCCCATGCGGTCGAGCGCACCAGGGGCAAAATTCTCGACCAGCACATCGCAATACCTGATCAGCGTCTCAAGCGCTTCCTTGCCTTTCGGATGCTTGGTATCCAGCGTAATCGAGCGTTTGTTGTGGTTCAGCATCGTGAAATAGAGGCTGTCCACGTCGGGGATGTCGCGCAGCTGCCCGCGCGTGGCATCGCCCTCGCCCGCCCGCTCCACCTTGATCACGTCGGCGCCGAACCAGGCCAGCAGCTGGGTACAGGTTGGGCCCGACTGCACATGCGTAAAATCGAGAATGCGAACACCGTCTAATGCTTTGCTCATGATTTGCCTTTCCCCGATTACTTGTACATGGTTTGAGCCATCGTGCCCGGCGCATAAATACTCGGGTCGACCCAGATATTGATGACGGCGCTGCGACCGGTTTTCCGGACCGACTCGCGGGCTCGCTGCAAGGCGCCGGCGATCATGGCCGGATCGCGCACTTCTTCACCATAGCCGCCGAGCATTTCAGCGAATTTGCCGAACGGGACGTCGGACAGCAGGTTGCCGACATTGCCGCGTTCCTGGCCGTATTTGGCGAGCTGGCCGTAACGGATCTGGTTCATTGCCGAGTTATTGCCAATCACCGCGATGTACGGGACATTGAAGCGGTTGGCGGTTTCCATATCGAAGGCGGTCATGCTGAAGGCACCGTCGCCGTAATAGCACAGCACTTCCTTCTGCGGATGGGCCAGGCCGGCCGCGATGGCAAAACCGGTGCCGACGCCGAGGCTGCCGAGCGCGCCGGGGTCCATCCACTGTCCCGGACGACGTGGCCGCACTGCCTGCGCCGAGATCGTGACGACGTCGCCGCCGTCGCCGATATAGATGGTGTCGTCGCTCAGGAACTCATTGATTTCATAGGCTACGCGGTAGGGATTAATCGGCGAGCTGTTATCCTTGAACTTGGACATGAGCTTGGCGGTCGCCGATTCCTCGAGCGCCTGCAGCGATTGCATCCACTCGCGCCGCTTGCCGTGCGCGCCCTTGTCGATACGCCCGGTGGTCGCCTGGAGCACCGCTGCCATGATGGTGCCCGGATCTCCCACCAGTCCCAGCGAAATATCGCGGTTCTTGCCGACCGTGCGGTAATCCTGGTCGATCTGGACCAGGGTCGCATTCAAGCCGAGACGCTTGCCATAGCCCATGCGGAAGTCGAACGGGGTGCCGACGATCACGATCACGTCGGCCTTGTCGAAACCCTCGCGTCGCGTGCGGTCGAAGTGATGCGGATCGCCCGGCGGCAGCAAGCCGCGCGATGCGCCGTTGAAGTAAGCCGGGATGTCGAGCGCCCGCACCAGCGCGATCGCTTCTTCGTGGCCACGCGCAGCCCACACCTGGCTGCCAAACAGCACCACCGGCCGCTCCGCCTTGAGCAGGATGTCGGCCAGCTTCTCGATATCGGCGGCGTCGCCCGCGGTCTTGACCGAGGCCCGATAGCCGCCTGGCTCCGGAATCACCGCGCGGTTGATGTCGACCTCGCGGTCGAGCACGTCGCGCGGAATTTCCAGGTAAGCCGGTCCGGGAGCGCCGGCAAAGCATTCACGGATCGCCATCGATACCATGTCGGCCACGCGCTCGGTGGTACGCACGCCGGCCGAGAACTTGGTGATCGGACGCATCATTTCGGTGTGCGGCAAATCCTGCAGCGAGCCCATCATGTGCTGGGTGACGCCGCCCTGGCCGCCGATATGCAATACCGGGCTTTCGGAGCGGAATGCGGTGGCTATGCCGGTTACCGCATTGGTGCAGCCCGGGCCTGCGGTGGTGACCACCACGCCCAGCTTGCCGGTCTGGCGCGCATAGCCGTCGGCCGCATGGGCGGCGACCTGCTCATGCCGTACGTCGATGATGCGAATTCCTTCGTCGACACAGCCGTCATAGATATCGATAATGTGGCCGCCGCACAGCGTGAAGATGGTGTCGACGCCCTCATTCTTCAGGGCGCGCGCCACAAGGTGGCCACCCGATATCACGCCGGCGTCCCGGCTTTTGGCTTTGAGCGTATCCTCAGCCGTGGTGGAAGCCTGCGTGCTGTTGTTACTGGTTAAAACTGAAGACATCGCTCCTCCTATGGGTATAATGATTTTTCGGCTTCGTGCGCACCTTGGCGGCGGACGCCTGCCTGACGGGTTCTTCTTCATCCATACGCTTGATCCGGCCCGTTCAAGTTCGAAGCCATGATACCGAGCGGCCTTTGCTTTTCTCATTGACCGGGGTCAATTTTCACCGCATCATGTTTCACCTGAACGAACATCCAGCTAAACCATCATGTCGTTAGTTGCGGAACATCCCGAGAAAAATATTATTCGCGTACAGCTCCGACAAAATCTGGTGCTCAAGGAACTGGAGGAGAGCGAGATGGCCGAACTCGAGGCCCGGCTCGTTGTGGTCGATTGCGCAAAAGGGGACTTCCTGTTGCACCAGGGCGTGCATGAGATGGAGCAGTACTTTATTCTCGACGGTGTTCTCAAGCGTGTCGTCACCAGCGTGATGGCCAAGGAAATGATCCTGCGATTTGCCGCCGAACGCGACATCGAAACCAGCTATGCCGCCTGGCGCCTGAAAACACCTACTCCGTACAGCATCGTTTCAGTGACCAAGGCGCGCGTGGCCAAGATGCCGCTCCAGCAGTGGATCGGTTTCATGGAGCGTCACCTCGCGATCAAGCAAGGTTTCGAATATGAAGTAATGCGCCTGATGAGCGAGATCATGGCGCATACGATCACCCTGCATCTGCTGGACGCGCCGGGACGGGTGCACCGGTTCCTGCGCAAGCACCCGGAACTTTTCGACCGCATCCCGAAGAAGGAGCTGGCGACGTACCTGAACCTGTCGGCGGAGACGTTGAGCCGGCTGAAGCACCAGGGAAAGATCTGATCCGCCGGGCAGGGCACGGGAGCGGCGCGGGCATGACCCTGGTTTCGCGAACGATGTCCCTGCTCAGCTGATCATCCAGGAAAAATCCTCGTAGAGGACGGACTTGAGCAGTTCGCCCATCTCGGCCGCGCTGGCTGCGACGACGATGCCGCATTCTTCCATGATTGCGCGTTTTTCCCTGGCGTCGTCCTTTCCGCACGGGATGTAACCCACCACCGGCTTTTTCAGGTTTTCCCTGACCCAGTGTGCGCAGATCTGCTCGGCATCGCCCCCGGTTTCCCCGATCATGATGATGGCATCGGTATCCGGATCCGCGGCGAACAGCTTCATCACGTCGATAGGTTGCAAACCGAGGCCCGGATCGTCGCCGATCGCTACGCAGGATGACTGCCCCAGGCCCAGTGCGGTCAGCTCGCCGGCCGCTTCATAACCGAGCGTGGCCGAGCGCGTAACGATTCCGACACGCCCTTTCTTGAATATGTGCCCGGGCATGCTGCCGATCTTGATCGCTCCCGGCGTAATGATGCCGTGGCTGCCCGGCCCGAGCAGGAGTGTGGACCGGCCCGCCATGTGGGCGGCAATCCTGCCCATGTCGGCGGCCGGAATACCTTCGGTAACGCAAATCACCAGTTCAAGCCCGGCATCGACCGCTTCCTCGATCGCAGCGGCGGCGAGTGGCTGCTCCACGTGAATCACCGATACCGTGGCCCCGGTGCGCTGCCCGGCCTCCCGCACGCTGCCATAGACCGGCATGCCGTCGAATTCCTTACCAGCCATTTGCGGCTCGACAGCAGCGACAAAACATTCGTTGCCGCGACTGTAGTCGCGGCACATACGGGTATGCAGCTGGGCCGCCTTGCCGCTGATTCCCTGGGTGATTACCCGGGTATTCCTGTTGACCAGGATCGCCATCGTTGTGTCTCCTCCTGAAGCGTTGTACGCAGCAGTCAGCCTAGCGTCAGTACTTGGCCGAAGTAAAGCGTCTTGACGTGCTCATCACGCGCAACTGGTTATCGACGCTGGTGACTCCTGCCACCATGGCGGTCGCCTGCTCCGATCCGTTCCGTTCTTCGGCATTCACGACGATTCCGCGCAACACGACATGGCCGTCGCGCGGTTCAATCGTCACGTGCACGTCGCGCGTCGCCGCATTGCCCTTGAGCGCGGCGCGAATGCGTGCTTCCAGGGTCATGTCGGCCAGCATGGCGCGCGATGCGTCGCTTTCCTGAAATTCGGGCAATGCCGCCAGCCGGCTGATCTGTTCCACGCAGCCGGCCACTGAAATCCGGTCGGTGTTAAGCACCATGTCATACAGGAGGGGATCGCCCCAGGTGACGCCGAATTGCTGGTGCATGCGCGCAGCGTGCGCTTCATCGCTGCGGCGGATTTCGGATTCGGCGAATTCGCGGTCGTCAGTTTCGAGGTTTCCCATCAACCATTCGATCCGCTTGTCCAGCGAGCGCGTGATGCGCACGCATACCACGTGCGGCACCGGGCGCAACAGGCAGGTGGCGCCCCAGCCGCGCAGCACGACGTTGCCCCGGTTCGCATGGGCAAACACTTCTTCCGCCGTGTACACCGCCAGTTTTTGCTTATCCGTGGTGAGGCGTTCGACCAGCCCGGCCTTGCCTTCGCGCAGGCGGCGGATGACGCTCTTCGGCATCTCCATTTTTTCCGACAGGTGCTCCACCACTTCATGCTGCATTATTTCGAGATTGAGCGACTCGGCCAGCAGCTGCCCCACATCCTTGGCAAGCGACCCCATCTCCTGGGTCATGGCGATTACAGGCATGGCTTTACCCCTCTGTCAGTCGACCGGTTGCTGCTCGGCAAATTTATCCACGGAGACCGGCCGGATTTTTTTCACGACGCGTGAAATCAGCGGCCAGAACAGCAGGATCAATGCGAGCGTAGTGATGCTGCCCACCAGCGGATTGGACCACATGATGGAGAGCTCGCCCTGCGATACCAGCATGGCCTGCCGGAACGAATCTTCCGCCTTGTCGCCGAGCACCAGCGCAAGCACAAGCGGCGCCAGCGGATAATCCAGCTTCTTGAAGAGATAGCCGACGATGCCGAACAACATCATGAACCAGATATCGAGCATTGCGGTGTGCACCGTATAGGCGCCGATCGCGCAAATCACGATGATGACCGGCGCGATGATGGAGAACGGAATGCGCAGGATCGATGCAAACAACGGCACTGTCGTCAACACCACAATCAGCCCTACCAGGTTACCGAGGTACATGCTCGCGATCAGGCCCCATACGAATTCCTTTTGTTCGACGAACAGCAACGGACCAGGCTGCAAGCCCCAGATCAGCAGACCGCCCAGCAGCACGGCCGCTGTTGGCGAACCCGGGATACCGAGTGCCAGCATCGGCAACAGCGCGCTGGTGCCGGCAGCGTGCGCCGCGGTCTCAGGCGCGACTACGCCTTCCAGCTGGCCGGTGCCGAACTTACCGCCGTCCTTCGACATTTTTTTTGCGATGCCATAACTCATGAAGGAAGCAGGCGTTGCGCCGCCGGGAGTAATACCCATCCAGATCCCTATCATGGAACTGCGGATGTAGGTCATCCAGTATTGCGGCAATTTTTTCCAGGTGTCGAACACGACCCTCGGACTAATCTTGGCGGACTTTCCGGAAAATGCCAGGCCTTCTTCCATCGACAGCAGGATTTCACCAATGCCGAACAAGCCGATCACCGCGATCAGGAAATCGAAGCCGCGCATCAGTTCGGTCCAGCCGAACGTCAGGCGTAATTGCCCGGTCACGGTATCCATGCCGACCGAGGCCAGTGCGAACCCGAGCGCCATCGACGCCAGGATCTTGAACGGCGATCCCTTGCCCATTCCGACGAAGCTGCAGAAGGTCAAAAGGTAAACCGCGAAAAATTCCGGCGGGCCGAATTTCAATGCGAATTTCGCCACCAGCGGCGCGAGGAACGTGATCATCACGACCGCGACGAAGGCGCCGACGAACGACGACGTGAACGCACCGGCCAGCGCTTCGCCGGCTTGCCCGCGCTGCGCCATTGGATAGCCGTCGAAGGTGGTTGCAACCGACCACGGTTCACCGGGAATATTGAACAGGATAGACGTGATCGCGCCGCCGAACAGCGCCCCCCAGTAAATACAGGACAACATGATGATGGCCGACGTCGGCGACATGGTAAATGTGAGCGGCAGCAGAATCGCGACGCCGTTAGCGCCGCCCAGTCCCGGCAATACGCCGATCAACACCCCGAGTATGATCCCGATAAACATCAGGACCGTGTTCATCGGCGTCAGGACAACTGCAAAACCCTGGAACAGCGCACTGATTTCATCCATTTATCACTCCTTGAAGTCCGGTTGTACGCGGCGCAGCGGAGGCCGCCGGGGCCTCGCGCGCCCAGCGGGATCAGTAGCCGAGAAAGCCCAGCAGATTTAATTTCCCTTTGTACAGCGGGACCTTGAACCAGACCTCGAACATGAAGAACAGCAGGGTGGTGACGACCAGCGCCGCCAGCACGCTTTTTATCCATGAGTATTTGCCAAGCATGATCATGAATAATGCGATATACAGTGCGGAAGCGACATAGATGCCAAGCAGCTGGATCGCGGCGATGTACAGCAACGCCGGCAGCAATACGGACAGGACGCGCTTGAGCTGTTCGTTGTCGACGAAGACATCGGTGTTCCGGTTTTTCCCAAATAGCGCCTGATACAGCGTGCCAACCCCGGAAATGACCAGGACCAGGCCGATGTAAAACGGGAAATAGCCGGCGCCCGGACCATCGGTGGTCCAGCCGGAACCCAGTGCCTGGCTGGCAAAGACGACCACCAGGCCGACTGCCAGGATAATGGCGGCGACCACCGCCTCGACGACATTGGTGGCAACGCCCGTGCGTACGGCACCGTCGGTTTGCTTACTCTGCTCCATTCGAAACGCCCCCGCTGAAATGATGTGAATACTGAAATAAGCCTGCGTGGAAGCGCGGGCGCGCTACCTGGCGACACAACGCCGGTCACGCCCGCCATGTGCCGCTTGTTACTTGGCGATAAAGCCGGCTTCCTTCATCAGTTCACGGTGCATGTTTTCGGTTTTGGCTAGCCAATTGGCGAAGTCAGGACCGCTCATGAAGGTCTGGTTGAACGCGCCTTTCTCCATGTACTCTTTCCATTCCGGCGTTTCACGAACCTTTTTGAACAGGTCGAGGTAATAGTCGGTCTGTTCCTTGGTCACGCCGGGCGGCATGAAGACACCGCGCAGCATGGTGTAACTGCTTGGCACGCCGGATTCCTTGCAGGTCGGGATATCGCTCCAGGACTGGGTATCGGTGACCTTGGTCTTGAAATCCATGCGCTTGTCATCAAACACGCACAGCGCGCGCAGCTTGCCGGCCCGCCATTGCGCCACTGCTTCGATCGGATTGTTGACGCTGGAATCGACGTGGCCGCCGACCAGTTGCACGGCGACTTCACCGCCGCCCTTGAAAGGCACGTATATGAACTTGCTGCCTATTGATTTTTCCAGTCCGACCGTGAGGATCTGGTCTTCCTGCTTGGAGCCGGTGCCGCCCATCTTGAACTTGTTGGGGCCAGCCGCCTTGACCGCGGCCGCATAATCCTTCGCGTTCTTGTACGGCTTGTCGGCATTGACCCATAATACAAACTGATCGAGCGCCAGCATGGCCACCGGCGTCATGTCGCGCCAGTTGAACGGCACGCCGGTCGCCATTGGAGTAGTAAAGAGATTGGACAGGGTAATAATGATCTTGTGCGGATCGCCCTTCGCGCCTTTGACTTCAAGAAAGCCCTCGGCGCCCGCGCCGCCGGCTTTGTTGACGACGATCATCGGTTCCTTCATCAACTTATTCTTGACGATGACGCCTTGTATCAACCGCGCCATCTGATCGGCGCCGCCGCCAGTCCCGGCCGGCACGATGAATTCGACAGGCTTGGTTGGCTCCCAGGCCGCAGCCGGCGCCGCGGCGAATGCCGCCGCTACTGCCACTGCGCACCCCGCGACTCGCGTCAAACCATACCTGAACCTGTAACGCAGAATGTTACCCATATCAGTCTCCTAGTTTTAGTTTTATGAGGCCGGATTCCTGTCCGGCCTTTCCGCTTGCCGCATCAAAGCCATATCGGCCATCCGGGTATCTTCCCGGTTTGCCGAAGAGCACAAAAATAGTGCGACACTTTGATTTTTTTTCCCTTGACCCGAATCAAGTTTTCAATTTTTCTCAAATTTAGTTAAATTAGTAAAAAGAAAAGACCGGCGACTGTTTTGGGTCGCGTTCGAAGTAAGGATTGCCGAAACGATCGGCTCGATGCACGCAGGCCGGACAGCGGAAGCCATGTGAAAAAATCCAGTACACTCCGGTAGTCCCGAAACCGGAGCTGCTATTGAATTCCATGCCTTCCCTACGATCTGTGATACGCCGCGGCGCCGACGCACCGTTATTGTTGCTGGTGTTGACCGGCGCACTCCTCGGGAGCATGTTCCCCTTGTCGCGCCTGGCAATTGCCCAGGGATGGTCACCGCTTGCATTCGCATTCTGGCCTGCGCTGGGCAGCGGACTGATACTGACGCTGGCGGGATTACGCGACGAACGCCCGGCGAACTGGAAGCGTCCATTCTTTCTTTACAGCGTGATTGCAGGCGTTTTCAGCGTCGCTATTCCAAACAGCGTGACCTTTCTCGTCATGACCGATCTCGGCACAAGTCTCACCTCGCTGATGTTTACGCTGCCGCCGCTTTTTACTTATGCATTTGCCTGGATGCTGGGAATGGAATTGTTCCGTCCGCTCAGGCTGATCGGCATCCTGGTTGGCCTGGCCGGCGCCGCCCTGCTGGTATTGAGCCGCTATACGGTCAGCGCCGGATCAATCGGCTGGTTGTTACTGGCGCTATGCGTGCCGGTCAGCCTTGCCGTCGGCAATGTGTATCGCAAGCTGCGCATGCCGCAGGGGATGAACTCGAGCTTGCTCGCGGGCGGCATGCTGCTCGGTGGAGCGCTCGTCATGTTTCCGGTATTGATGGCGCACGGGAGCCTGAACATTCCCGCCTATCCGCACTGGCACCTGTTGCTGATGCAGTGTGTTTTCACCTGCCTCGGTTACATCGTGTATTTCCGTTTCCAGAAAGCCGCCGACCCCGTTTATTTCAGTCAGCTCGGCCACGTCATGTCCGCGATGGGGGTGCTGTCTGGCCTGCTGTTTTTCAATGAGCTGCTGACGCCGATGATCGTGGCGGCGATCCTGGTGATCGTCGCCGGAATCGCCATGGTTAACAAACGCGCTGGCTGAAATCGAAGCAGGCGTTCAAAATCCCATTAGCCGATGCGCCGTCGCGAATCGGAGAGACAAATATCCAGCTAAAAACGGTTTTGCAGCACAAAAACCGCCCATTCGCCTATGTGATTGCGTTAGTGCGCTTTTTTAACATGCGCTCCAGACAAAGGTTTATTGTCAATTAACATTGACTTTTCGCGGCAGTTGTAACACCAGATGCGGATGCTGCCTGAAAAAAAGCGCATCCATAACGGACGGCGAATTCTCCGGGTAATCTCGGAGCCGCACTTCGGACACGGTTTGCTATTCATTTTGTTAAAAGCCGATAAATCATGAAGGGGCTATGTATCGTATGCCATCGTCCATATCAGAAGCTGACAAGTATCAACATAGTTAAAAATTTCAAATCACGCAGGAATTATTATGTGGGCGGTAGCCGCAGACATGCAATGCATGGAACAGAATGTTACAAAGAAGCCGCGCATTGCCAGTCAGATTTATCTTCGCCAAACTTGTTACTTCACTGCCATACCAACGAAAAAGTTTAACGCCCTAATTTTTATGAAAAAATTTTGCAAAAAATCCCCCAGATTTTTTAGGTAAATGTTTTGCATTGGGACCATCGTAATCAAGCAAAAGCACACGGTTTTCCAAGGTCTTTATCAGCCTGTCTTTTTCTTCCAGCCGCGCGCGCAATTCATTCGTTACTTCATCTTTTACTTTCCGTAAAGTCGCCTCAATTTCAAGAACGTGTTGTAACGATTTAATTTTTTCTTCCAGAATGACAATTTGAATTTTATCGCCCGACATCGCATTGCCTTTCGGTAATGTCTTCTGGCTGGAATCCCAGCTGGCAACCAGCTACTCAAAATCGTCGACAGGAGAAGTCACGCCAGGCTGCGCGCCCGGCTCGTCTTCCTTATGGAGCGTTCCATATACCCGGAGCAACTCGGAGGTATCAATCGTGGCCGTACCGTCCCGATTGAGGGTCTTGCTAAGACGGCCACTATCAATGTCTCGATAGAGCGTCCTGCGAGAGCGGCGGACTAGTTTAGCCGCCTCTGTAATTGTAACAAATGCCATGGACGAGTGGGTTGCGGGGTTCTATAGTCAGAGGCTCAGACAGCAATCGTCTTAAGGCGTTCCATCAGTAATCTGTCGTCTAATCAGCAGATTCGCCGGGCATCGCGCGGCCGGTGAAAAGCCAAGGCGAGATGATAGAGGCAGTCCATCAAGAGGGCAAGTGCCCGGCACGCTGGCGCCGTCCTTAACGCCGTCCGCCTCCGATCCGCTTCGCCCGCTGCGCATGCAACACCGCGTGCGCGAAACAGGCCCACTCATGCTCTTCCTGATAAACCCTGACTCCGATTTCAATAAACTCATGAATCGGACCGCAGCAGTCCGGACATTCAAGGTCTTCCAATGCCTCGGCCATCAAGGCTGCCAATTGTTTCAGGTCGACGACGACCACCCCGTATTTATCCATGGCGCTCCTCGGGAAGATTCTTAAAGGTAGGAATAATAGATAGGGACATTTGCGGGTTCTACAAGCCATTCTTAAAAGCAAGAATTGTGGCAGCCACGCCGGTTTTGCCTTCGGCGTGTAAACTCTCGTCATCCGAACCCGATTGAACAGTGAAACGCAATGATGCACGATCCTGAATCCGAAAAACCCGAAGAACCGTCGGCAACTCCATGGATCGACTTGAAAACCACGCACGATGTCGAAGCATGGATCGACAATCACAACCGGAATCTTCAACGGTTCATGTTAAAAATGAACGCGACCGGGTATGGCATCTGTTTTGGCCTTGTTCATGGCGGCGAAATCTTCATGCACACCACGCAGGATGGCGATATTCTGCTCGACGTCACCCCGGAAGCGGGATGGATCGCGCCACTGATCACGGCGGCCACGCAGGTGCAGCCGCCGCGTGCGCAGATCTGGGCCTTGCCCGGCGATACGTTAACGCAGCTGGTGCTGGGGCTGAGCAGCCTGATTGCATCGAGTAAAACCGTACTCGGCCACGATTTCAGGATAATAAAGTGGGGATGAAAATGCGTTAGACTGTGGCTTGACCGCCCGGCCCCATAAAGGATGCGAGCAGTGAACAACGACCCGTTCGGACATGTCATCGGCAGCAAGAGATTTCGGTTTTCCGACTTGAAGGACTTGCTGGCCAAGGCGACACCGGAGCGTTCCGGCGACCGGCTGGCGGGCGTGGCGGCCGGCAGTGCCATCGAGCGCGTGGCCGCCCAAATGACGCTGGCGGAGCTGCCGCTTGCCATCTTCCTCAACACGCTGGTGGTGCCGTATGAAAGCGATGAAATTTCCCGGCTCATCATCGATGACCACGATGCGGCGGCTTTTGCGACCATCAGCCACCTGACGGTAGGCGACTTCCGGAACTGGCTCCTGAGCGATGAAGCCGATGAAGCGGCGCTTGCTGCGGCGGCGCCCGGCATCACGCCGGAAATGGCCGCGGCGGTATCCAAGATCATGCGCGTGCAAGACCTGGTCCTGGTGGCGCGCAAGTGCCGCGTCATCACCCGGTTCCGCAATACGATCGGCCTTGCAAAACGGCTTTCAACCCGGCTGCAGCCGAACCATCCAACCGATGACCCGACCGGAATCGCGGCCAGTATCCTCGATGGTTTACTGTATGGCAGCGGCGATGCGGTGGTGGGCATCAATCCCGCCACCGACAATGTGCCGCAAGTAGTGCGGCTAGTCTCGATGCTCGATGAAATCATCGCACGGCATGCCATTCCCACGCAATCCTGCGTCCTTACCCATGTAACCAACACGATTGAAGCGATCAATCGCGGCGCGCCGGTCGATCTGGTGTTCCAGTCGATCGCCGGCACCGAGGCAGCCAATCGCAGTTTCGGCATCGATCTACGACTGCTGGCCGAGGCGCGCGACGCCGCCCTGTCATTAGGCCGCGGCACGGTCGGCGACAATGTCATGTATTTTGAAACCGGCCAGGGAAGCGCCCTGTCCGCCAATGCGCATCACGGCGTCGACCAGCAAACCTGCGAGGCGCGCGCCTACGCGGTCGCAAGAAAATTCAAACCGCTGCTGGTGAATACCGTGGTCGGCTTCATTGGTCCGGAATATCTGTATAACGGCAAGCAGATTATCCGCGCCGCGGTCGAAGACCATTTTTGCGCCAAGCTGCTCGGCCTACCCATGGGATGCGATGTTTGCTACACCAATCATGCGGAGGCCGATCAGGACGATATGGATATCCTGCTGACGCTGATGGGCGCGGCCGGCTGCACCTTT
>JAQGMO010000253.1 GCA_028292315.1 Herminiimonas sp. | reverse complement strand
ACGGTCCCGCTGCACAAGTTCCGAGAAATCCTCGTGCGTGTCGGCCGGCCCGCTAGACAAGAATAGCGGCAACTTCATCTCTTCTCCTAAGCAATAGAACTAAGTATCGCAATAATAGATCGCTGTTATATTTTACGCAAGTGCTTGCAAGTGTCTGGACCTGGAAGTAACTCGCTGATCTTGTGCGGCGTCTGGCATACCGAGTATTAGAGGCGGCCAGGCGCTTGATACGTATTGATGCAACGGCCGACGTAAGCGGCGCGCAGCGTCCTTCGTCTGGAGTGATGCGCGCTCAAGAAGCAGGCGCAAAGGAGGGGGATAGTTCGATAAAGGGGTCTGGACAACCCATTAGGCCATTCAGATGAAGTAGCCGATTTTTCCGGTGGCGGGACCGGCCGTGTCGACATCCAGCGACGTTCTCGTTTCTAAGTTTGAAATAGCAGATGAGATCGATTGCTTCCTTTTAAGAACACGTTCAGTATTTGCGGTCGGTTCGACAACATCAGGTCGGCCGATATTGAGGACAAATGAAACGGGTGACGCGCTAGTGTTGTTTTTTGTCCGAGAAAGTCAACACCCGAATTGCTTCTATTTAAACGATTGCCATAATAGCGCTTGCTGTCGCGGCAAGCCCGCAGGTCTGCACACTAACTTTACTTCTATCCATACCGACGCCGATTACCAACTAACCGCCTGAGAGCATGATGCATACCTACGTCAAGTTCCTGTTGTTGACCAGCGTGGTGGCGCTCGTGACGTCGATATGGTTTTCCGATTCGCTTCCGCCGCTTCGTGCAATCAGCGAAGACCTCAAGTCGGAGCCGATGCAGGAATTGATTATTCAGCCTGCGTTCGAAGTCACGGTCAACAAAATCGACTACACGGTGGCGCCGCTTTATGCTTATGAGATTACCGGGTTGGTCGTCAGCAAACACAATGCCGATACCTGGTGGGATTACATACACAAACGCTGGAATGACAGCCTGAATGTCACTGACCTGTGCGTCATATGGGGGAACAACGTGCGTAGCGACGTGTATGCAAAAGTGAAGTTTTCGAGTGAATCGTTCACCTGCAATTTCAGGTTCAATTCGCAGGAAGTTTACGACGAATTTGACATGGCCGCAGTATCGAACAATCACTTGATCACCGGAGAACCCCGGATCGCCAAGAAGCTGCGCAACGTTCAGATCGGCGATCAGATCCGTGTCAAGGGAATGCTGGCTGAATATTCGCATAACCATGGGTTTGCCTTTAAACGGGGCACCAGCACTGTTCGTACAGATACGGGAAACGGCGCTTGCGAAACGGTGTACGTGGAGGATTTTGAAGTGATCAAATCAGCCAACCCATTGTGGCGCAATGTTCGCTGGGCAGCGATTGCAATGATCTTGCTGGGGGTTGTAACGTGGTTCGCACTCCCCATGAACAACAAGCCATGACAGGGAACCAGATTCCCGAGGCACAGGGATCGGATGAATATCGAACCGATTCGTTTAACCTGATTAAAAATTCCGATAATAAGGACGAAACCAAGGCATAGGCGCCAAGCGTCGCTCCCAGCAGGTTTTTGTGCAATGCAGTATAATTGCACTTGTCTCCTCCTTCTCTTCTTGAGTTGGATTTAGCCCGCTGCCGCCAGGCGTGCGGGCTTCTTTTGTCAGCGCCATTCCATCGGTGCTACTGATGTTTTTATGCCCGGTTCTGAAGCACGCTTCCCCGTTCATTAGCCAATCTTCCAGATTTTTCGCGGAAGCGATTGTGCTTGACTGAGCAACATCCGACAGAACGACCTTAATTCATTTCCCCTTTAAAAGGAGTCTGCATGCCAGTACTGGCAAATACCACATTACAAATTGACATCCCTACTTCTTGCGGCGTTCTCATTCTCAACGCAAAAGGACAACTGCTTCTGTGCCACGTGACGGGTACCAATCATTGGGACATCCCCAAGGGAATGCGGGAATCCGGAGAGTCCACTTTACATGCGGCGAAACGGGAGTTGCGCGAAGAAACGGGCCTTGAATTTGACAGCAACGCGCAGTTTGAAGACCTCGGTGGTTTCGACTTTCGAAAACACAAGCGCCTGCACCTTTACAAGATGCGCGCGCCGGAGAGCCTGATTGGCCTTGGTAACCTTGTTTGTACGAGCTATTTTTCGCATCAAGTTACGGGCGAACCAACCCCGGAGATGGACGGTTTTCGCTGGGCGTCGCGCGATGAAATCGAGTCGCTCTGCACGCTTCCGATGGCCCGGCAATTGCTGTCGCTGAACTGGTAGGGGCAGGAACGGGTTCGCAGGCACTTCACATTGTCTGCCCGGTGTATTGGGAATAATCGCCCCTCCCCGTCCGTTTAACAACGCCTGATCAATGCCAAGAATAAGTCACCAAAGACACCGCTACAACTGCCAGGACAACCCACAGCGCGACCGGCACCGCACCTTCTTTTTTCTGCACGATAGCGGCCTGCTCGGCCGGCCGTGCGGATGGCGGCACAGCACGTAGTGGCTCGGCGCGCGGCGTCGCGGCCGAATGTACAGGCGGTTCTGCAGGCATGTCGGCCGACGCCGGCTGCGCAACGATATCGTTAAAACGCGCAAAAAATTCGGCGGCGATCTTGCGAGCGACACCTTCGATCAGGCGGGAACCGACCTGCGCGATTTTTCCGCCAATCTTTGCATTCGCGTTATAAGCAAGCCTCGTGGCAGGGCCATCTTGTGAAAGCACGACTTGTGCACCGCCTTTCGCAAATCCCGCAGTTCCACCCGTGCCTTCAAATATCAGCGAATAGGAAGTTGGAGGATTGATGTCGGCAAGTACAAGCTTGCCATTGAAGCGCGCCTTGACCGGACCGACCGCGGCCATCAACACCACCTTGTACTCATTGTGGGTCACCTTGATAATTTCTTCACAGCCGGAAATGCATGCCTTCAATACAGCGGGATCATTCAGGCCATCCCATACCCTCTCGATTGTTTGCGGGATTATTTCTTCGCCAGTCAAATCCATTGTTCGTTCCTTGGTTCGTTCCTTGGTTCATTCCTTGCAATGCCCATGACATATCGGTCCGCCTCGTGGCCGGCGCCATGTTCCCGGCCGTATTGTCGAATGTGTTCAGCCGCGTTCAGCCGAATCGAAACAGTTCGCGCGGGTTAAGCTCGGCAATCCGATGGATTTCCGCATCACTGAACCCGGCGGCGCGCAATGTTCCGAGCGGATCGTGGTCGGCGGGAGGAAACGAATCATCCGAGCCGATGACAATGCGGTCCACCTGCACCAGGCTCGCCAGATGACGCAACGCCGCGGGATCATGCAGGATGCTGTCGTAATACATGCGTCTCAGATATGTCGATGGCGCCGCCGTGGACACAATCCCGGTTGCTTCGCGATTGCTGCGCTCATGCATGCAGTCGAAACGCCCCATCAGCAAGGGGAACGTTCCACCGCCGTGGGAAAGTATCAGCTTCAGCGTGGGGAAGCGGTCGAGCACGCCGCTCCAGATCAGCGAGCCGACGGCGAGCGTGGTGTCGAAGGTGTATTGCACTACCTGGTTCAATGCGAAACGCCTGGTCCTCGGCGTCGGGACTGGCTGCGCCGGGTGCAGGAACACCGGCACATCCAGTTCCACCGCCGCCGCCCAGTATTCATCGAGCGGAAGCTCGCCGAGATTCACGCCTTCGACGTTGCAGGCAGCCACGGCGCCGACGGCGCCCAACTGCCTGACGCCATACTCGAGTTCGCGCGCGGCGGCGGCGGCATCGGGCAAGTGGCCTGATGCCAGCATTGAAAAATGCGCCGGCTCGCGATGGCAAAGTTCCGCCAGCGATTCATTCATCAGGCGATGCCATGCGATCCCCTTTTCGTTTTCCAGGCCATAACCGAATATATCGGCCCACCCCGAGAGCACTTGCCGGTCAATGCCGGTCCGGTTCATGTTTTCAATGCGCCTGCCCGGCTCCTCGAGCAGGCGGGAAAAAAACGGCCGGCACTTGAGGCCATAGTCGAAATGCAGGCATTGGCAATTCGGCTCGTGATCGACGACCGACACGCCGTAACGGCTGCCCTCTTTCTGCAATACCTCCAGCGTGCGTGGAGGAACATAATGCGCGTGCACGTCGATGGCCATGGTCAAGCCTCCATTAAGTTTTGGTTTTTGCTTTCGCTTCGCGGATCATACGAGCGAGATTATTGGGCGAAAGCGGTAAATCGCAGATCTTCACTGCGTAACAGTGCAGCGCATCGGCAACCGCATTGGCAAGCGCCGCCCCGGTCGCCACGATGCCGCCCTCGCCGGCGCCTTTGGCGCCGAGCGGATTGAGCTTCGACGGGAAGTTTTCCAGCGTGATCGCTTCCACATTTGGAAAATCCATACTCGTCGGCAGCAGGTAATCGGCAAACGTCCCGGTCAGCATCTGGCCGGTGTCATCGTAAATGAACTGATCGAGAAAGGTGCCGCCCATCCCCTGCACGGCGCCGCCGATTGCCTGGCCATTCACGATCAGGCGGTTGATGGCCCGGCCCACGTCTTCGACCAAAACATACCGCAACACCTCCACCGTTGCCGTTTCCGGATCGACCGCGACATGGGCGACGTGCGTGCCGTAGGTGTAGGTCAGCTTGCTATTCTCGAAAGTGCCTTCCGCCTGCAGCGCTGCCAACACTTCGGGCGAGCCCTGCGCGGCTTCGTGGGCGAGCGCCTCGAGACTGGCACACGGTTGCTCGTCTCCGTTGCGCCAGATACGGCCGTTACGGAATTCGAATCCATCGGGCGGCAGGCCGGCGCGCCTGGCGACAAGAGCGACCGCCTGACTGGCCAGTTTCGCCGCCGCAAACATAATGGCGCTGCCGCCCATGACGACGCCACGGCTGTGGTACGTGCCATACCCTTGCTCGACATAGGTGGTCGTACCGTGGAAAACCGAGATCGAAGCGAATGGGACGCCAAGTTCATCGGCCAGGATCTGGGCCATTACCGTTTCATGGCCCTGGCCGGAACTTGAGCAGCCGGTATAGAGCGCGATCGAGCCCGGCCCCTCGATCACGATACGTGCGCTTTCCGCCGGTCCGCCGCCGCTCGATTCGACAAAGCACGCAATGCCTACGCCATGCAGCTTGCCGTCCACCATCGTCCTGCGCAGCGATGCAAGCCGGGCGTAATCGATTGCTTCAAGTGCCTGGGCCATGGCGTCGGGATAGTCGCCGGTATCGTATTCGCTGGCATCGACATACGTCACCAGCTTGCCGATATTGAATGGCAGCTCGTCTGGACCGATCAAATTCCTGCGGCGGAACTCCGCCGGCTCGATACCGAGGTCGTCGGCCGCCATGTCGAATAAGCGCTCGCGGAAAAAATTTGCCTCGTAGCGGCCGGGCCCGCGATAGGTTCCCACCGGGGTCTTGTTGGTGACGAGCGCATTGACTTCACATTCGAAATTCAGGATGCGGTACGGCCCGGGCAGCAGTTGCGCAGCCTTGGCCGGCACCACGCCGCCATTGGTCCTCGCATAGGCGCCCATGTCGGCGAGGATCCTGGCGCGCATTGCAAGGATCGTTCCGTCCGTGCGCGTCGCAATTTCAAGCTCGCACTCCATTTCGCGCGAGTGATTGGTTGCGATGAAGCTCTCACGGCGGTCTTCTATCCATTTGACCGGACGGCCGAGCTTGAACGCCGCAAAAGGAATCAGGAAATCTTCCGGGTAGAATTCGCCGCGCACGCCGAAGCTGCCGCCGACGTCGAGCTCCACCATCACGACCTTTTTTTCCTCGAGGCCGAACATGCCGGCGAGCACGCGGCGGTTGAAAAATGGAACCTTGGTGGCGCCCCAGACCGTCAACACGCCTTGCGCCTGATCCCAGCGCGCCACCAGGCCGCGCGTTTCGAGCGGCATCGCGCCATGCCGGTGGCAGTGAAAGGTTTCCTTGCGCACGTAATCCGCCTGCGGGAACGCGGACAAGGTATCGCCGCGCGCGACGGTGTAATGCGAAGCCAGGTTGGTGCCTGCGTCGTCGAACAGGATGACTTCGTCAGTCAGCGCCGCATGCACGTCGACGACGGCATCGAGCTGGTCATAATCGACATAGACCAGTTCGGCGGCATCCTCGGCAACATAGCGGTCGTCGGCAATCACCAATGCAATCGGCTCGCCGACGTACCTGACGCGGTCGCTGGCGAAAGACATTTGCAGGTAGCGCTCGAATCCCGGCAGCGGCCCCAGCCTGATCGGAATCGGCCGCGCCAGATCCTTGATATCGTCCCAGGTGTAGACCGCGAGGACACCGGGCAAATCAAGCGCAGCGCTGGCATCCACGCCATTAATGCGGGCATGGCCGACGGCGCTGCGAATGACGACCGCGTATACCATGTCTTCGCACTGGAAGTCATCGATGTAGCATCCGGCGCCGGTAAGCATGCGGAAGTCTTCCGAGCGTGGAAGCGGGCGCCCCATCATCGGCGCCGAATCGGCGGCGTCGGCCCATGGCTGCAAGATGGTTCCCTGACCTGTAACAGACATGATTTTATTGTTCCGTAGATGCATCAAGAATCGCATTGACAATCGGGATGTAGCCGGTACACCGGCAGATATTCCCGGAAACAGCCTCGACTACTTCGTCGCGCGTCGGATTTGGATTTTCAAGAAGGAAGGCATGCGCGGTGGTCAGGATTCCCGGCGTACAAAAACCGCACTGGAGCGCATGATGCTTGCGAAAGCATTGCTGCAAAGGCGTCAGCTGGCCGTCTCTGGCCAGGCCTTCGACCGTCGTGATCCGGGCGTCGTGCGCCTGCACCGCAAACATCAGGCAGGAACGCACCGATGCCCCATCCAGAATACTCGTGCATGCGCCGCACCCGCCGTGCTCGCAGCCGAGGTGGGTGCCGGTCAGGCGCAGCCGTTCACGTAAAAAATCGGCGAGCGTGAGGCGCGGCTCAACCGTTGCTTCAACCTGCTTTCCATTAACCGTCAGGGCGATGTTAACCGGGTTGCTCATTTTGTCCCCTTCGTGTCTTTTGCCATCATGCCGGCCGCTTGCGACAGCGCCCGTCGTACAAGCACCTCGACCAGTTCGCTCCGGTACTCGGCCGATGCATGATGATCGGAGCGCGTTTCAATATGTGCTGCGGCGATGCGCGCCGCTTCGGAAATCGCTCCCTGCCCGATCGTTTTGCCGGCCAGCGAAAGCCCTGCTTCGGCCACGACAGCAGGCCTATCGCCGGCGCCGAATACGACGATGCGGGCGCCGGTGCAGCGCTCCTGCCCATCCATATCAAGGAGGCAGGCAACCCCCACGATGGCGAAGTCGCCATGGCGGCGCGACAGTTCCTGGAAGCCCCAGCGGCGGCCCGCCGGCCAGGCGGGAAACCGGATGCTTGCGAGAATTTCATTTTCAGCAAGCGCTGTCGTGTAGACTCCGAGCGAAAAATCTTCGGCGGCGACAGTGCGCGTTCCAGCCGCGCTGGCCAGCGTCATCTCCGCTTCGCATGCGACACAAATTGCAGGCCATTCCGCGGCCGGGTCCGCGTGGCATAGGCTGCCCCCGATCGTGCCCCTGTTGCGTATCTGGACGTGAGCGATATATGCCGTTGCGGCATGGATTAACGGGTGCGTTTCCTGAACCGGCTTGCTCAGTTCCAGCGCGCGATGCCGGGTCATCGCGCCGACGACAAGCGAACCGTCTTCCGCTCGACTGATTCCGGAAAGCGCCGGTATCCGGTTCAGGTCGATCAGCAGCGATGGACTTGCGAGCCGCAGATTCAATACCGGGACCAGGCTCTGGCCGCCCGCAAGCAACTTGGCGCTGTCGCTGTTTGCCTCGAAAAGCGCAAGCGCCTCTTCAAGCGTGGCGGGCGCCGCATATTCAAAAGCTGGTGGTTTCAAGGTATTCGCTTTCTAACTTGCTGGTTTGGATTGGGCGATCGATCCAGCCGGCTCACTGCACTTTCGCTCCGGTCGCCGAAATGATGTTCTTCCACTTCAGGAGATCGGTTTTCATAAACGCCTGAAATGCATCCGGCGTAATCCCGCTCGGCTCAAGTCCCTGCTCGGCCATCAGTTGCCTGAACTCCGGCGTATCGATCGACTTCATGATCGACCTGTACAGGCGGTCGACAACTGGCTTCGGGGTATTGGCCGGCGCGAACATGCCGAACCAGGCGGAGAAATCAAAGCCGGGGTAAATTTCCGAGACTGCCGCGACATCGGGCAAGGCGGAAATGCGCTTGGGGGAGGTAACGCCAACTATTTTCAAGCCATGGGATGCGACATAGGGCTTCACGGAGGGCAACTGGTAAAACATCACCTTCACCGTCCCGGCCAGAAGATCGCTGATAGCCTGCCCTACCGCCTTGTACGGTACGTGGGTCATCGGCACCCCCATCTCGAGTTTCAGGGCCTCGCCCGCAAGATGGGTGGTGGTTCCACTCCCGGCCGATGAATAATCGGTGCCGGGATTAGCCTTCAGGTAATCGATCAATTCCTTGAGATTCGAGGCTGGCACGGTTCGGTGCACGGCGATGACGCCGGGTGCATTGGCGACGATGGTAATCGGCTGGAAGTCCTTGACGGGGTCGTACTTCACACCCTGCATCATGTAAGTGGCAACGGCATGGCTGGCGACCGTGCCAAGCACGAGAAGATGACCATCGGGCGTCGCGCGGGCTGCCTCGGCCGCGCCTATCGTGCCGCCGGCGCCCGGGCGGTTGTCGATGATGACTGGCTGACCGAGATCGGCACTAATGCCTTTGCCGATCAATCTGGCGATCACATCCGAGGTTGAACCGGCGCCGAAAGGCACCAGGATGCGGATGGGTTTGCTTGGAAAGTTTTGCGACCAACCGGTGGCGGGAAGTATTGCGAATAGTGCGAGAGCGAGAACGGGGAGAAAACGACGACAGGACATCTTATGCACTCCTTCGATGGTTAGCTATGGGAATACCAAACCTGAATCAAAGCATTGCGGGCCGTCCTACAGTCTCGAATCTCACTTAGGCCCTGTCTGGTGATAGCGCCGCATCCGGCTATCGCTCAAACATTAATTATCACATGCAGATAACTTAATCTCCGCATGTGATACTGTCAAGGGGAAATTTGCATGGAAGCAGCCCTTTCATTCCAGGCCATAGGCATGGAATGAAAACACGTATGAAAAACCGGCATTGTGCGCACGCTGGTACGGGATAGTACTGCGAGGGGAAGGCATAAGGAGGAGACGCCCTTTGATTCAAGGGCGTGAGTGCCGCCGATGGAATACGCCCCGAAAGTGGCGGCGTTTGACTCAGTCGCTTAAGTCAGGCGTTTAACTCAATAAGCGCTTAACTGCGTACCTGCGCCAGCGCGGCGGAAATCAATTGGGCAGCGTCCGACGTAAGCGTCTCGAAGGACTGGCGGGAAGCGTCAGGAATGCGATAGGCCGGACCCGCCAGCGAAATTGCAGCGACCACTTTGCCGGCGTCGAAAACCGGTGCGGCCACTGCCCATATGTCGGGCGTGATTTCAGCCTTGCTGATGGAAATGCCGCTATCGCGAATCGCATCGAGTTCCTTTACGAACTTGGGAAGCCGGGCTTTCAACGCAGGGTCGGCTTCGGCAATGCGCTCCAGATAGGCGGTACGTTCGCGCGGCGGCATATTGGCCAGAAGGACCTTGGACGATGCGCCCCGATGCAGGGGCCATGCCCTGCCGATTTCAAAAAAGAGCCGAATCGGATTGCTCGACTCGACCCGGCTGATGCACACACCGCTGTCGCCGACACGGCGCAACAGCAAAACCGTTTCCCCGGTGTTTTCACAAAGCCGCTCCATGATGGGATAGGCAATATCGATATAGTCCATCGCGGCTTCCGCGGCGGTGGCCATATGCAGTATGCGCGGACCGAGGTGGTAGCCGCCGCGGCCGTCGTCAGCGATAAAATTCATTTCCCGTAACAAGGCGACATAGCGGTACGCCGTACTTTTCGGGACATCAACCGCCTGCGCCAGCTGATCGATCGTGGCGACCGGCCGCTTCGCTTCGAAATAGGCGAGTATGCCCAACACTTTCCTGGAACTTTCTGCGCCGTGGGTTCGCCGCATGCTTGATTTGTCCACCGCGATGGTTTGCCCGGCAGCCGCGCGGCCCTTCGATGTCCGGCGCTGCACCGCGACCGGCTCCACATGCGGGCGCGCAGCGGGCTTTTTATCGCTGCGGGAAACTTTTACACCCATTTGATTCATCCTTTTCAATAACGTCGGCCTATTCTATCCGCTGCGTTCGCGCGCATCTGAATATTGCGCCAGCCGGCATCTGACTATTGCGCCAGCCGGCGAGCCGATGCGCGCCTTCTTCAGCCTCGGCGTCCACCGGACTGGGCGTTGACAGTTATCACATCATGAACTAGGATTCTCACAAATAGTATATACCCGGAACTTTGAAGCGCGCCGCGCGGGCGTTCAAAACCGGGGCCGGCTTTGAAGCGTGCGTTGGATGTGGGACGCTCGATGGCATACCAGGAACATGATTTCCAACCGCCTGAAAATAGGAGATTCACCGATGAAGCGTTTCGTCCGCCGGCTACTTATTCCCACGTTTATAGCGTTGATCGCAGCAGGTTCAGCGACTACTGCCATGGCACAGGCAAAATTAAAAATTCGCGCGGCAAGTCTTACGCTGCCGGTCATCAACCCGGTCCTCGTCAACGTAATGAAGGAAAAGGGATTCGACGCGAAACACGGATTCGAACTTGAAATCAAGCCGTTTCCATCGATCTCGGCATTTTACGTAGCGCTCGCGAATGGCGAAGTCGACACGCTGGTTGGCGGACCCACCGTGCTGCAGAAAATGCGCAACGAAGGCGTTCCCGCCAAAATCATCGCGACCACCTTGCGCCTTTCCGATCTGGCGATCCTGACCGCCAATCCCGCCATCAAAACCCTCGCCGATCTCAAAGGCAAGGACCTGGCCGCCGACATGGGTTCCCAGCAGTTCCAGATCGTGTCCATTTACGGGCGCTCCAAGGGGCTGGCGATGGGGTCGGATATCAACGTCATCCAGGCCAATTATGCGCTGGCCCGCAGCCAGCTGGCGGCGGGAAGGGTCGATGCGGCGATGGTGATCGAGCCGATCGCCACCGCGATGATGAAAGAGAATCCGCAGTTGCGCATGATCTTCAACGGCAGCAGCGCATGGAAGGAACTGACCGGCGCCGACGGCTGGGAACTGGTCGCGGCAATGCGCGAGGATTTCATCAATAAAAACCCGAATGCGCCGAAGCAGTGGATCGCAGCATTGCAGGATGTGGCCGCCTTCATTCATGCCAACCCGGCTGAAACCGATGCGATCGCGGTGGCGACGGTGAAGATGCCTGCGGGAATCCTGAAGGATGTGGTGGCAAGCAAACGCTGGGAATTCGATGTACGTCCGGCCTGGGGCCCCGAGCGGAAAGTGCTGATGGATATGTTCGAGCGCGCGGTCGCCGCAAAATTCCTGGAAAAAACACCGGATGAAGGCATTTTCTATGCGCCCTGAAGGAGCCGAACGCGCCGCGTCATGGCGCCTGCCGCGCGAAGCCTTTGTCTCGATCGCCGTCCTTGCGGTTGCATGGCAACTGCTGTCGATGGCTTCGCCGGCAATCGGGCTGCCGCCGTTCGCTGTCCCCAGTCTTGGAAGAATCTGGAATAGCCTGCTGAAGATCACGCCGATCGATGCGCTGGTGACGCTGGCCCGCGTCGGCGCGGCGCTGCTGATTTCCTTCCTCCTGGGATTGGCGGGCGCCGTGCTGATGTACCTGTCGCCGACGCTCGAGCGTTACGGCCGTCCGCTGGTGCGTATCCTGATGGCTGTGCCGGTCGTGTCATGGATACTGTTCGCGATACTGTGGTTCAAATGGGTCGAGTTCAGAATCGCCTTCGTGCTGGTCGTGGTGTGCGGGCCGGTATTCCTGGTGGACGCGCTCGACAATATGCGCGAAGTATCGAGCGACTTGCGCAACATGGTGAAGTCGTTCCGCCCCACGCCTTTGCAATTTTTCGTGAAGCTTATATTTCCGGCGACGCTGCCTGGATTGCTCACGAGCTGGAAAATCAACCTCAGCCTGGCCATCAGGGTTGTCACGATTGCGGAACTGGTTGGCGCCGTGACCGGAATCGGCCATCGGCTTGCCGTGGCCCAGGAACTCTTTTCAGTGGCCGATGTATTCGCCTGGACCCTGGTGCTGGTTGTGCTCCTGTTCGCCCTTGAAGCCATTCTCGGCCGGTTTGAAAAGCGACTGTTACGGTGGCGTACATGAGCGCCGCCGCAATCGATGTAAGCGGATTGCGCAAGGTTTTTCGCCAGACCACGACGCAGCAGGATGTCGTGGCAATCGATCGGCTGGACCTTCACATCAAGGCGGGCGAGCTGGTGGCGATCGTGGGTCAGACCGGGTGCGGAAAGTCGACTTTCTTCGATATCCTGATCGGGCTCGAACAGCCGACCGATGGCGAAATCCGCATCGGAGGCGAGACGCCTTATGGCGCGTTCAATCGGTTTCGCGGCCGGATCGCCACGGTGTTTCAGCAGGATCGGCTGCTGCCGTGGCGCACCGCGGTTGACAATGTATGCCTGCCGCTGGAGATGCTCGGCTTGCAGGAAACAGAACGCCGCGAGCGCGCCATGAAATGGCTGGGCCGTCTCGGCCTGGAGCGCTTTGTTCACGCTTATCCGCATGAATTATCCGGCGGCATGCGCCAGCGTGTGGCGATCGCGCGGGCGTTCGCGCTGCAAGCCGGCCTGCTGTTGGCGGACGAAGCGTTCGGCCACCTGGACGAGGTCACGGCCAGGGAGCTGCGCGATACATTTATCACGCTGGCGCGCGAGACCGGCAGCACCGCAATCCTGATCACGCACCAGCTGGAAGAAGCAATCGCGGTAGGCGATCGGATCTTCGTGCTGGGCAAGTCGGCGCGCCTGTTGGCCGATGTCAGCGTGGGCCAGTGGGATCCATCGGAATACGGGCAGTTGCGGGAAGCGATCCAGCAAACACTTCAAACCAACCAGGCGCATTTGCGGCTAACCACTCAGCCAGATTGAATCGCTGGTTCCCTCCCCTCCGAATGGAGGGTTTAACGAAAATCGACGCTGTTCGACAGGCGCCGTTTGACAGGCGCCGTTTGACAAAATTATTCAGCGCCTTTTGTTTGCGGAGCGAACATCGTTTTCAGATAAGCGCCGTACTGTAAAAGTGCGGCATCCCTGTTCAGTGGCGCGAGCACCTGGAGGCTGACCGTCCCGGTTCCTGCGCCGGCTGTCAATGGCAGCACCAGCGCGGGGCAACCGGTCAAGTTGGCGATGCAGGTCTCGGCCACCAGTGCGGCGACTACCGGCATCTTGTGGCCATTCAGGATTATGCTGCGGGCGCCGGCTGGCGGAGGGTCTACCGCCAGTGTCGGCGTCAGAATCGCATCGACACTGCCGAAGACGCCATTGAATTCGTCAATCATCTTTCCGGCGCTTGCATGGGCGCGCTCGATTGCCGCCTGGTCGAGCTGGTGCGCGATGGCGAGTGCTTGATGAGCGGGGCTGCCTAGCTCGGTGGGACCGATTGGCCACAGACTGGCGTAGACCGATCGCACCTGCGCCAAAACCAGGGTTCCATGGACCGCGCTTATCGCATCCCGGTCCGGCAACACGATCGGCATGACGTCGAATCCAGCATCCTTTATCCTGGCGACGGCCGCCAGAAAAGACTGTGCGACACCGGGGGCGAGGTAAGGAATGCGCGTCATGTCCAGACCGAACCGCGGTCTGCCGACCTGCTCCGGCATCGGCGCGCGCAGCAAAGCGCCGGCTGCGGAAACCAATATGTCGAAATCGCGGGTGAGCAGTCCGACATGGTCCAGGGTCGGCGCCATCGGCCACACCCCATCCAGCGGCACCAGGCCGTAAGTCGGCTTCAAGGCAAACAAACCGCAGCACGCGGCAGGAATGCGTACGCTACCCCCGGTATCCGTTCCAAGGCCGATATCCGCAATACCCGCGGCGACCGCCGCCGCCGCACCGCCGGATGAACCGCCGACGGTCAGCCCGGGCGCCACCGGGTTCCTGACCGCAGGCGTGGTTACGCCGAAGCCGCCGGCATCGGTTTGGGTCACGCCCGCCACACGTCCGCCCGCCAACCGCAAGCGCCGAACCGCCTCCGCATCTTCCGTTGCAATCCGCTTTGCAAAAACTGGATGTCCCGCAGTAAAAGGAAGACCGGCGACAGAAATATTATCCTTCACCGCAATCCACGCGCCATGCAGCGGGGCGTCGCGGACGAATGATGGATCGGGACTAACCGCGACGAAGGCGCCGAAACGGTCGGCTTTGCGAATCCGCTCGGCTTCCCGCTTCAGTTCTTCATCCATGGTATCTGCTATCCAATCATCGATCGCGCGAACGATCCATCAGCGATTTTTCCTGGCCGCCATCAATTTCGATCATCGTGCCTGTGACATAGTGCATCAGCGGCGAGGCCATCATCGCAACCAGGTTTGCGACTTCCTCCGCCTCGGCAATCCGCCCCATCGGGATCGAAGAAGGCGCCAGCTTGTCGGCATCTTCGTAGCTTAGCTTCATGTCGCGCGCCATCGCGCCAACCAGGCCCGACCAACGCTCGGTGCGCACCGGACCCGGATTGACCGCAACGAAGCTGATGCCATTCTTGCCGTACTGCCCGGCCAGCGACTTGGTCAGGTTCTGGCCAGCCGCATTGGCGGCGCCCGGCGCAATTTCCCAGTAGGATGGCTTGACCCCGTCATTGCCGATCAGGTTCACCACGCGGCCGTGGCCCTGCTTTACCATGATCGGAAGCGCATAGCGCAGGCAGCGCACATAACCCATGAACTTGAGCTGCAGCGCCAGCTCCCAGTCATCCTCGGTCAGGGTTTCGATCACGCCGCCTGGCGCCGAGCCGGCATTGTTAATCAGGATATCGATGCTGCCGAGCGCGTCATGCGCCTGCTTGACGAAATTTTCAGCATCCGCGACCTTAGTCAGATCTGCTGCGATCGCAACCACCTTGCGGCCGGTTTTCTTCGTGATTTCGGCCGCGGCCTGTTCCAGCGATTCCTTGTTGCGCGAGCAGATCGCCACATCGGCTCCCTGCGAGGCCAGCGTAAAGGCAATTGCCTTGCCGATGCCCTGGCTGCCGCCGGTGACCAGTACTTTCTTGTTGGTGAGTTGCAGATCCATGTCTTATCTCCTAGTGGGGGTGGTGCTAAGTTTTCACGGGTACAAACAAACTCCGGTAATTCGCACGAAGCTCAGCCTTCAGCACTTTGCCCATGCGATTGCGCGGAATCTCGTTAACGGCGAGGATGCGCTTGGGCACCTTGTACGCTGCCAGCCTGGTTTTGGCGGCGGCTATGGCGGCAGCTTCGTCGAAGCCGGCCCCGGTCTCCAGTTCCACCACGGCCGCCACCGCCTCGCCGAAGTCGGGGTGCGGCGCGCCAAACACGGCGGACTGTGCGATCCCCGACAGGGTATCGAGCACGGATTCGACCTCCCTCGGGTAAACATTCAAGCCGCCGCTGATAATCAAGTCCTTTGAACGGTCGAGCAGGCGTACGCAGCCGGTACCGTCTATCTCGGCAACATCGCCGGTAACAAACCAGCCATCAGGCGTAAAAGCTTCGCGGTCGGCTTCCGGCCGCTTCCAATAACCGCTGAAGACATTGTGGCCGCGCGTTTCGAGCGCGCCGGTCGCCGAGCGCTGCGCGCGCGTGCCATCGGGGGCGGCCACTCGCACCTCGACGCCTGGCAACGGCCAACCGACCCAGCCGGTACGGTCCCCGGCGCTATCAGGCACAGCGGTAACGATGGCTGCCTCGGTCGAGCCATAGCGCTCGATGATGTGGCGGCCGGTGCGCTGGACAAACTGAGCGGCCAGCTCCAGCGGCAGCGGGGCCGAGCCTGAAATGGCCAGGCGGAAAGTGGGACGCAGCGCCTCCGCAAAACCAGGCTCGCGCAGCAACCTTGCATAGTGCGTCGGCACGCCCATGATTAAAGTTGCTGCCGGCAGCGCCACGATTACCTCACCGGCGTCGAAGCGGGGAAGAAATAAAATCGATCCACCGGCGGCCAGCATTGTATTGATCGCTGTTAGCAAGCCATGCGCGTGATACACCGGCAATGCATGCAGCAACGCATCCGAGCGGCCTAGCCGCCAAACTGATGCAAGCGCGCGTGCGCTCTCCGCAAGGTTGCGGTGCGTAATCTGCGCGCCCTTGGGTTTGCCGGTCGTGCCCGAGGTATAAAGAATCGCCGCGGTGGCATCGGCATCGAGGTCGGCGATTTCCTGCCGCCGCTGCTGCTGCGAAGCCAGCGCGCCGAGCGTTCCGCCGCCGCCGGCGGAAAGCGTTTCAAGACGGCTGTTTGCTTGCGCCGCCGTGTTTTCGAACCTGTCCTTTTCTTCCGGATCGCAGACGAACAGTGCCGGTTCGGCGTCGCCCAAAAGATAAGCGATTTCCTGGTCGGTATAGGCGGTGTTGAGTGGATGCAGGATGGCGCCGAGCTGGATGCAGGCGTGCGCCAGGAAAATTATTTCCGGCGCTTTCTCGAGTTTGAATGAAACCCGGTCGCCTTGCCGCACGCCGAGCGCGTGCAGCGCCGCCGCATAGCGTCCGATCTGGTCGACCAGCACGGCCGTCGTATAGGTCGCTGCGCCGGGCACACCAAGAGCAACGCCGGCGGGATCACGGTCGGCATAGAGGGCGTGATATAAGTTCATGCCGCTGATTCTTAATTGCCGCGGAAGCGCGCGGCGCGCTTTTCCGCAAAAGCGCGCCGGCCTTCGACATAATCGGCGCTCGCATCGGCTATGCCGGCCAAGGCGTTAGCCTGACTCATGAGGCCGGCTTCGCGCTGCACGGTCAGAGCGCGGATCGCGACCTTGGCGGCCTTGATCGTAAGCGGCGCGTTGGCGGCGACGCGCCGCACCAGTGCATCGGCCGCCTCGTCGAACCCCACAGCCGGCGCCAGCATGTGGACGGCGCCTAGCGCGTGCGCCCTCGCCGCTGGCAGGCGCTCGGCGGTATACAGCAGTCCGCGCGTGCCGGGCATGCCGAACACGCGAAGGAATCGCTCTATGCCGCGCGGGTCATAACCCAAACCGAGTTTTGCGGCGGGCACCGCGAAGAAAACATCATCCGCCGCGGCCAGCAGATCGCAACTCGCGGCAAGGGAAGCGCCGGCGCCGACGCATGGCCCCCGCAGGAGGGCAACTGTCGGCTGTGGAATTGCCTCGAATGCGCGGCATGCATCCTCTACCATGTCATCATAAATCCTGGCTTGCGCAACGTTGGAGCGCCCGCCCTCGAAATCTGAAATGTCGGCGCCGGCAGAAAAGGCGGCGTCGCCATCGCCGCGGACAATCACGACCCGGATATCGGCTCGCGCGCCGGCGCTCGCTGCAAACGCCCGAAGCGCTTGCCACATGGGCGTCGAGATAGCGTTGCGGCGCTGCGGATTGGCCAAGCGTATGGTGGCGATGCCATCCTGGATATCGATCAGAATCTGGCCGGAAGCGGTCATGCTTTTCCTCAGCCTTGAAGCTTATGGGCCATCCAGCGGCCCGATTCGGATGCGGCGAATAATTGCTCGAGCGAAGCGTTGACCGCCGCCGGTTCCTCGCTCGTGATGGTGTGGCCCGCGCGCGGAATTACGTGCAAGGCGGCCGTCGGCACTGTGCGCTTGAGGAATATGCTGCCGTCCACGCAAGGCGCGTCTTCATCACCCAATATCACCAGCAGCGGGACCGAAAATAATTTCAGCTTGTCCTCGAGCTCCCACAAGGTCGGGCGCTTGAGCTGAAGGTTCAGCATGGTGAGCGCCGATCCGATGCCGGAATGATCGGCCAGCATGCGCGCGAATTCAGCAAAGCCGCGCGGATCCTTCGCCTTGAAGGATAGCCGCATCGCGAAATGCGCATATTTATCGGCTGCGTGCCCAATGGGCTCGTTCTCGAACATCGCTGCGATATCCTCGCATAGCTTGACCGACGCATCGCGTTCGCTCGGACTCGAGCCCCAGCCACAGCCCGTGGCAGCGACCGACAGACAACGCTCCGGATGATGGATGCCGACATGCAGGGCAGTGTAGGCGCCCATCGAATGCCCGACCACATGCGCCTTGTCTATCTTGAGCGCATCCATCAGCGAAATTACATCGCCGCGCGCAATGTCCTGGCCATATCGTGCCGGATCGGTCGGCACATCGGACGGCGGATAGCCGCGCGCGCTAAAAGTGATGCAGCGATGGGATCGTGAGAAGTAACGCATCTGCGGCTCCCAGGTCCGGTAGTCGCCGGCAAACTCATGGACGAATACGACCGGCGTACCGGTTCCGACTTCTTCATAGTAGAGCCCGGTGCCATCCGCAGCTGAAATGTTTGGCATATTATGCTCCTCCCTACCACGGTTATTGTGATGATGACTCCGAAGGCCGGACACCTTTTATTCGGAAGCCACTACATTTTTAATACAGTATCACGAAAAAAAATTAACGGCAACACGCGTCGGCTGACAAGGGTAATAAATGACCGTTTATATGAATTTCCCCGCGCCTTCGAATGCGCGATTTTTCGGTTTCTCCCTATGAGGATTCCCGACCGCAGCGCAAAATCAGCGCGCCGAAGAAGCGATGGCCATTGCTTTTGATTTTTGTAGCGCCTTCCGAAATATTCGGCAAATACTACATTTTAATCAAGACATTTTAAGAAATTTCTGCAACACTATTCCAGCTGCCGGAGTTTATGGTTTACGGGAGCGCACGATTGATGGCGCCGGGTGGCAAGGGGGTTTTGCAGGGAGCGACCGGATCATGTATCCTGCGCAGGCGCAAAATTATTCCTTGCCGCGAAATTAACCACACCTGCCCATGACCGCCACCACCCGCACTACCGCTTCATCCCCAGTCAAGAAAACCGTAGCGCGAAAAACGCGGAAGGCAGCGGCTGACAAGCCCACGCTCGGGACCCAGGCGCGGGCGCTTACCACCCGCGATGCAATCTTGCGTGCAGCGATCCGGGTGTTCTCCAAGAGCGGTTTCGAAGGCGGGCGCATCGAAAGTATTTCCAAGCTTTCGCGCACGCACGACCGGATGATTAACTATTACTTCGGAAGCAAGGAAAGTCTGTTTATTGAAGTATTGAAGACGATATACCAGCGGATGAACGAAGCCGAATCGTCGTTGCAGATCGATATCGAAGATCCAGTCGGCGCCCTGACGACAATCGTGCATTTCACTTGGGGCTATTATCTGGACCATCCGGAATTCATGACCTTGCTCAATACCGAGAACCTGCACCAGGGAAAGCATTTGAAAAAATCCGCGAGGATGAGCGAACTGGTCTCTCCCGCCGTGGGCATGCTCGACCAGATATTGCAAGCGGGCGCGGAGCGTGGTTTATTCCGCCAGGATGTGCGGGCGCGCGACTTGTATATAGCGATTGCATCATTAGGGTATTTTTACCTGTCGAACCGGTACACGTTGAGCGCATTCCTGGGCGAAGACTTGATGGATAAAGATGCGCTCACGCACTGGCGGGAATACATCACCGATGTTGTTCTGCGCTCGGTGAGGGATACTCCGGGCAAACCGGTGAAATTGAACAGGAAATAATTTGGCTCATTGTCTGCAGCAGATAGTGCCGGAAAGGCTGACAATGATTTTTAACGTCCAAGACGCATCGCCTTGGCAGCGATCATTGCCGCAAAACTTGCCTGCTCCAAGGCAGATGTTCCATGCTGACAGTTCGCGGTAGCTTGACGTTTGATAATGTGGTCACGGTGCGCATCAAATCACGTCGAAGAGCCAGAGCAACAACAGCGTCACAAGTACCGATACCATGAGCGATCGGACCCATCCGAATCGCTTGGAAAAAAAGAAAAACATGCTTATTACCTCAAAGTCGGGGGTGGCCGGGAGGCGTCCTGGTTTGCGCTCACTGCACGAACTCGGCAATGGCATTGCTGTCCTGCTCAAGACGTGTCGGACTCGACAAACCGAGAACGAGCTTGCTGGTCCGGGGGATAAAGCCCCCGGACCAGCAAAGGTTAGCGGTCGTTAACGGGGACTTGCTAACGGGGACTTTGCTGCCCCGACGCGCCACCGAATTGTGAGCTGCCCATCCCGTCTGAAGAAACCGGTGGATTTTGGTCCATATCTTGTGTTCCTGCGTTCGACACATTTTCCTTGAACCGCTCGGCTTCTTTTTTTGCTACCTCCGCGACATGCTGTGCCGATTGCTTGATGGTCTCGGCCTGGTCACGCGCGGTTTCCTTGGCGCGTCCAAGCAAATCGTCCCGGGTGCGCCCCATCAGTTCATTCTCCCGACGGGTAGTCGGCAGTGAGCCGCCGAGCGCGGCGCCAATCGCAAGCCCAAGCGCGCCGACCACGAGCGGCTGCTCATCGAGCAGTTGGCCGAAGCGGTCCTTCGCGCGGTAATACTGCTCCTGCGATCGCTGACCGAGTTCGCTTACGCGAGCCCGGGTTTCTTCAGTAGACTCCTGCAGCCGCCCACGCGCACTTTCGCCCATCTGGCGGGCGCGCCCGGTCAAGGCGGAAGCAGCGCCGCTAAGACGCTGTCCTACTTCGCTTGCCTTGTCCTTTAGATCCTGCCCGGTTTCGGTTGCCTTCGACGCTGCGCGCTGCAGCATACCTTCACTTGAACTTCCGGAATCCAGCCCTCCTCGCGCATGACTCATCCTGGGAGCGCCGCCATAAGCGTCCTCTACGTCCGGATAAAAGCCGGCACTGCGGGCGGCTCGCTGATGCCGTGTGCGTGGCGCGCGCCAATCCGACTGTCGCCTGGCTGTCATAAGCCAGGCGATGCCGACACCGATCAGCGCTACCGGTATAGGGTTGTCGCGGACCGTGTTGACGAGGTTGGCACTAAAGGCGCCGGGCGTGGTGGTGAGGGCATAATCGACGGCCTGATCCATCAGCTCGCTCGGCGTGAGCTTGTTCTGGATTGCCTCGATAGTAGAGCTGAAGTCTTCGCGCGTGCGCGCAATATCGTTCTCGATTTCTTCCGGGGTGCGGGTATCGGTTTGTTCACTCATTACATTTTCTCCTGGACGGCGTTTTTGTCGCGCTGAAGCGAGTCTATTGTCTTGTGGGGCATCAAATTGTCCGCAGTGAGCTTGGACGCCCCGCCCTTGAGCATCATGTATCCGATGATGGCGACGGCGATGCCGACGATTAGCGGGGCAAGCCAGGGAGCCACCTCGGGAGGCAGAAGCATTTCGACGGCATTGACCACCGCTAGCAGGATGATGAACAGGCCTGCCATTAAAACAGCGGCACCCACAGCGACGGACGTTAGGGCAATTTGCGCGTTCGATATCTTGGTCGACATCTCGGCGCGCACAAGGGCGATTTCCTGGCGGACCAGTTCTACCGTGTCTCGCGTCAAATCGGAGAGCAGCGATGGCAGTGACTGGTCGCTCTTATCGATTGCCATAGGAATTCCCTCCGGTACTGGATCCGCTCAAAGCTGACGGCGAGCTCCCGACGGTCGTCGTGCCGTGCGCGGTGCTCGGTGTGCCATCAGCGCCGAGCGTGCCTGCGGCGCCGCCGAGGCGAGTTTCCGAATTATCGCCGCTTGCCCCCATGGCGCCGGACATGCCTGTTCCCGCAGGACCGTGCGCACTGGACGGTGTAGCGAAGGCGCCGGCCCTGGGGACATAAGGCGCACGCGGCTCGTCCGGGGCCAACACCAACGATTCGCGCCGGCGGTCCGAGGAGCCCTTCATGAATCGTGCAAGCAGATAACCTGCAACGACTGTTCCCGCAAAGAAAGCGCCGGGTGAGCGGCGCGCAAGATTCT
>JAQGMO010000238.1 GCA_028292315.1 Herminiimonas sp. | reverse complement strand
GTCCTGCAAGCCCTTCAACTCCTGAAGCGCGACGGCTTTGTAAAGGAAGCCGGCGGCCGCGGCGTGATGGTGGCGCCACTGACAGTGGAACACACGGCCAATCTCTACCAGGTGCGTTCCGTGCTGGACGGTCTGGCGGCACGCGAGGCTGCGCGCCGCAACGTCACCTTGTCGCCGGCTCTGCTTGCCATGGGACGCGAAGCGACCAGGAACAACGATATTACGGCAATGATCGATGCCGACTTCGCCTTCCACCATGCGATCTACGACGCGGCCAATAATTCCCTGTTATCGGCGAGCGCTGCCCATCATTGGGGGCACATCCGCCGTGTGATGGGCGCCGTCTTGCGGGTTTTGAATTCGCGTGCCGAAATATGGGACGAGCACGAGGCCATCTTCAATGCCATCAATAGCCACAATCCGGAACTGGCGCAGCAATTGGCGGTACGTCATTGCGAAGCTGCAGGAGAAAATTATTGCCGTCTGATGGCAACGTAAACCCCCCAGGTTCTTAAACACGCCCCGCAAGGGCCATATAGAAGGAGACATCATGAAACTGACACAAGAACAACTCGACCAGTTCGATCGAGACGGATACCTGTTTTTCCCGAGCCTGTTTTCACCGGAAGAAACCAATGGCCTGCGTGAAGAAGTGCCCAGGATTTATTCGCAGGATCGTATTGAAAACATTCGCGAAAAGGGCAAGGACAGCGTTCGCGTGAATTTTGCCGCACACCTGTATAGCGAACCATTTGCGCGGCTCGGCCGGCATCCGCGCATGGTCGAGCCAGTCAAGCAAGTGTTTGACGAGGATGTCTACATGCACCAGTTCAAGATCAACGGCAAGGCGGCGTTCGATGGCGATATCTGGCAATGGCATCAGGACTACGGCACCTGGCTGAACGACGATAAGATGCCTGAAGCGCGGTCGATGAATATTGCGATCTTTCTGGATGACGTCAATGAATTCAATGGCCCGCTGATGTTCATTCCCGGGAGCCATAAAAACGGTGCGCTTGAAGCAAGCCATGATGTCTCGACCACCAGCTATCCGCTCTGGTCCATCAGCAATGACAATATCCGGAAGCTGGTCGACCAGGGTGGAATTGTTGCGCCGAAGGGCCCGGCCGGATCGATGATCATGTTCCATGGTTGCCTGGTACATGCTTCGGGTTCCAACTTGAGCCCTTGGGACCGGGTTGCGGTCTATCTCAGCCTGTGCGCAGTGTCCAATCATATCCGGCGGTTCAAGCGCCCCGGTTATATTGCTCACCGCGATTTCACCCCGATTGAATGCCTGCCGGACGACTGCCTGATCAATCCGTACCCGGTCGACTTGCCATGGAAGGATGGAACGCCTGCCATCGAAAAGCAGGGTCTACAGGAAGCAGCCTAAGTATCAGTATCAGCATGGCGGTGAACCCGCCGTCAGTTGCGCAATTTGTGGAAACGCGTGCCGGACCATGGCCGGCGCGCGGCTTTCCGGGCATGCCGCAATGAAGCCACCCGACCCCGCCGGCAGTATCGCCGTTCCCTCATCCCACGCAGGCATCCGACGTGGATTGCCGCCATATAAAAAAAGTCAGAACTACAGCGCTTATCGTAATCCGCCGCAAAATGCGTTCAGTCACTTGCCGCTTTTCGAAAAACGTCGATCCGGTTCCCATCCGGCGCCGATATGCAACTATCTTGCAGTGCAGAGTGAACCCTTTTTGCCAAGCCGTTACTCAATCTATATTAGCAACGAGCCTATAGATCAGTAATCGACCGCGCATGAAGCAATGTGCGGGTCTCAATCACGGGAAAACCATGCGCACTCCAGGTTCACTCAATTCACTCATGAAGCACGCGGCAAAACCGCTGTTTGCTGATGCCAAGCCGTCTGCAACGCAGGCGGCCGCCGAAACGAACAGTATTGTAAAACTGGTCAAGGAAGCCAAGGCAGGAAATCCGAATGCAATCGAGCTTCTGATGAACTTCGCTTGTGGCGAAGACGATTCGCATGGTTCAGCCCGTGCGCAAGCAGAACAATCCATGGTCGATCTTTTTTTCGGTGCGGATACGAAAGCCAGTATAAAAAAGGAAATCGGATTACAGGCGTTTCACCTGTATGAATTAGGACAGCAGTCCGGGCATACTTTAAAGGTGCCGTTCAAGTTATTGTTTTTGGCCGAGCGGCATGCGGATGCACAGCGGACCCTGGCACTGGATGACGGACGCAACGCGGATGCCTTGGTGTTCACCCAGCATACCAAAACCATATCCGGGTTTTTTGAGGCGGCGACCATGGCAATCCCCATTGTCTTCGGCAGCCCCGCTGATCCAATGGACGTGACGATTGACGATACCCGGGACGGGTTCGATGATTCAATGGACCGGATTGACGATTCGGATGGGATGAAAACCTTGCTAAATTCCGGCCGAGTAATTGATCGGTCCGAACTCGTATGCGAATATAAAAGCCGGAATCTTCCCCATCCGGCGAATCCTGTTTTCCTCATTGGCGGCGATATAAAAGGTGGCCGGCTGCATACATTCAACCAGAAAATCGCTGATATGGCCTCCGCGTTGAAACCGGGGGAGGTTGCGTCCGCCTTATACCTGGCGGACGGTCATTGGATCCCCGTAGCATTTCAGCACGATGGGAACCGGATCAATTGGTTTGCTCTGGATAGCAGTCCGAGCGAAACAAGGCATCCGGAACGCGATCTCAAAAAACTGCTTGGAAACGCCTTGGGCCACAAGGCCGGCTCCGCCTATTTCAGGGCCTCCAAGATGCAGGAATTTGTACCGAATGCTTGCGGCGCTTTGTCTTCCTTGTTCCTCGAACGGCTCCGCGAGCAGATAAAGCGGGATGGAGAAGTGGATATCAAGAAAGTGACGGAAGACTATCTCCGGCACTGGCATGATGAACTGAGGCCGGACCAGCAAAAAGACGTTGTGACGCAAATTCGATGCAATTTGGTTGTCGGATGGGCAATGCATGGAACCGAAGGCAGTCGCTTCGCATAGTAAGTTTTAGAGAACTGGAGCAGCGGCGCGAACAGAAAGATGCCAGCGTAGCCTGTATGGTCTATCAACAATAGTAGGCCGGCGTTCGAAAAAATTTCATAAATGATAAAATCCCGGTGTGCGGACATGCTGCACTGACATAAACCCGCGTGCCGGCCTGGCTTGATGCAGTCGTTTTTGAATTGTCTTGGTTTTGATTCTTACCCAATGAAAGTATATAACCTCAACTGCGGGCACGGGCATCGATTCGAAGGATGGTTTTCTTCGGAAGATGATTTTATCGCGCAGTGCGATGCGCGGAAGATCGAATGCCCGCTCTGCGATGATCGCAGCATCAATCGACTGCCTTCCGCGCCACATTTGAGCCTGTCAGGGTCGACCCAGCCGAACCCGAAGCCGCAATCGGAGCCAGAAAAGGAGGCGGTCGAGTTGCTGCGCGCGCAATGGATGGAAATGGCGCGTGACGTGATTGCCGCAACCGACGATGTCGGCGCCGGCTTTGCCGAGGAGGCACGCCGCATCCACTATCAGGAAGCGCCACCACGGGCAATCCGTGGTGTCACCACCCGCCATGAGCGCGATGCCCTGCGCGACGAAGGGATAGACGTAGTTCAGTTTCCGATCCCCGATGCATTGAAGCGGCCGCTGCACTGAAGATACCCGGCATTGCCGTTACGGTTGCCGTCCTTGCGCATAACGATCCCTGCTTAATCCCTCATTGTCTTTCCTGAAACCGCTGTATAATTAATTTGGAACGGTCGTGCTTTTTGGCGGACAACAGGGAGACAGCATGGATTTGAATTACAACGCGGAAGACCTTGCCTTTCGCGATACCGTACGAAGCTGGCTTGCTGCCAATTTGCCGAAAGATCTGCAGCATAAGGTGTTCAACCATAAGCGCCTCTCCAAGGACGATTTCGTGCGCTGGCATAAGATTGTCGCGCAGCAGGGATGGGTAGGCACCGGTTGGCCGGTACAGTATGGCGGTACCGGTTGGTCGGCGGTGCAACGCCACATCTGGGAAGAGGAATGTGCGGCTGCCGGTACGCCGCCGATCCTGCCGTTCGGCGTCGCCATGGTTGCGCCTGTCATCATGGCGTTTGGAAATGAAGAGCAGAAGCGGCATTACCTGCCGCGTATTCTGAATTGCGATGACTGGTGGTGCCAGGGTTATTCCGAGCCCGGCGCCGGCTCCGATCTCGCTTCGCTCAAGACCCGCGCAGAGCGGCAGGGCGATCACTATATTGTGAATGGCCAAAAAACCTGGACCACTCTGGCTCAGTACGCGGACATGATTTTTTGCCTGGTGCGCACCGATAGCGGCGCGCGCAAGCAGGAAGGCATTTCGTTTTTGCTGATCGACATGAAGACGCCGGGCATCACGGTGCGCCCGATTATCATGCTCGATGAAGATCATGAAGTGAATGAAGTGTTTTTCGATAACGTCAAGGTGCCGGTTGAAAATCTGATCGGCGAAGAAAACAAGGGCTGGACTTACGCGAAATATCTGCTTGGGCATGAACGGACCAGCATCGCCGCCGTCGGCCGCGCCAAGCGCGAACTCGACTTCCTGAAACGGATCGCCACCGACCAGCAGAAAAACGGCAAGCCATTACTGGACGACCCGGTGTTCGCCGCAAAGGTCGCGTCGCTCGAAATCGAAGTCATGGCGCTTGAGGTGACCGTGCTGAAAGTGATTTCGCAGGACAGCGAAAAACGCGGCCCCGGTCCGCAGGCATCGGTATTGAAAATCAAGGGCACCGAGATCCAGCAGATGCTGACGGAACTGATGCTGGAGGCGATCGGCCCTTACGGATTGCCCTTCGACCGCGCTTATCTTGAAGGCCGCCAGGAACATACCGTCACCGGCGATGACGATGCGGCGCCGCTTGCCTCCTACTACTTCAATTATCGCAAGACGTCGATCTATGGCGGCTCGAACGAGATTCAAAAGAATATCATCACCCAAATGATCCTTGGCCTGTAGATTCCGGGAAGAGAGGCAATAATGGACTTCAATTTTACGCAGGAACAGCTGCAGTTTTCCGATGCATTGCGGCGCTGGGTCGAGAAGGATTACGGTTTCGAGCAACGCAGCAAAATAATCCATTCCGAAGCAGGGATATCGGATGCGGCCTGGGCCACGCTGACCGACCTCGGGATGACCGCGTTGCCGGTGCCGGAAGCGCAAGGCGGTTTCGATGGCTCGGCGATCGATATGCTGGTGGTCATGCAGGAACTCGGACGCGGCATTGTGATTGAACCGTATTTTGCGACCGTTCTCGGCGCGCAGTTTCTGAAACTGGCCGGCGGTCAGGAAGCATTGCTCGAACAGGTAGCCGGCGGCAGCCTGAAACTGGCATGCGCGCTCGGCGAGAAACAGTCGCGCCACGATTTGTTCGATATCGACACCACCGCCGTTTCGAATGACGCCGGTTATGTCATTTACGGCATGAAGACAGTTGTTGTGCATGGCGCGCAGGCCGGTATGCTCATCGTCAGCGCGCGCTCCGGCGGCGGGCGCCGCGATACGGACGGCATCTCGCTGTTTGTGGTGCCTGCCGATGCGGCCGGATTGACGCGCCGTGATTACCGCACGATCGATGGCCAGCGCGCGGCCGACATTTACTTCGATAATGTACAGCTTGCTTCGACAGCATTGCTGGGAACGGCAGGCGAGGGCTGGGAAATCCTGGATGCCGCCGCCGATTACGGCGCAACGCTGTTGTGCGCCGAAGCGGTCGGTGCCATGGAAGCATTGAACGGGGTGACACTGGAGTATCTCAAGACGCGCCAGCAGTTCGGCGTGCCGATCGGTAAGTTCCAGGCTTTGCAGCACCGGATGGCGGATATGTTCATCCACCTGGAACAGGCGCGTTCAATGGCAACCCTGGCCGCCGTGAAAATGGCGTCGGCTGACATGGGCGAGCGTCGACGCACGGTATCGGCGGCCAAGGCGCGCGTCGGACAGGCGCTCAAGTTTGTCGGGCAGCAGGCGGTGCAGTTGCACGGCGGGATGGGCGTGACCGACGAGATGCCGGCAGCGCATTATTTCAAGCGGCTGACAATGATCGAGGCCACGCTCGGCGATACCGATCACCACCTGGCGCGTTTCATCGCACAGCCGGGTTTCAAAAAAGCGGCGTGATTAATTCAACGGCACGGAGTAAAACGGATGTCTCAACCCAAGTGGTATTTTGAAGACTTCGAAGTCGGCAAGGCCATCGAAGTCGGTTCCCGCACTGTCACCGAAGAAGAAATTGTCGCATTTGCGACCCAGTTCGATCCACAGCCATTTCACGTGGATCCGGTCGCGGCAGGCAAGTCGATTTATGGCGGCCTCATTGCAAGCGGCTGGCATACCTGCAGTATGATGATGCGCATGATGGTCGATGGCTTCCTGGGCGAGGCAGCCAGCCTCGGTTCGCCAGGAGTAGATGAGATACGCTGGCTGAAACCGGTGCGCGGCGGTGATACGCTGACGGTGACCAGCACCGCGACAGAGATGCGCGCGTCTGCCAGCAAGCCCGACCGCGGCGTTGTCCATACGTTATGGGAAGGCCGGAACCAGCACGGCGAGCTGGTGGCGACGGTGACGGGGAGAGGGATGTTTCTGCGCCGGCCGTCAGCGAATTAAAACTGCATAACAAGCACAAAAACAATGGAGACAACATGCGTGAAATCGCATCGCTTGCAGCACTGAAGGATTTGACCGGGCAGGAAATAGCCGTTTCGGAATGGGTCGATATTACCCAGGAGCGCGTCAACCAGTTCGCCGACGCTACCGGCGACCATCAGTGGATACACCTGGATGTCGAGCGCAGCCGCAAGGAATCGCCGTATGGCGGCACGATCGCCCACGGTTTTCTGACGCTGTCGCTGCTGCCCATGCTGATGGCAAAGGCCATCGTGATGTCGGACGTGAAAATGGGCGTCAACTATGGTTTGAACAAGGTGCGCTTTCCGGCGCCGGTACCGGTCGGCAGCCGCGTACGCGGCCGGATTACCTTGTTATCCGTTGAAGACATCCCGGGCGGCGCGCAAGTGATCTTTCAAGTTACGGTGGAACGCGAGGGCGGCGACAAGCCAGTCTGCGTGGCGGAGTCGATTACGCGGCGTTATATCTAGAGCGGTTTGCGTATTGCGGCGTTAAACCTGACGCCGCGACTGGTGTTCCGCGGCGTAACGCCTCAGGCTGCGTTACACCTCCCGGGGCGTTCTACCCGAACGCCGCGCTTCACCCGATCCGGCATTCAGCGCTTGGCGTACTGCGTGGCGCCGAACAAGGTCTCTTTCGCCTTGTCATCCATCAGGGGCTTGCGCAAGCCGGTCAAGACTTCCACGCCGCGCTGCACCGCGGGCCGCGCGCTGATCTCGTCCCACCAGCGTTTGACATTGGGATATTCTTCCAGATCGATACCCTGGTTCTTGAACGAGCGCGTCCATGGAAATGTCGCGATGTCGGCGATCGTGTACTCGCTGCCGGCCAGGTAGGGCGACGTCGCTAACTGCCGATCCATCACGCCATACAGCCGCTTCGCTTCATTGGTGTAGCGGTTAATCGCGTATTCAACCTTTTCCGGCGCATAGATGCGGAAATGATGCGCCTGGCCCAGCATCGGTCCAACCCCGCCCATCTGGAACATCAGCCATTGCAGCGTTGTGAACTTTTCGCGGTCGGTGTTGCCGAGGAATTTGCCGGTCTTGCTCGCCAGATAAACCAGGATGGCGCCCGACTCGAACATCGAGATCGGCTGCTGGTCGGGGCCGTCTGCATCGACGATCGCAGGGATTTTATTATTCGGTGAAATCGCCAGAAAATCCGGCTTGAACTGGTCGCCGGCGCCGATATCGATATGATGCACGCGATAAGGCAGCCCGCATTCTTCCAGCATGATGTGTACTTTGTGGCCGTTCGGTGTAGCAGTGGAATAGACGTCGATCATGTTTTTCTCTAAGGTTGCGCGTCAGGCCAAGGGCCGAAGAATTTCAAATGCTGCATGATTATGCAGAATTTTGAAATTCTTCGCAGCGTCTCCTTGACTGATCCATGACTCGTGACTCGTGACTCGTGACCCGTGACCCGTGACCCGTGACTCGTGACCCGTGACTCGTGACCCGTGCCCCGTGCCCCGGGCCCTGTCGCGGCAGCGCCCTGGCTCATTTACGAGCGCGTGACGGGCAACTCCACGTCTTCGCCCGGCGCCGCCATATGCTTGGCCAGTTCGAGCTTGGCGATTGCATTGCGATGCACTTCGTCAGGACCGTCGGCAATCCGCAAGGTGCGGTTACCAGCCCACATCGAGGCCAGCGGGAAATCATCCGATACGCCGCCCGCGCCATGCGCCTGGATCGCCCAGTCCAGCACTTGCTGCGCGACGTTCGGTCCCAATACCTTGATCATGGCAATTTCCGCCTTGGCGTGCTTGTTGCCCACTGTATCCATCATGTAAGCGGCCTTCAGTGTCAGCAGGCGCGCGGTATCGATCATGATCCGTGCCTCGGCGATCCGCTCGCGCCATACGCCTTGCTCGGAAATCCTGCGGCCGAAGGCAACCCGTTCATTCAAACGCCTGCACAGCAGTTCGAGCGCACGCTCGGCGACGCCGATCGAGCGCATGCAGTGATGAATCCGGCCCGGCCCAAGGCGGCCTTGCGCAATTTCGAAACCGCGGCCCTCGCCCAGCAGGATGTTGGATGCCGGAACCCTGACGTTTTCATAGGTGATCTCGCAGTGGCCATGCGGCGCGTCGTCATAACCGAACACCGGTAACGGCCGTTTGACGGTGACGCCCTTGGTATCGGATGGTATCAGGATCATCGATTGCTGGGCGTGGCGTGGGGCATCCGGATCGGTCTTGCCCATCAGGATATAAATCTTGCAGCGCGGGTCGCCGGCGCCAGAGATCCACCACTTGTGTCCGTTGATTACGTACTCGTCGCCGTCACGCTCGATCCTGGTGGCGATATTGGTGGCGTCGGACGAGGCCACGTCGGGCTCGGTCATCGCGAATGCGGAACGGATTTCGCCGCGCAGCAGTGGCTCCAGCCACATGCGCTTGTGTTCCTCAGTGCCGTAGCGTTCGATGGTTTCCATGTTGCCAGTGTCGGGCGCGGCGCAGTTGAACACTTCGGGCGCCCATTTGACGCGGCCCATGATTTCGCAGAGCGGCGCGTAATCGAGATTGGACAATCCTTCCGGCGCGCGCGCTGATTTCGGCAGGAACAGGTTCCATAAACCTTGTTCGCGCGCCTTCGGTTTCAACTCTTCGATGAGGGCGGTGGGAAGCCAGCGATTGCCTTTTTCCCTGCCGTTGCGCCCGATTTCCTGCGTGTAGGCTTTCTCGTTCGGATAAATATGTTCATCCATGAACTTAAGCAGCTTTGCCTGCAAACCCTTGCAGCGGTCTGAATATTCAAAATCCATTTTGTCTCCTCAGTGAAATCAGCAGTCTGAACCGGTTCTAAATCTTAACCGGTTCTATTTACCCGACGCATAGCGCCAGCCCATTTCGGCCATCGGTCGCGCCGACTTGCCGGACTTGAGCGCCTGTTCGCTGGCTGCGGTACCGTCCACATAGCGCTTCATGATGCCTTGTAAAATGCCTGCCATCCGGAACATGTTGTAGGCCAGGTAAAACGTCCAGTCTTCCATGCGTATCGTCTTGCCGGTACGCTCGCAATACTTCGCAATATATTCTTCTTCGGTAGGTATGCCGAGCGCCTTGTGATCGATGCCGCCGATGCCGCGGAATTGTCCGGGCGGTATATGCCAGCTCATGCAGTGATACGAGAAGTCCGCGAGTGGATGGCCGAGAGTCGACAGTTCCCAATCCAGGACCGCGAGTATGCGCGGCTCGGTCGGATGGAACATCATGTTGTCGAGGCGGTAGTCGCCATGCACGATACTGGTGTCGTCGCCAGGCGGAATATGCTCGGGCAGCCATTCTATCAGCCTGTCCATCGCCTCGATCTTTTCGGTTTCCGATGCCTTGTACTGACGGGTCCAGCGATCGATCTGGCGCCCGAAGTAATTACCGGGCTTGCCATAACTTCCGAGTCCGATCGCTTCATAATCGATGGTGTGCAATTGCGCCATTACGCGATTCATTTCATCATAGTATGCGGCGCGCTCGCTGTTGCTCATGCCGGGCATGGTCTGGTCCCACAGGACGCGCCCATTCACGAATTCCATGATGTAAAACGCGCGGCCGATGACGGATTCGTCGGTGCAGAGCGCATATTGGCGGGCCGCCGGAAAGCCTGCCTTGCTCAGTGCATCCATGACGCGGAATTCGCGGTCGATCGCATGCGCGGAGGCGAGCAGTCTGGCGGCCGGGCCGGGCTTGGTACGCAATACATAATGCTGGCCGCCGGCTGTGAGCTTGAATGTGGGATTCGATTGCCCACCCTTGAATTGCTCGATGGCGACGTCGCCGGAAAACCCGTCAACGTGCGCGCGCATATATTCCTGCAGTGCGGCGATATCGAACTTCTGCCGGTCGGAAACAGGCTTGGTGCCCATGAACTCTTCAAACATCTTGTCTCCTGATAGTGTTAGAGCCGTGCATCCGGAGCAGCGTAGTGCTCGCTTTCGCCGGGACTTGGCTTAGGCCATATTATCGCTGCATTCTACCTCATCAAATCGTACGATCGTACTATTCTGTCCGTGGATTTTTTATCGCGGGTCGAGTAGAGCGACCTGTTTAAACAATCTATTTAAAAACAGGCTTTCTTTTCTCAAGGAATGCGCTGATGCCTTCCTGGGCTTCGCGATGGAACAGGCTCTCGACGAAGTTGTGTCTTTCAGCGTCGAAATGCTGATCGAGTGAATTGACTTCCGCATCCCGCACCAGGGCTTTGATGCGCTCGACGGCATTGGGGGAGAGCGCAGCCAATTCGTCGGCCCAGGCCAGCGCCGCATCGAGCGCGGTCCCATCGGGAACCACCCGGTTGACCAGTCCGAATTCATGCAGGCGCGGCGCCAGGACCGGCTTGCCTTCAAGGAGGATTTCGCTGGCCAGCTGGCGCGGCAACGCGCGTGAAAGGAACCATGAGCCGCCGCCGTCAGGCGTGAGTCCGACCTTGACATAGGCCATCACGAATTTGGCGGTTTCTCCGGCCACGATCATGTCGCAGGCGAGCGCCAGCGAGAATCCTGCGCCGGCCGCGGCGCCGTCGACGGCGGCAATGACAGGCTTCGGACAATCGCGGATCGCCTCGACCCAGCCGGCCAGATGGTCGATCGAGTCAGCCTGCACCGATTTGTCGCGGTTGCGGTTTTCCAGCAGGCGATTCAAATTTCCGCCGGCGCAAAAGAAATGATCGGCCCCGGTGAGTACAACAGCGCGGATCGAATGATCGCGCTCCGCGGTCGTGAGGGTTTCAATCGCGGCGGCATACATATCCGGATGCAGCGCGTTTTTTGCGCCGGGGTTGGATAGCGTGAGGATCAGGGTGGCGTCGCTGCGGGAAGCCTGGATTTCTGCGGACATGGTGGCAGTAGGTAAGTAAGTGAAATTGGCGGTGGATTCAAGGGCTGGCGTAAAAATGACGCTGAAATACGAAAGTTCCCCAAGTCCCGATATACTTTGCAATATTCTCATATTTACGTGCCGCTGGCAGCGGGCGCATGAATCGGGGATGAGGAATCCCGGACAAATTCAAACAACGCACGGAGTCGACATGCTTAAATTATGCGGATTTGCGCTTAGCAATTACTACAACAAGGTCAAGCTTGCACTGCTTGAAAAGAATGTCGCATTCGAAGAAGAGCTGGTCTGGGCGGACCGTTCGCCGGCGCTGCTGGAACATTCGCCCCTGGGGAAGGTGCCGTACCTGGTGACGGACCAGGGATCAATATGCGAATCGCAGGTGATCCTGGATTATATTGAAGCCGCCTATCCGGAAAAGCCGCTGCTGCCGGCCGATCCATTTGCGGCGGCCAAAGTGAGGGAGCTGATCACGTTCATGGAATTGCATATCGAGCTGGTCGCACGCGACCTCTATACCGAGGCATTTTTCGGCGGAAAGGTAAGCGATGAAGTCAAGGAGCGTAGCCGGAAACTGCTGAACCGGAACGTCAAGGCATTTGCCCAGCTGGCGAAATTCAATCCCTATATCGGCGGCGATACATTCACGATGGCCGACTGCGCGGCGCTGGTCCATTTGCCGCTGGCGGCGATGGCGTCGAAGATTGTTCTGGGTAATGACATGCTGGACGGGTTGCCGGTACGTGAATATACCAAGATGCTTGGCGAACGTGCGACGGTGCAGAAGGTGAATGCGGACCGCAAGGCCAATCAGGAATTGATGATGAGCCTGAGGAAGTAGGGACGGTGCGGCATGGCGCCATGTACGCCATGCCCGTCATGCCTTAACCTGATTTGCCGTTAAATCTTTGCGAGCCGATCAAGCGCCAATTGCAAGGTCTCATCTTTCTTCGCAAAACAGAATCGCACGATGCCTGACTCTTTGGGCGTGTTATAAAACGCCGATACCGGGATCGCCGCGACGCCGATTTCAGTCGTCAGCCATTTGGCGAAATCCGCCTCGGCCATATCCGACACAGCCGAATACCCGACGCATTGAAAATAGGTGCCATCCGACGGCAGCAGCGTGAAACGCGTCTGCTTCAGGCCATCACGGAACAGGTCGCGCTTGCGCTGGTAAAACGCCGGCAATTCGAGATAAGGCGCCGGGTTTTTCATGTACGCCGCCAAGCCGTGCTGCACCGGCGTATTTACGGTGAACACATTAAATTGGTGAACCTTGCGGAATTCGTTGGTCAGGGGCGCCGGCGCCGCAACATAGCCTACCTTCCATCCGGTCACGTGATAGGTTTTACCGAAGCTCGATACCACGAATGCGCGCGCCGCGAGTTCGGGATGACGGCATACCGATTCATGCCGCGCCTGGTCATACACCATGTGCTCGTAGACTTCATCCGACAGGATCAGGATGTCGGTGCCGCGCACGATCTCGGCGAGCGCATTGAGATCCGCTACACGCAACACCGAGCCGGTGGGGTTATGCGGCGAGTTGACCATGATCAGCCGCGTCTTCGGCGTAACCGCCGCCGCCACTTTGTCCCAGGGCACGGAGTACCCCTGTGGCGTCACCTCCATCTGGACGAATACCGGAATACCGCCGGCCAGTTCGATAGCCGGCACATAGCTGTCATACGCGGGTTCGATGACAATGACTTCATCGCCCGGATGAACGCTGCACAGGATAACCGTCAGTATCGACTGCGTCGCGCCGGCAGTGACGGTGATTTCGGTCGCCGGATCATAGGCATATCCATAGATGGCGCCGATCTTTTCCGCGATCGCTTCGCGCAATGCCGGAACTCCGGTCATCGGCGGATACTGGTTCATGCCCGCTTTCATCGCGCCAGTGACCGCATCGACCAGTGCCGGATCGCATTCGAAATCGGGAAAACCCTGGCCAAGATTGACCGCGCCCTTTTCCGTCGCCAGCGCCGACATGACGGTGAAGATCGTGGTGCCGACTTGCGGAAGCCGGGATGCCAGCCTCGTGAAATCAATACCGGCTGGCAGCGGGGAATGTGCGACTGGTTCGATAGGCGTATTCATGCGGTACAAGGGTCGGTTGGCGGGTTGAAAAATGTCATTTTAGCTGGTTGCGGGCGGATTGATGCAATTTCCCCAGGCTTCCGGCGGTGTGATCCGGAATAGTCCGGCTTTCGCGGTTTTCCTGGCGAGCTTTAACAATGCCTTGTCCTTCGTGATCAGGCCCGCCGCACAGGCGTCGCGCGCGAGCTCGAGAAATTTCTGATCATCGGTATCGCTGCAGACCGGCAGCGGAACCGCGCTGGGCGCCGCCGGTTCGATCATCCTGATCAGCTGGTCGAACTCCGCTTCGGCCAGCTCGCGCGATTCGCTGTCCAGCGGCAGGTGCGGATAACCGAGAACGATCAGCCACTCGTTGCGGCAATCCGCGCGGGTAACCGCTTCGACCGTGCCATCCTTGAGGGCAGCCAGCAGCGCCGCCCAGCGCGGATCGCGGAAAACGAAGAGATCGAGACAGACATTCGTATCCAGGACGATGCGATTCGGTATCATTGTCAAAATTTTTCCTGGATGAGTTAGATGCTGATTGTTTTATCGCCGGCCAAGACGCTGGATTACGACACACCTGCAAGCACCGATGTGCATGGCAAGCCGGATTTTATCAAGCATTCCGCCGAATTGATCGATACGCTGAGGCAGTTATCACCGGCGCAGATCGGCAGCCTGATGCAAATCTCCGATCCGCTTGCCGCGCTGAATGCCGGCCGGTTCGCCGCCTGGTCGCCAAGATTTACGAAAAAAAATTCAAGGCAGGCTGTGCTCGCATTCAACGGCGATGTCTATGAAGGTCTCGATGCGCCTTCGCTGACGCCGCAGCAGCTTGACTATGTGCAGGCCCATGTCCGCATCCTGTCGGGCTTGTACGGCGTTTTGCGGCCGCTCGATTTGATGCAGCCTTACCGGCTTGAAATGGGAACCCGGCTTGCCAACGCGCGCGGCAAGGACCTGTACGCATTCTGGGGCGAGACCATTACCACGGCGATCAACAAGGTACTGAAGGAGCGGAAATCAGAAGCGCTGATCAACCTTGCATCGGAAGAGTATTTTAAATCGGTTAAGCCGGCGCAATTGAAAGCCCCGGTTGTGACACCGGTATTTGAAGACTGGAAGAATGGCAAGTACAAGGTGATTTCGTTTTATGCCAAGCGCGCGCGCGGCATGATGGCACGCTATGCGGCCGTGAAGGGGATTTCGCAGCCCGAGAAACTGAAGCGCTTCAATGCGGAAGGCTATGCGTTTGTTGAAGAACATTCCACCGAGTATCAGTGGGTATTCCGGCGGCGCGTAGAGTGAGCGGTTCGCGTAACAGTTAATACAGTTAATACAGTTAAATGCGAAAGTTTCCGTCGAAAAAAAGCCTCGCTATGCGAGGCTTTAATTCCGGCTTGTAAGCCTGGCTTATAAGTCAGCCCTGCAATCCGGTTACCAGAGCTTCCACCAGGGACTATCCTTTTTCCGCCCGCCGGCCAGGAAGTCGCTGTTCGGGAAATTTTTCTTGAATACCCGGTCCGCGTCATCGCGCAATTCCGTCATCCCCAATGCATCATAGGAGCGCACCAGGATATACAGCGCTTCTTCGATTGCCGGTGCATCGCGGTATTCATTCACGGCGGCCTGGGCGCGATTGGCCGCAGCCAGATAAGCGCCACGGCGATAATAATAATTGGCGACGTGAACGTCATACTGGGCCATCGCGTTGACCAGGTAATTCAGGCGCGCGCGCGAATCTGGCGCATAAATGCTGTTCGGGAAGCGCTCGACCAGCTGTTTAAACGATTCGAACGCATCGCGCACCGCTTTCGGATCGCGTTCGCTCAGGTCCTGGTTCGCCACGAAGTCGAACAGGCTCAACTTGTCATTGAAGGTGGTCAGTCCGCGCAAATAATACATGTAGTCGACGTTCGGATGATTTGGATGCAGCTTGATGAAGCGCTCGACCGCGGCCAAGGCCTGCGCCTGATCGCCCTGGCGATAATGGGCATAGGCGATTTCCATCTGGGCCTGCTGGGCAAACGTGCCGAACGGGTAGCGCGACTCCAGCTTCTCGAAATGCGAGATCGCCTTTTCATAATTGCCGATCGCGAGTTCGTCGCGCGCCTCCGCGTATAATTTGGATGCGGGCCAGTTCTTGGTCTCATCCACGGGTTCAGATTGCAGTACACTGCAGCCCGACAAGGCAAGAACAAACGCGATGAGAATGAATTTCAATAAATTTTTTTGCATGGATTTTTGCAGGAATGCCGCTGAACAATGAATGATTATATCCGATGGGACTTGCTGTGATGCCAATTGAAGTGCCAATACCGCCTGAAACCCTGCCAGAGACCGAACTCGACGATGGCGACGAGAGCGAGTCCGCCGGATTTGCATTCACCGAAGCGGCCCCTATCGAGTTGAAGCTCTCCGAGGCCGACTGCGGCGTCAGGCTGGACAAAGTACTGTCCTCGCACGTGCCGCAATACTCGCGCAGCCGTATCCAGCAATGGATCGATGCCGGTTTCGTCACGGTCGACGGCCAGCCCGGCCGCGGTAAAACCACGGTCTTCGGTGACGAACGCGTCGTCATACTGCCACAGGCGGCGCCGGATGAACAGGCTTTCATGCCGGAACCGATGACGCTGCCGATTGTTTACGAAGACGCCCATATCCTCGTGATTAATAAGCCGGCTGGCCTGGTGGTCCATCCGGGCGCCGGCAACTGGTCTGGCACGCTGCTGAATGGCTTGCTGCATCATGTGCCGGCGATCGCGGGCGTGCCGCGGGCCGGAATCGTCCATCGGCTTGATAAGGATACCAGCGGTTTAATGGTTGTGGGCAAGACACTTGAGGCGCAAACCGACCTGGTGCGCCAATTGCAGGCACGGACCGTCAAGCGGGAGTACCTGGCGCTGGTATGGGGCTCGCCGTTGTTAAATGGAAAGGTCGATGCCGCGATGGGCCGCCATCCGCGGGACCGGATCAAGATGGCCGTCATGGAAAACGCTACCGCCAAGCCGGCCGTTACCCATTTTCATCGGGTCGCGACCGGGTTGCTCGACCGGCGGCCGGTAAGCCTGATGCGCTGCCAGCTGGAGACCGGCCGTACGCACCAGATCCGGGTCCATATGCAGTCGATCGGGTTTGCGCTGGTGGGCGATGCCTTGTATGGCAAGGCCCACCTGGCGTCGGTATTTCCGCGCCAGGCCCTGCATGCGTTTCGCCTCGGCTTGATTCATCCGAAAACCGGCAAGGCATGCGAATGGCAGGCGCCGCTGCCGGAAGACTTTGCCGGCCTGATTGCGCGCGCCGGCATTACGGAACCCGAATGACGCCGGCCATGGCAAATAGTGAAACAGACTTCATCATGCCGGACTGGAATGCTGCGCCGGCTGAAGTGGGCGCCCTGTCGACTACGCGCCATGGCGGCGTAAGCCGCGCGCCGTATGATGACGGCGCCGGCGGCGGTGGAATGAACCTTGGCGCGCATGTCGGCGATCGTCCTGAAGATGTACTGCAAAACCGCGCGATGCTGGAGGTCTTGCTGCCGGCGCATCCGGCCTGGCTGACCCAGGTTCATGGTGCCAGGGTAGTGGATGCCGCCACGGTCTCCGGCGCACCCGAAGCCGACGCCAGTTTCACCACGCAGAGCGGGGTGGTCTGCGCTATTCAGACTGCTGATTGCCTTCCGGTACTATTTTGCGACACAGCCGGCCGGGCAGTGGGGGCCGCACACGCCGGCTGGCGCGGCCTGGCCAGTGGCGTGCTCCAGAATACGGTAGCCGCCATGCGCGATGCGGGTGCGGCGGAAATCATTGCCTGGCTCGGACCGGCGATCGGGCCGCAACAATTCGAAGTCGGGCCCGATGTGGTCGATGCGTTCGACGCCCTGGGGTGCACACAGGCATTCAAGCCAATTGATGGCCAGCCTGGAAAATACCTCGCGGATATTTATGCGCTCGCGCGCGCGGCACTGCAATCGGTCGGCGTGCAGCGAATCGACGGCGGCGGCTTTTGCACGGTGACGGAGGCGCAGCGCTTCTATTCCTATCGGCGTGACCGCGTTACCGGACGCATGGCGACATTGATCTGGCTTAAATTTCCCTGATTATCCTGATCGCATAAAGCCACAACTCAGACTGGAGGATTACCATTGCCTGGTTGGTCGGCCGGGTCTGCGGCCGGGTCTGATTGTCCCGACACCTCGCGTCGCCGCTGGTCTTCCTCGGCTTGCCTGCGGCGGCGTTTGCCCGATCCGGCAATGTAAAAAATAATTGTCAAAGGTAACACGCCATAAAGCAAAAACGTCATAATGCCAGCGACCACGGACTCTTCGGCGATGGACATCATCAAAACGACATAACCCCATCCGATTGCTACAATATACATAGAAGTACGGTATGACCCGCTGTAGTGACTGAAACGGTACGATTGTACGATACGCCAAAACTACAAAGTGAGACATCAGCATGAAAACGCCGACTCCCGAAGCAACTACCGCATGGATGGCACACCTTTCCGATCCGAAAGCCTGGCAGGCCTGGGCACAGCAGCCGCAGATCAATGGAAGCGCGCTGAACATGCCGGCGATGGGCGATCTGCCGCTAGCGGTCGACACCGCGGCAATGACCGAATTGCAGAATGACTACATACGGCAGCTCGCCGCGCTGTGGCAAGATCTGATGGTGGCCAAGCCGCCGGCGGTCCAGGATAAGCGGTTCAGCACACCGGCTTGGCAGTCGAACCCGCTTTATGCATTCAACGCCGCGGCCTATCTCCTCAACGCGAAGTTCCTGACGTCCATGGCCGATGCGGTTGAGGCGCCGGCGAAAGTGAAGCAGCGCCTGCGTTTCGCCATACAGCAGACCGTCGATGCGATGTCGCCGGCGAATTTTTTGGCGAGCAATCCGGAAGCGCAGAAAAAAATCATCGAGACCAAGGGCGAGAGTCTGGCCAAGGGCATTGCCCACATGCTGGCCGATATGCAAAAAGGCCGCATCTCGCAAACCGATGAGCATGCATTTGAGGTCGGCCATAATGTCGCTACTTCCGAAGGTGCGGTGGTTTTCGAAAACGCGTTTTTCCAGCTGATCCAGTACAAGCCGCTCACCGCCACGGTTGCCGAGCGGCCCTTGCTGATGGTTCCGCCCTGCATCAACAAGTTTTATATCATGGATCTGCAGCCCGCCAATTCGCTGGTGCGCCATGCGGTGGAGCAGGGGAATACTGTATTCCTGGTGTCGTGGGCCAATCCGGATAAGTCGCTGGCGCAGGCTACCTGGGACGATTATATCGAGCAGGGTGCGATCAAGGCGATTGACGTCGTGCGCGACATCTCGAAACAGGAGCAGATCAACGCTCTCGGTTTTTGCGTCGGCGGCACCATACTCGCCACTGCGCTGGCGGTGCTCCATGCGCGCGGTGAAAAACCGGTGTCCAGCATGACCCTCCTGACCGCGCTGCTGGATTTTTCCGATACCGGCGTCCTGGATGTCTATATCGACGATGCGCAGATCAGCAAGCGAGAACAGGAAATCGGCAAGGGCGGATTGATGCCGGGACGCGATTTTGCCTCCGCGTTTTCCAGCCTGCGGCCAAACGACCTGGTCTGGAATTATGTCGAGGCGAACTACCTGAAGGGTGAAGATCCCGCCGCCTTCGACCTGTTGTACTGGAATGCCGACAGCACCAATTTGCCGGGTCCGATGTTTTGCTGGTATCTGCGCAACCTGTACCTGAACGACAGCCTAAAGGTCCCGGGCAAGCTGACCGTGGCAGGTGAGAAAATCGATCTTGGTGTGATCAGCGCGCCGACCTTTATCTATGCCTCGCGCGAAGACCATATCGTGCCGTGGACATCGGCCTTTGCATCGAGCACCCTGATCAATCCGAAAAAGCCGGCCCAGAACGAATTCGTCCTCGGCGCATCCGGGCATATCGCCGGCGTCATCAACCCGCCTGCCAAGAAAAAGCGCAGTTTCTGGACCAATCGCAAGAAGGCCGCAAGTGCGGAGCAGTGGCTGGCTGCAGCGGAGGAGCATCCCGGAAGCTGGTGGCCGGAATGGACCGCTTTCCTCTCCAAACATGCCGGCAAGCAGGTCCGTGCTCCGGCCAAATATGGCAACGCAAAATACAAGCCGCTCGAGCCGGCGCCAGGCCGGTATGTCAAGGTAAAGGCCGGCTGAACCGTACCGGAAGGAGGTTTGCCGGATGAATGGTCGAGTTCATGTCGGGCGAATGCGAAATAAGGGTAAGCCGTTGATTTTCCGCATATAATAAAATGAATGGAAGTGAACAGACGTTCACTTCCATGCGTAACACCGGTGCTGCGTTCCATCCTAACAGGAAGCGAAATTTTCGATGAATAGTGCAAAAAAGACGACCGAGCGCTTGATCAAGAAGTATCCGAATCGTCGGCTGTACGATACGCAGACGAGTTCCTACATTACGCTGACCGACGTGAAACAGCTGGTGCTGAACAACGAAGACTTCACCGTCATCGATGCCAAGAGCGATGACGACTTGACGCGCAGCATTCTGTTGCAGATTATTCTGGAAGAGGAATCAAACGGGTCGCCAATGTTTTCCAGCGGCGCGCTGTCGCAGATCATTCGATATTACGGCCATGCGATGCAGGGCATGATGGGTTCTTACCTGGAAAAGAATATCCAGGCGTTTATCGACATTCAAAACAAGCTGACCGAGAATTCCAAGGGACTGTATGAGGGAAAACCATTCAGCCCGGAGATGTGGACGCAATTCATGAGCGTGCAGGGCCCGATGATGCAGGGCATGATGAGTAACTACATCGAGCAAAGCAAGAGCCTGTTCATTCAGATGCAGGAGCAGATGCAGAGTCAGACCAAGAATATGTTCGGCACCTTCCCGTTTGTGCCGCCGGTGCCGACCGATAATACCGAAAAATAGCCGAAAAATAGCCGAGATATAGCTGAGATTTAATCCGCTGCGCCCGAAGCGGGCCAGCGCACAATCGGTTGCGCACGGGGATTCCAGGCCGTGGCGCATGAAAGGGTACAATAGCGGCTTCGCTTTTGCGCCCTTTTTTCCTATCCGCTATGTCTACAGTGTCCTCCGAAGTCCCCAAGGTCGGTTTTGTTTCGCTCGGTTGCCCCAAGGCACTGGTCGATTCAGAGCAAATTCTGACGCAATTACGCGCAGAAGGTTATGAAACCGCCAAGTCATATGAGGGCGCCGACCTGGTGATTGTCAACACCTGCGGATTTATCGATGCCGCGGTCCAGGAGTCGCTCGACGCGATCGGCGAAGCTCTGAATGAAAACGGCAAGGTGATCGTGACCGGTTGTCTTGGCGCCAAGAAGGATGCCGCCGGCGACGATATCATTATGAAAGTGCATCCAAAGGTGCTGGCCGTGACCGGTCCGCACGCGCTCGGCGAAGTGATGGATGCAGTCCACCTCCATTTGCCGAAACCGCATGCGCCTTTCATCGACCTGGTGCCGGCGCATGGCATCAAGCTCACCCCCAAACATTACGCCTACCTGAAAATTTCCGAAGGCTGCAATCACCGTTGCAGCTTTTGCATTATTCCATCGATGCGCGGCGATCTCGTATCGCGTCCGATCGCCGATGTGATGATGGAGGCGGAAAACCTGTTCAAGGCCGGCGTGAAGGAATTGCTGGTAATTTCGCAAGATACCAGCGCCTATGGCGTCGATGTCAAATTCCGCACCGGGTTCTGGAATGGCAAGCCGGTCAGCACGAATAAGACGCAACTTGTCGGCTCACTCGGCGAACTGTCTGCGCAATATGGGGCATGGGTACGGCTGCATTATGTTTACCCCTATCCGCACGTGGATGCGGTGATTCCAATGATGAACGGCGGCAGCGTGGTGCCTTACCTCGACGTGCCGCTGCAGCATGCGCATCCGGAAGTGCTCAGGCGGATGAAGCGCCCGGCCAATGGTGAAAAGAATATCGAGCGCATCCAGGCGTGGCGTGCGATGTGTCCTGATATCACGATACGTTCGACCTTCATCGCCGGCTTCCCGGGCGAAACAGAAGAAGAGTTTCAGTACCTGCTCGATTTTCTGGAAGAAGCGCAGATCGACCGGCTTGGTTGCTTTGCCTATTCGCCGGTCGAAGGCGCAACCGCCAATCTGCTCGCAGATCCAGTGCCGGAAGAAGTGCGTGAAGAACGCCGCAGCCGCGTGATGCAGTTGCAGGAAGGGATTTCCAAAAAACGCTTGCAGGCAAAGGTCGGCACCACCATCAAGGTGCTTATCGATGAAGTCAATCGCGACGGCGGGGTCGGACGCTCGGCGGCTGATGCGCCCGAGATCGACGGCGTGGTGTATGTGAAGCCGCCGTATGAACCGCATCTGAAATTGAAGGTTGGCGAATTTGTCGATGTGACCGTCATCGCGGCCGATGCGCATGATTTGTGGGCCAAGGCATAATGCGATTGGCTGGACCTGTCTTGCGGTTGGCTTTCATCGCGGGCGCATTGGTGTGCGGCACGGCATTCGCGGCCGATGGCGCGGCCAGTCCGGCATCGGGTCACACATCCGCTGCGTCATTATTCAGCAAGCCGGTCATCTTGCGTGGAACGCTAGGCGAGGCGACTGT
>JAQGMO010000184.1 GCA_028292315.1 Herminiimonas sp. | reverse complement strand
TGCACCCGGGAACCCATTGCGGCGAATGAATCGGGACTCTGATAGTGAGTAACAATCGGAAGAGAAGAGTTCCAGGCCGGCCAGCATTTTATGAATGGAACAAATCCGGCGTCGTTGTTACTCACTTGTTGTCCACCATGCTTTGATACGGGGTCTGCCGCCTGTTTCCCTGCGCAGCCACGCGCCGGCGGACCAGATTCACAAATCGACTTTCAGCGACTTTCAGCGACTTTCAGAGACTTTCAGGATACACAATGGATATTCACCGTTTGCAAGGGGGCGCGCATGGCCCGGCGCGATCGCAAACCGCCGTCACCGGCGCACGTTTAGGTAGCCTGCACGGATTTACCGTCGCGGTAGTTGACCGGTCCAGCGAACCCGATCATGCGGCCGCAGCGTCGCAGGCTCACGACGCAGACCGCGCCGCAGCCAAGCGCCTGTCGCAACGGCAGGTTCGCCGGGAGATGGTGCAAAAGGCGCTCACCGAAAAGCAGGTTGCGCAAAATCGCAGGTATGCCGAGACGACGGGAACGGGCATATCAGCGAGGCGCATTGCGATGCGCATCGTGCGCGATGGCGAACTGCCCGCCATGCAAAACAGCCGGCAGGGCGTCATGGAAAATTATCTGGGCCTGACTGCGGCCCACGATTACCTGTCTCAACTGGTCGATGTCGACGAAATCAAGGATATCGACGAACACTTTTACAAGGCGTCGATCTTTCCGGTCAAAGGCCTTCCCGTCACCGCGAAAGAGTTGTCCAAAGCGCTGATCGCTGCCGGCGACGATGCGGAAAAGCTCGCCGATCTGCTCAGCGAGGTCGACGGCCTGGAACGCGATCCTCAAAAGTTGCTCAAAGCGCTGAACACCATACGCTATGACGAACGTGAATTAATTGCCTACCTGAGCGAGGCCCAGGGCCTGGACAAACCCGCCGGCCCCAAGCGTTTTCCAGGAAGCGCCGCCGATTTGTCCGAGCGGCTGATGAATGCGGGAGAAGATGCCGGCGAAGTCGCTGCCATTCTCGAGGGCACCGGTCTGCAGGGATCGCCGCAGGCCTTATTGAATATGATCCGGCCTTTTCGCAATAATCCGCAAAAGCTTGCCGCCTTCATACGCGAACGCCAATCCCCTGCGTCGCGTCCGGATGAAGACCGGAAACAGTTGCAACAGGAAGTACGCGATGCCCTTCGCGACCTGGAGCTGGCGCATGGCGGCCTGATCCGCTCGAACCTCGATGCGGAATCGTCGGCCGCCAAGTCCGCCGATGCCAACAAATTCCTGGATGGCTATACCGAAGTACTTTACGCATCCACCGGTTTTGCCGATGCATCAAAAAAATTGCTGGCGCGTTTCGGACTGAATGAGCTTCCCGCCACCGTAGGCCTGATGAAAGAGGCCCTCGAGTCCATGAAGAAAGCTCTCGATTTGACGAAGGTTGAACTGGGCGACGATCTGAGACAGTCGATACCTGACTCCGTCCATCTGGTGGCAACCCTGAGCGCCCTGTCGCATATGCATGTGCTGACCACCTTGATCGAAGCGACTGAAAAATTTGTCAAGAGCATGGAAGGGATGGCAAAAGCCGCCGGCATCGCGAGCGCGCCGCTGGACGCCTCGGTTCTGCTTAACGGCCTCGTCGAAATCGTCGATACGGCCTGGATCGCGCCCGGCCAATTCGAGCGCCTGCTGAAGGATCTCGGCGTGAAGGAGGAGCCGGCGACCATCGTCACGCTGCAGGGGGTCGCGAGCATGCTGCGCGGACTGCCGGATAAGGTGTACCGTGACAATAACGCCCGAACCGCGATATTGACCGCGGCCCACGATGCGCTCGACACGGCGATCGACCGGGAAGAGGCACCGGACGAAGCGAGCCCATCGGAGCCTGCGCCATGAACTGGATACAGCAGACCATCGCCGAGTTCGGGCAATCGCTCGGCATTCCGGGGCTCGCCCTCGATCCGGATAACCGGCTGGACCTGGCGATCGAATCCGGCGAGTCGATTTCGATCCGCTACCTGCCGGACCTTCCGTTGAAGGAGGTGCTGGTATCGCGCTCGAAGCCACTCGCATACAACCGGCCAGGCCAGCTTCGCCGGGCATTGCGGCTGGTCGATTTCAGATTGCCGACCGGCTGGCCGGTACAGGCCGCGCTCAGCGAAGATGCGCTCATATTCAATATGCGGATTCCGGAACGCTCATTTGTGCTGAATACCCTGGAGCAGGCGATCGCGCAGCTGGGTGAAATGCACAAGAGCGTCGATTGAAGAGGGCCCGGCGCAACCGGCCGGGATCTGACTTCCCGTCCCGTCTCCTCAATCGCTCCGCACGACCTGCGCATCGACATAGCGGTTTCGTCCGGCCAGCAGGCCGGAAACCAGGACGGCAAGCGAAATCGCCGTAAAGAAAACCGCGACCTCATCCCATCCATGCGTGGCATCATGCAGCACGCCAACCACCAGCGGACCGCATGCGGCGATCGTATAACCGAATCCCTGCGCCATGCCGGACAGCGCCGCCGCGACATGCGCATCGCGCGCGCGCAGCACGATCAGGGTCAGCGCGATGCTGAAGCAGCCGCCCTGGCCCAGACCAAGCAAGATTGACCATGTCCAAAGGGCGCCGATCGGCGCGTACAGGCAACCGAGCAGCCCGGCCAGCGACATCACCGCCAATAAGGCAATCGCCAAGCGCTGGTCCTTGCCGCGGGTAGAGAACCACGGGGCGCTCAGCGCGGTGATCTGTTGCACCGCGATCGACACCGACAGCACGTAGCCGGCGTCCAGCGGCGCCATGCCGCGATCGATCAGGATCGTCGGCAGCCATCCGAAAACACAATAAGCCAATGCCGATTGCGACCCCATGAATGCGGTGACCTGCCATGCGAGCGCGCTCGAATGCATTCCGCGCACCGTGTAATGCGCCGCGGCGGCCCGCTGCGCGCCATGCCGCAGTTGCGGCCACCATGCGAGCGCCGCGGCCAGCACCGGCAACAGCCAGAACGCGAGCGCATAACGCCAGTCGCCGCCGGCCAGGTTTTGCACCGGGACGGTGGCGCCGGCGGATAATGCCGAGCCAAGACAAAGGGCCGTCGAGTACAAGCCCATCGCGAGTCCGGTCCGATCGGCGAATTCGCGCTTGATTATGCCGGGCACCAGCACCATCACGACGCTGATGCTGGCGCCGACCACCAGCGTGCCGGCGAACAGACCGGCAATGCCGGATAACACCCGCAGCCCCATGCTGCCCGCCAGGATCAGCAGGCTGGCCAGGATGATGAACTCGGGGGAGGCGCGGCGCGCCAGGCGCGGCGCGAAAGGGGCGAACAGGCCGAAGCAAAGTATCGGCAGCGTGGTCAGCATGCCGGCCGCGGCGGACGACATGCCGGTCGCCTTGCTGACGGCATCCAGCACCGCTCCCATGCTGGACAGCGCAGGCCGCAGGTTCATGCCGACCAGGACCAGTGTGATAGCCAGCCACAGGCGCGGCGCGTGCGCCTGTGGCTGGGCGGACATGGACGCGGAATCGGCTTGACGGCCGTGCGCTGCCGCGCCGGCCAGCGTATTGTCATCTCTCATTATGCGACCGCGATCAGCCTGTCCAGTTTTTCCGGATCGTTCAACAGGCTGGCGCTATCGGAATCGTGCACGATGCGGCCGCGGTCGAGGACGATCGCGCGCCCCGTGAGCGACAGCGCCAGCCGCGCATGCTGCTCGACCACGATCACCGACAAGCCTTCGTCGGCCACCAGGCGCCGGACTACGCGCAACAATTCCTGCACGATGATCGGGGCCAGACCTTCCATCGGTTCATCAAGCAGCAGAAGACGCGGATTAGTCATCAGCGCGCGCGCAATTGCCAGCATTTGCTGCTCGCCCCCGGACAACTGGTTGCCCATGTTGGCGCGCCGCTCGCGCAGAGAGGGAAACAGCTGGTAAATGCGCGCCAGGTTCCAGTTGCCCGGGCGCGCCACCACCGTGAGATGCTCTTCCACCGTCAGCGACGGAAACATGAAGCGCTCCTGTGGCACCCACCCCAGGCCGGCTTGCGCGCGGCTGTGGGTCGGCACCCGGGCAATATCGCCGCCGGCCCAGCGTATGGTTCCGCCGTGCAGCCGGGTCAGGCCCATCAGCGTCACCAGCAGAGTCGATTTGCCGACGCCGTTGCGGCCCAGCAGCGCGAGGCTGTCGCCATCCTGCATGGCAAACGAGATCTGTTCCAGCACCACCGATTCGCCGTAGCCGGCGGTCACCTTGTCGAGCGCCAGCAGCTCACTCATGTTCCGCCTCCCCCAGGTACACTTCCCTGACACGCTTGTCGGCCGAAATTTCAGCCGGCGTGCCTTCACACAATACCTTGCCGCCGACCAGTACCGTAATGCGCTCGGCGAAACGGAACACCAGGCCCATGTCATGTTCGATGAACACGATCGTCACATCGCGCGGCAATTGCGCGATCACTTCAAACAGTTCGGCGCTTTCGGCCGAAGGAATGCCGGCGGCCGGCTCGTCCAGCAAGAGAACCTTTGGCCTGGTCGCCAGAGCCAGCGCGATTTCCACCAGCCGCTGTTTGCCGTAGGGCAGGCTGCGAGTGATGGTAGCGGCATCGCGCTCGAGCTTGAGCGACGCCAGCAGCGCCATCGCTTCATCGATCTCGTCACGTTGCTGCGCCACCGTCCTGTACCAGACAAAATGATGTCCCTTGCGTTCGCAGATCGCGAGCATGACTGACTCCAGCACCGTCAATCCGACGAACAGCGTGTTGATCTGGAAGGTACGCGTCATGCCGCGCTTGACCCGCGCATGCTGCGGCAGCCCGGTGATATCCTCATCGCCAAAAAACACCTGGCCGCTGGTCGGTGCGAGACTGCCGGTCAGCAGGTTGATGAAGGTGGTCTTGCCAGCGCCGTTAGGCCCGATCAGCGCATGCCGCGCGCCCGGCGCGAACGTCAGCGAGATATCGCTGTTTGCCTTGAACGCGCCCCACTGGCGGGAAAGCCCCTGGGTGCGCAGTGCCGTCGATCCACCCGCGCTCATGACGCCCTCCCTTGCGCCGCTGTTCCAGCGCTAGCGCGCCGGGTGACTCGCGCGCGGATTCTTTCGAGGCCGCCGAGGATGCCGCCGCGCCCGAACAGCACGATCACGACCAGCAGCAAGCCGATCCAGAATTGCCAGTAAGCCGGGTTCAGCCCGGCAATATAATCCTGCGCCACCATGAATACGATTGCGCCGACCAATGCGCCGTACAGGCGCCCGGTGCCGCCCAGCACCAGGATGATCATCAGTTCCGCCGAGCGCGTAAAGCCGAGCGTATCAAGGCCGACGAACTGTGTGGTCTGGGCCAGCAATGCGCCGGCCACGCCCGCCACGGCGGCGGCGATCGTGAAAATGACCGTCAGGCGCCGGTTGACATTGGCGCCGATCGCCGGCATGCGCTTGCCCCCTTCGCGGATGCCGGTCAGGCTCAGGCCGAATGGCGAATTGACCAGGCGCCGCAGCAGCACGAATAACAGGAACAGGACGGCCAGGCTATAGAAGTAGGCGACCCTGCCGTCGAGATCGAATTCGAACACGCCCAGCAGTTTGGTGACCACCATGCCGGACAAGCCATCCACGCCACCGGTGATGGACGCGGCCTTGTTGGCCGCTTCAAACAGCATCAGGCCGATGCCGAGCGTGACCATCAGGCGGGTCAGGTCGCCGCCGCGGACAACCAGGAAACTGACCAGATAGCCGAATGCGGCCGACACCAGCGCGGCCATCAACAGGCCCGACAGCGGATCGCCCCAGCCATGCACGGCCAGCAGGCCGGCGGTATACGCGCCGAGCCCAAAGAAAGCGGCATGGCCCAGCGAGACAATGCCGGCATAGCCCAGGATCAGGTCGAGCGAAATCGCGAACAGGCCGATAATCATGATCTGGCTGATCAGCACCAGGTAACCGGGGAACAGGAAATAGGCAAGCACCGGGATTAGCCAAAACACGATTTCGAGCGGCCGCCAGCGATCGTTGGGCAACTGCAGCTGCGTCGGGTTCATGACTTCCTCCCGATCAGTCCGGCGGGGAACAGGATCAACATGACCACCATCAAAGCGTAAATGACAAAGGCGCCGGTCTCCGGCACATAATATTTTCCGGCCACATCGAAGATGCCGAGAATGATCGCGGCAAACAGCGGACCCTTGATGGTGCCGGCGCCGCCGACCGCGACCACGAGCAGAAAATACACCATGTACTTGAGCGGAAAGGTCGGGTCGAGGCCGAGCACGTCGATGCCGAGACCGCCACCGAGGCCGGCGAGGCCGGAGCCAAGCGCAAAGGTCAGGCTGAAAACGCGGCTGACGTTGATGCCGAGCCCGGCCGCGGCTTGCTGGTTATCCACCGACGCCCTGATCTGCGCGCCGAACCGGGTGCGCTCGATCAGCCAGCCAAGCGCCAGCGTGATCAACACCACCACGCCGATCAGGAACAGGCGGTAGGCGCCGACGTCGAGGCCGAACAGCGAGACCTGGCCGCGCAGCCAGTCCGGCAATTGCACCGGTTGCTGCGTCGGACCGTACAGCCAGGTGGCGCCGGCCACCGCCATGAAGGTGATGCCGATCGAAAACAGCACCTGGTCGAGATGGCTGGCCTTGTACAAACGGCGATACAGCAGGCGTTCCAGGATAAGGCCGGCAAGCGCGCTTGCCAGGAACGCGCCAGGCAACGATAACAGGAAGGGAACGCCCGCGCGCGACAGCAGCGTGACGCAGACATAACCGCCGAGCATCGCGAACGCGCCATGCGCCAGGTTGATGAAGTTCATCAGGCCCATCGTCACCGACAGGCCGACGCTGATCAGGAACAGCAGGCTGCCATACGCGACGCCATCGAACAGCACGCCGATCAGGTTGATTAACATGGTGGCGATCCAGAGCCTGGAATGTGGAGCGCCGCGCCGTTCTTCGATGCGACGCCGCAATATGGATTATGCATTGCTTGTTGCCCTTTTAATTATTATTCATTTGCCGCAGGGAGGCCGGCGCCGGACCATTTCTTCCTTGCCGGTTCCGCCCTTATCCGGAACTATTCCGGTCTGTTCCCGGATTGCTCCGCCCTGGCCCTGGTCTTACCCAGCCGTCTCCCGGTCCATTTGCGCGAATACTTCCTGGGCCATGTGAAACGCGGAGTTTGCCGCCGGCACCCCGCAGTAAATTGCCGCCTGCATCAGCGCTTCCTTGATTTCGTCGCGGGTGACACCGTTATTGGCGGCGGCCCTGAGGTGCAGCTTCAATTCTTCCTCGCGATTCAGCGCGACCATCATGGAGATCGTCATCAGGCTGCGCGTATGCCGCGGCAGGCCGGGACGGGTCCAGATTTCACCCCACGCATAGCGCGTGATCAGGTCCTGAAATTCCGTGGTAAGTTCGGTGCGTTTTGCTTGCGCCCGGTCGACATGCGCATCGCCCAGTACCGCGCGGCGCACCGCCATTCCGTTTGCATGACGTTCCTGCTCATCCATCGCCTGTCCCCTGTTTTATACTCGGTCAAAAATCATGCGGTTAAAAAATTCACAACCTGCGTGGTGAAAGTCTGCGCGACTTCCCAATTCGACAAATGCGCGGCATTCAGTTCGATGTACTGCGCGCCCGGAATATTTCGCGCCACCAGCCGACCGTCATCCGGCGACGTAGCCAGGTCATGCGTGCCTGCGATCACCAGGGTCGGCGCAACGATTCCGCCCAATCCGTCGCGCTGGTCCTGGTCGCGTACCGCGGCGCAGTTGGCGCCATAGCCGGCAGGATCGCAATTCAGCAGCATTGCGCGCACGGTATCGACCTGGCTTGGCGCTTGCGCCTGAAAATCCGCCGTGAACCAGCGATCAAGCACGGCGGGAATTATCGCCCGCATGCCTTCGCCATTCACCTTGTCAATGCGCGCATTCCACACTTCCGGCGTGCCGATGCGCGCCCCGGTGTTGCACAGCACCAGCCGGTCGATGCGCGACGGGTGGTTTGCGGCAAGCCACATTCCCACCATGCCGCCCATCGACAAGCCGCAAAAATGCGCGCGCCCGATGCCGGCATGATCCATCAGGGCGATCACGTCGCCGCCCAGTTGCGCGATACTGTACGGGCCCGGCGTCACCTCCGATTGTCCGTGGCCGCGCGCATCGTAGCGCAAGACCCGGAAGTGTTCAAGCAGGGCCGGCATCTGCGGCGCCCACATGTCGAGCGTGGTGCCGAGCGAGTTGGACAATATCAGGACCGGCCGGTCGTCCCGGCCTTCGATCCGGTAGTGCAAACGGCCATTCCCTGCTTGTGCGATAGGCATGAGCTTACTCCTTGTGAAATCCAGCCTTGCGGCTGTGATAAATCTGCAAAACGCGATCGGCGAATGCCGCCGCTTCCCCGGTATAGCCGGCCGGATCGAATAGCCGGTCCAGCTCGGCGGCCGATATGCCTGCGCCCGATAGTTCGGCGCTGAACGGTTCGTCCACGGCCAGCACGTCGCGCAGGTGGCGGCCGTCGGCAGCGGCTTGGCGGCAGGCTTTTTCAACCAGATGATGCGCCGCCATCCGCCCGATTTTAGCGCCAAGCGCCAGCGTGACCGCTTCCGCCATGATCTGACCATGGGTGGCATCGAGGTTGGCGCGCATGCGCGCCGCATCGATCGTAAGGCCTGCTGCCACCTGCCGCATCTGGCGCAACGCGCCGGCGGTCAGCCGCACGATCTGCGGCAGGGTTTCCCATTCGGCTTGCCAGCCGCCGAGTCCGCGCTCATGCTCTTGAACCATTCCCGATAGCATGACAGAAACCAGGGCCGGCACCCGCACCGCAGCCGCCAGCGCGACCGCGCAGCCGACCGGATTGCGTTTGTGCGGCATGGTGGAGGAACCGCCGCGCCCCGGCGCGGCCGGCTCGGCAGCCTCGGCGACATCGGTTTGCATATGCAGGGAAATGTCGCGCGCCATCTTGCCCAGGCTCCCGGTCAGCAAGCCGAACGCCGTGGCGGCTTCGGCCATCCGGTCGCGCTGGGTGTGCCAGGGCGTCGCAGGCAGGGCAAGTCCGAGTTCCAGCGCCAGGCTTTGCGCGACCGGCAATCCTTCCGCCCCGAGGCTGGCGAGCGTGCCGGCCGCGCCGCCGAACTGCAGCGCCAGCACGCGCGCCCGCAATTCGGCCAGCCGTTCCTGGTGACGCAGCATCGCATCGAGCCAGCCCGCCGCCTTGAGGCCGAAGGTGGTCGGCAGCGCATGCTGCATCCAGGTCCGCCCGATCACCGCCGTATGCTTGTGCCGCTCCGCCAACTGTGCCAGCGCGTCGGCCAGCAGCGCCAGGTCGGCATCGATATGATCGAATGCCTCGCGCAACTGCAGTACCGCGCCGGTATCGATCACATCCTGGCTGGTGGCTCCCCAATGCACATACTTCGCCGCCTCCGGATCATTGGCGGCGACCAGCGCGGTAAGCTGCCGGACCAGCGGAATGGCGAGATTGCCGGCCGGCGCCGCGGCATCCGCGAGCGCCGCGAGATCGATCAGCCGCGCATCGCAGCTGGCCGCGATGCCGGCTGCCGCGCCGGCAGGTATGACACCCCGGTGCGCCTCGGCCCGCGCCAGCGCGGCTTCGAAGTCGAGCATGCGCTGGACACAGGCATGGTCGGAAAACACGCGCTGCATCGCATCGGTGGAAAACATCGGACCGGTCAGGTTGAAAGTGTTCATGATCATATCGCCGGTTGTCGACAGGAGAAACTGATTTCCGGCCGGGGACCCTGACGCCAATGCGGATTAAATGGAAAAGAACACGGTTTCACCCTGGCCGCCGGCATCGCCCTGGATTGCGATATTCCATTCCAGTACGCCGGGCCGGGCCGCCACTGCGCGCGCGACCAGCGTAGCGCGTCGCTCGGCCGGCACCATGCTCAACACCGGGTCGTCGGCGTTGCCTTCGCCGTCGGGAAAATACAGGCGGGTCGTCAGTTGCTTGAGCAGCCCGCGCGCAAAAATGGCGACCGAAATATGCGGCGCCTGCAGCTTGCCGTCCGGGCCCGGCACCCGGCCCGGCTTCACCGTGGTGAAGCGGAAAAAACCATACGCGTCGGTAGGTACCCGGCCAAAGCCGCGAAATCCGGTCTCGAGCGGCAGGTCGCGGGTATCTTCCGGATGCGCATATTTTCCATGTGCATTGGCCTGCCAGATCTCGATCAGTCCATCCGTTATCGGGTTGGCGTTGCCGTCGAACAGGCGTCCTTCTATGACGATGCGCTCGCCGCTCGCCTGTTCGCCCGCCAGGTTTGGCGTGTTCATCCAGTCGGTTCCGATATGCAGATAAGGTCCGATCGTTTGCGATGACGTTTGTTGCAGGCTCATGTTATTTCTCCATCGGCGTGGCGTTGCGTCCGCGCAGAATAATATCAAAACGATATCCGAGCGCATATTCCGGCGATGTCGTTTCCCAGTCAAACGTGGAAATCAGGCGATTGCGCGCCATGTCGTCGGGGATACTGGTATACATCGGGTCATAGGGCAGCAGCGGATCACCGGGAAAATACATTTGCGTCACCAGTCGCGTGGCGAACGCCAATCCGAAGAGGGAAAAATGGATATGCGCGGGGCGCCAGGCATTGTGATGATTACCCCACGGATAGGCGCCCGGCTTAATCGTCAGAAACCGGTAGCGTCCTTCGGCATCGGTCAGGGTTCGACCGCCGCCGCTGAAGTTCGGGTCGAGCGGCGCATCATGATTGTCATTCTTGTGGGGATACCGGCCAGCCGCGTTGGCTTGCCAGATTTCGACCAGGGAATTGGCAACCGGCTTGCCATTTTCATCGAGTACCCGACCGCTCACGACGATGCGTTCGCCGATCGGATCGCCGCCATGCTGACGGGTCAGGTCATTGTCGCCCGCCTTGACATCGTCATGGCCGAATACGGGTCCGGTCACTTCGGACAAGGTTTGCGGCAGGATGATCAGGGGCTTGGCGGGTGAGCGCTTTTGCGTGGAGGCATACGGTTCATACAAGTATTCAGGCTGGGTGCCTTGCCTTGAACGGCGGTACTGTGCTGGGTCGGACATTGAAGTCTCCGTTCTATATTGGATCAGACCGGGCGCTTTTGCAGGCGCCCCTTGCAACAACCTCCCCAAAGGGAGGATCGAACTCAAACGCGCACTCAGACGCGTACTTAAACGCGCTCGATAATCACGGCAATTCCCTGGCCAACGCCGATGCACATCGTGCATAGCGCGAAGCGGCCGCCGCTGCGATGCAACTGGTACATCGCCGTGGTGATGAGCCGGGCGCCGCTCATGCCGAGCGGATGGCCCAATGCGATCGCGCCGCCGTTCGGATTGACGCGCGGGTCATTGTCCTGCAAGCCGAGCGCGCGCGTTACCGCAAGTCCCTGCGCCGCAAACGCTTCATTCAGTTCGATCACATCCATCTGGTCGATCGTCATGCCCAGCCGTTGCAGCAATTGCTGGCTGGCCGGCGCCGGGCCGATGCCCATCACGCGCGGCGCAACGCCGGCGGTCGCCATCCCGAGGATGCGTGCCTTCGGCACCAGGCCATGGCGCGATGCTGCCGCCTCACTGGCCAGCAACAGGGCGCAGGCGCCGTCATTCACGCCGGATGCATTGCCGGCGGTAATGCTGCCGTCCGGGCGTACCACGCCCTTCAATTTGGCCAGCGCTTCCACGCTGGTGGCGCGCGGATGCTCGTCATTCAGTACCGTGATCGACTCGCCTTTTTTCTGCGGGATCACAACCGGCGTGATTTCTTCCGCCAAAATGCCGTTCTTTTGCGCAGCCGCCGCCTTATTCTGGCTGGCCACTGCAAACAGATCCTGGTCGGCGCGGCTGATGTTGTAGTCGGTGGCCACATTCTCGGCGGTCTCGGGCATCGCATCGACGCCGTACAGCGACTTCATTAATGGATTGACGAAACGCCAGCCGATGGTCGTGTCGAAGATTGCGGCGTTGCGGGAAAAAGCGCTGTTGGCCTTGCCCATGACGAACGGGGCACGCGTCATCGATTCCACGCCACCGGCGATCATCAGGCCGGTTTCACCCGATTTGATCGCGCGCGCCGCCGTGCCGACCGCATCCATGCCCGAGCCGCACAGACGATTGATGGTGGCGCCCGGCACTTCCTGCGGCAAGCCGGCCAGCAATGCCGACATGCGTGCCACGTTGCGGTTATCTTCGCCGGCCTGGTTGGCGCAGCCGTAGATGACTTCCTGCACCGCGCTCCAGTCCATCCCGGGATGGCGCGCCATCAGCGCGCGCAACGGAACCGCCCCGAGGTCGTCGGCGCGCACGTCCTTGAGCGCCCCGCCATAGCGGCCGATGGGGGTACGAATAGCATCACAGATAAAGGCTTCGATCATGATTGTTTTTGGAAAATGGTTAAAGTTCAGAGTTCAGAGTTCAGAGTTCAGAGTTCAACGTTCAACGTTCAACGTTCAACAACATGGCTCAACATTCAATAACTTTCGGCGATCAATCCCTGTTGCGCCGATCCAGCAGCGGTATGCCGGTCAATTCCTGCAAGGCGTCGAACCCGAGGTCCGACAGTATTTCATGCACCGCCAGCCCGTCCGGGGTGACATCGAGCACCGCCAGGTCGGTATAGATGCGCGTCACGCAGCCGATACCGGTCAAAGGATAGGTGCATTGTGCGACGATCTTGCTTTCACCGCTTTTGGTCTGATGCTCCATCATCACAAATACTTTCTTTGCTCCGAGCGCCAGGTCCATTGCGCCGCCGACGGCCGGGATGGCGTCCGGCGCACCAGTATGCCAGTTTGCCAGATCGCCGGTGGCCGACACCTGGAACGCGCCCAGCACGCAAATATCGAGATGGCCGCCGCGCATCATGGCAAACGAATCGCCGTGGTGAAAGTAGGCGCCGCCGGTCAGCAGCGTCACCGGTTGCTTGCCGGCGTTGATCAGGTCTTCATCTTCCTGGCCCGGGGCGGGGGCCGGCCCCATGCCGAGCAAACCGTTTTCGCTATGCAGGAAGATTTCGCGGTCTTTCGGTAAATGATTAGCGACCACGGTCGGCAGTCCGATTCCCAGGTTCACATAAGCACCCTCGGGAATATCCTGCGCCACGCGGGCGGCCATCTGGTCGCGGGTTAAACGCTTCATGCTACCTTCTCCTGGGCGACAATACGCTGTACGAAAATACCGGGGGTAATGATCGCTTCCGGATCAAGTTGTCCAAGTTCGACCACTTCCGATACCTGCGCAATCGTGCACTTGGCCGCCATCGCCATGATCGGCCCGAAATTGCGCGCGGCTTTCCGATAGACCAGATTACCCCAGCGATCGCCGCGATGCGCCTTGATCAAGGCGAAATCGGCATGAATAGGCGCTTCAAGCACATAGTGCCGACCATTGATCAAACGCGTTTCCTTGCCTTCGGCCAGTAGCGTGCCGTAGCCGGTAGGCGAAAAGAAGCCGCCGATGCCGGCCCCGGCGGCGCGAATGCGCTCGGCCAAATTTCCCTGCGGGGTTAGTTCCAGCTCGATCTCGCCGGCGCGATACAGCGCATCGAACACATGCGAATCGGCCTGGCGCGGAAAAGAGCAAATGATCTTGCGCACGCGTTTGGCCTTGAGCAAAGCTGCCAGACCGGTTTCGCCATTGCCGGCATTGTTAT
>JAQGMO010000150.1 GCA_028292315.1 Herminiimonas sp. | reverse complement strand
CGACGGCCGACAGATCATACCGGTCTTCGTTGTAGAACAGGCCGTTGAACAGCGCTTCCACCGAATCTTCGGTCGGCGGTTCGCCTGGCCGCATCATGCGGTAAATGGCGACCTTGGCAGCCATCTGGTCGGCGGTGTCGTCCATGCGCAGGGTCTGCGAAATATACGCACCCTGGTCCAGGTCGTTGGTGTACAGCGTCTGGATATCCGACACGTTGGCTTCGCGCAGACGGCCGAGCAATTCTTCGGTCAATTCGTCATTGGCGTTCGCGATCACTTCGCCCGTTTCCGAGTCGACAATGTTCGTCGCCAATACGCGGCCGAGCAAATAGTCTTCAGGCACGGAAATATGCTTGATGCCGGCGGCTTCGATCTCGCGCACATGCTTTGCATTGATACGCTTGTCTTTCGCAACGATAACCTTGCCCGACTTGTCGCTGATATCGAAACGCGCGACTTCACCACGCAAACGCTCCGCGACGAATTCCATTTCGGCGCCTTCGGAGCGCAGCGTGAAATTGTCGAACACGAAGAAGTTGGCGAGGATCTGCTCGACCGTCATGCCGATTGCCTTGAGCAGGATCGTCACAGGCATCTTGCGGCGGCGATCGACGCGGAAGAACAGGATGTCTTTCGGAACGAATTCGAAATCGAGCCAGGAGCCGCGGTACGGAATGATCCGCGCCGAGAACAGCAGCTTGCCGGAAGAGTGCGTCTTGCCGCGGTCATGTTCGAAGAACACGCCCGGCGAACGATGCAACTGGGATACGATGACGCGTTCAGTGCCGTTGATGACGAATGAACCGGTGGTCGTCATAAGCGGCAGTTCGCCCATGTAGACTTCCTGCTCTTTCATTTCCTTGACAACCGGCTTGGTCGGCGATTCCTTGTCCAGGATGACCAGGCGCACCTTGGCGCGCAGCGGCGACGCAAAGGTCAGTCCGCGCTGCTGGCATTCCTTGACGTCGAAAGGCGGATCGCCGAGCACGTATGACAGGAACTCGAGACGCGCAAAGCCATTGTGCGACACGATCGGGAAAATCGACGTGAAGGCGGATTGCAAGCCTTCATTTTTGCGCTGGGACGGCACTTTGTCCGCTTGCAAAAAACCAAGATATGATTCAAGCTGAGTCGCCAGCAAGAACGGAACCTGGTGAACGTTAGCGCGTTTTGCGAATGACTTGCGAATGCGCTTCTTCTCAGTAAATGAGTAGTGCATGAACACTCCATGAGTGACAGGAAGGATAGAGAATTCAGGATTCGATGCGGGCATTCAGTTACCCGAATCTGTGAAACCTCAAGTCTTCACCCTTCAAACCGGTTAAATTGAGGACTAATTATGTTGAATGCCTGCACCAACTGCGTTTCCAGAAGTGCATCGTCAGAGGCAGATATCAACACTTAACTCCTCCAACCGACAGACAACGATCTATGTGCTAACACGCAAACTGCAACATCCACTGCATACTGACGAAACAACTGCACCATCTTTATTTCAACCGCCAGGCCGGGTTAAATCGGCGAACCGGTCGGCACGCATTTTCCAAACGCCGAAAACGACAAAGGAGCCAAAGCCGAACCCTTCTTTTGAAAGGGTTCCGCGCTTTGACTCAGGCGCCGGAAAATAGCGCTTGCAAGTCGAAATTACTTGATTTCGGCTTTCGCGCCAGCGTCTTCCAGCTTTTTCTTTGCTGTTTCAGCATCTGCCTTCGAAACACCTTCCTTGACTGGCTTCGGTGCACCGTCAACCAGGTCCTTCGCTTCTTTCAGGCCAAGGCCGGTGATTTCGCGGACTGCTTTAATTACGCCCACTTTGTTGGCGCCGAAATCAGTCAGCGTCACGGTGAATTCGGTTTGCTCTTCAGCAACCGCTGCACCGGCACCACCAGCTGCGGGACCGGCAACCGCCATTGCTGCTGCGGATACGCCAAATTTTTCTTCGAATGCCTTGACCAGGTCATTCAGGTCCATTACAGACATCGCGCCTACTGCTTCGAGAATGTCGTCTTTGCTAATTGCCATTTGAAACTCCTAAATTGATTCGATATTTACATCTGATCGGTACTGACGCGTAAAACGCTGCGGCCGTCCCGGCGAAATGAATCGCCGGATCAGGCTGCTGGTGCTTCCGCTTCGGCCGGTGCTGCTTCTTCGGCCGGAGCATCGCCCCCGTTTTTCGCTGCAAGTGCAGCCAGTGCGCGGGCAAATCCGGAAACCGGCGCCTGCATGATCCCCAACAGCTGGGACAGCAGAACTTCACGGCTCGGAATATTGGCCAACGCAGCAACTCCCGCTGTATCCAGCGGCTTGCCTGCGTAATTGCCTGCCTTGATAACCAGTTTGTCGTTGGTTTTAGCAAAATCGCTGATGACTTTTGCTGCTGCAACGGCGTCCTCAGAGATCGAATAGATCAACGGGCCGGTCATTTCGGAGGCAAGGCCAGCAAACGCGGTTCCTTCGACGGCGCGACGTGCAAGCGTGTTTTTCAACACGCGCAGGTACACCCCCTGGGAACGCGCTTTGGCGCGCAGTTGCGTCAAGTGACCAACCTGGATGCCACGATATTCGGCCACGACGATGGTCTGTGCCGATGCGACCTTGGCAGAGATTTCGGCGACTACGGCCTTTTTGTCATTCAGATTGAGACCCACGGTCAACCTCCAAAAATGATGCTCGGTTACGACACAACCCTTTGGTTGCTTACCTTACATCGGTTCGAACACGGCGTCCGAAGTTAGGAGTTCAGTGCGGCCACGATGCGGCAGTGGTGCGATGAAACTGCAAAACTTGTTCGGGTTCACCATCTGCGTTGGGTGCGGGCCAGCCAAAATCTGTGGCATGGCCGACGGTTTAACTTTGTGCACAGCCTGCGTGCACGCCGCCCAACGGTCTTTGATTGCCTGGACCCTCATCGAATTGAATCAGGTCCAGCCCAAAGATCCGCCCCATGCCATCAACGGCACGGGGACTTGATTCACAACTTAAGCCGCCAGCGATCCCTGATCGACGCGGACACCCGCGCCCATCGTGGAAGACAAGGCAACCTTGCGCAGGTAAACACCCTTGCTGGTCGCCGGCTTGGCTTTATTCAATGCTTCGATCAGTGCCAGCAGATTCGTTTTCAGGTCTGCATCGCTGAACGATTTACGGCCAATGGTCGCGTGGATGATACCGGCCTTGTCGGTACGGTATTGCACTTGACCAGCCTTTGCGTTCTTGACGGCGGTCGCGACGTCCGGCGTCACGGTGCCGACTTTCGGATTCGGCATCATGCCGCGCGGTCCGAGAATCTGACCCAGGGTACCGACAACACGCATGGTGTCCGGCGATGCGATCACGATATCGAAAGGCATGTCGCCGGCCTTGATGCGCTCGGCCAGATCTTCCATACCGACGATGTCGGCGCCGGCGGCTTTCGCCTGCTCGGCCTTGTCGCCGGTTGCGAATACGGCGACACGCACGGTCTTGCCGGTGCCGGCTGGCAGCACGACGGAACCGCGCACGACCTGGTCGGATTTCTTGGCATCGACGCCAAGTTGAACCGATACGTCGATCGATTCATTGAACTTGGCGGTTGCGCATTCCTTGATCAGCGCAATCGCGTTGTCGTACGGATAAGCCTTGGTGCGATCAACCTTGGCCTTGATCTCTTTAGCGCGCTTGGATAACTTAGCCATTACAGACCCTCCACCGTGATGCCCATGGAACGAGCGGAGCCGGCGATCGTACGCACAGCCGCATCCATGTCGGCGGCCGTCAGATCCGGCCGTTTCGTTGTTGCGATTTCTTCCGCTTGCTGGCGGGTGATCTTGCCGACCTTGTCGGTATGCGGCTTCGGCGAACCTTTGGTAATGCCGGCCGCTTTCTTGATCAGGATCGTCGCAGGCGGCGTCTTCATCACGAAAGTGAAAGACTTGTCCGCAAAGGCGGTGATCACGACCGGAATTGGCAAACCTGGTTCAACACCCTGGGTCTGGGCGTTGAACGCCTTACAGAATTCCATGATGTTCAGGCCGCGCTGACCCAGGGCCGGGCCGATCGGGGGGGACGGATTGGCTTTACCAGCTGGCACTTGCAGCTTGATAAAACCGATGATTTTCTTTGCCATGTTGGCTCCACGTTATTGAGTGTTAGCGCCCGCTCTGCTGCAAGGTTGCAGTGTACTGGGGCTCCTCGGTTGATGCTTCTTGATGCTTCTTGATGCTTCTTGATGCTGTTTCTGTTTGAACCTGTTACTTCAATACTGCGCCTGGCTTGCTTCATCGGCTTGGGTCGGCCGATGCGCGACGCCCCGGCATGCGCCTGCTGCTAATGATCAAACCTTTTCGACCTGGCCGAATTCCAGTTCCACCGGCGTCGCACGGCCGAAAATCGTGACGGAAACGCGCACCCGCGATTTTTCGTAATTGACTTCTTCGACATTCCCGTTGAAGTCGGTAAACGGGCCATCCTTGATGCGCACCAGTTCGCCTACTTCGTACAACACCTTCGGCCGCGGCTTTTCAATGCCTTCCTGCATCTGGTGCATGATCTTGTCGACTTCATGCGGCGGAATCGGCGTTGGCTTGTTCGACTTGCCACCGATGAAACCGGTGACTTTATTGGTGTTCTTTACCAGATGCCAGGTCTCGTCGGTCATTTCCATTTCAACCAGCACATAGCCGGGAAAGAAACGTCGTTCTGTTACCGATTTCTGGCCATTCTTGACTTCGATGACTTCTTCAGTCGGCACCAAAATCTGTCCAAACTGATCTTCCATGCCGGCGCGAGTGATCCGCTCGGTCAGGGCGCGCTGCACGCTCTTTTCCATTCCGGAGTAAGCGTGCACGACATACCAGCGCTTTTTGCCGGCGGGTGCGGATGCTGCTGGCGCACTTGGAGCGCCGTCCTGCAGATTTTCGCTCATCATTGTTTCCAGCCGAGAATTAGGTCGTACAACAGAAATTCAAGCAATTTGTCGGTGCCCCACAGAAAAATTGCCATGATCAGGACAAATGCGAAAACGATTGCCGTGATTTGCAAAGCTTCCTTGCGGGTCGGCCAAACCACTTTTTTGGTTTCGCGAATCGCTTCCTTCGCGAAGTTCAGAAAGCTCTGGCCCGATACGGAAGTCCATGCAAGCCCGATTGCGGCGATCAAACCGGCTACCAGCGCACCTGCACGCACGATGGTCGGCTTATCAGAAAGGAAATAGAAACCGATTACACCAGCGATTGCGGCACAAACCGCCAAAACGACTTTTGCCTTGTCGGCCGACGTGCTGACGGTTTGCACAGGTTGATTAGACATACACTTTCACTTTCGGTGCCCTACACCTGAAACGGTGGCAGGGGCGGAGGGCCTCGAACCCCCAACCTTCGGTTTTGGAGACCGACGCTCTGCCAGTTGAGCTACGCCCCTACGATTAAACACTTTACCTGAACCGTCAAAATCGCGCCGCCGAAGTCTGGCCGACGGCGCGATCGAGGATTCAATTACTCGATGATTTTTGCAACGACGCCGGCGCCGACGGTACGACCGCCTTCACGGATAGCGAAGCGCAAGCCTTCTTCCATCGCGATCGGGTTGATCAGCATGACCGTGATCGACACGTTGTCGCCTGGCATGACCATCTCTTTATCCTTCGGCAACTCGATCGAACCAGTCACGTCCGTGGTGCGGAAGTAAAACTG
>JAQGMO010000140.1 GCA_028292315.1 Herminiimonas sp. | reverse complement strand
GCGCAGTCCGGCGTCACGCAATCCGGAGACCTTGTACCGGCTCGCACTGATCGCATCGATCCTGCGGGGCGTGGCCTCGCTGGCGGAACCCGCGCATGGAGCAAGGTTTTTGAAGCACTGCAGACCGCGGCGCTTGATCGCTTTCGTTCGGTGGGGAATGCGGTCGCCGTGTCGCCGGCGCAGCGCGGCCTGCCGGGACAACAAACCCTTCAGGTTCGCCCCGCGCATGCGGTTGCTCGTCCTGTGCCGGGCCCGGCAATGAAGGCGATGCCCGGCGCCGGCGCGGCGCAGCCGGGCATCGCCGCGATCCCTGCCGCGCCGGTGCGGCCAAACGTCGAGGGGGCATCCCGGGTGCAGCAGGCGCTGCAATCCGCGGCCGCCGCCAGTGTTCTGTGCGGGGCTTCGAGCGAAGCATCCGGCGCTGCGGCTCGCATGCCGCAGATCGAACACTGCCGGCAACTGGCCGCAATCCTGGAAAAACTGACCGGCAAGCAATGGCCACGGAAAAACATCCATGTCGCCGCTACTGCGGAAGGGGTGTATGTATGGCTGCGTGACAGCGCGCCGGCACATGACCCGGACAGCGTAGCGCGCCTTGCCGCCGGCGTGCGTGCCGTATTCAGGGAAAGCGGCAATCCGCTCGCGGGCATGAGCCTCAACGGCATTCGAATCATTTGAACAAGGAGCGGCAGCATGGCGATTGAATCGATAGGCAGCGCACCTCTTCCCGGCAAGACCGCCGCGCCGGTGAGCAGTCTCGGGCTCGAGGATTTCCTAAAAATTTTGCTCACGCAATTGAATTACCAGGATCCGCTGAAGCCGCTGGACAATCAGCAATTCATTGCCCAGCTTGCGCAATTCACGACGCTCGAACAGACGCGTCAGTCGAACGAGCGGCTCGACACCTTGCTCAGCATCCAGTCGTCCAGTCAGGCGATTGGATTGCTCAACCGCACGGTCGATATCGCCGCCGCTGACGGCAGCGTTGCCACCGGCCAGGTCAGCGCGCTCGGCTTCCGCGATTCGCAAGCCTTGATCACGGTGAAACGGGAAGACGGCAGCCTGCTGACCGCCGTCCCGCTTTCGCAAATCAGCAACATTCGCTAGGAGGCCGACATGCTGGAATCGCTTCATGCGGGACTGACCGGACTGATGACGTTTGCCCGCGGTCTCAATAACGTCAGCGCCAATGTCGCCAATCTGAATACACCGGGCTTCAAGCGCTCGGTCCTGCAATTCCGGGACCTGTCCTATTATCACGATTCGCTGGGGACGGGCACAGGCAGCGGTGTAGACGCCGGCCGGAGCAGCATCCTGTTCAATCAGGGCGAGTTGCGGCAAACCGGCAATCAACAGGATGCGGCGCTCGACGGTAATGGCTTCTTCATTGTCCGCAAGGACGGCAAACAGTTTTATACGCGCGCCGGACAGTTTGAGCTTGACCGGGACGGCTTCCTGGCTACGCGCGACACGGGGGCGCGGGTGGCGGTGCTGAAGGACGGCGGCCAGCTCTCGGATTTCAGCGTTGCGCCGCTGCGGGTGAGTGCGCCGGCCTCGACCACGCTCGTAAAGCTGGAAGGGAATTTGTCGGCCGCCGATGCGGACCGGACCCACGCCATCTCCGATATCGCGGTCCATGACGGCAGCGGCCGGAGCCACATGCTGAAAGCTACTTTCAGCGCCAGCAGCAACGGCAGCGGCAGCATGGCGCAACGCGGCTGGCAGGTGACGTTGAAGGATCAGGCCGATGCGACGGTGGCCTCCGGCGAAATACGATTCGATGGCGCCGGCTCGCCCGAGGCCGGGTTTGACAAGCTGGCCTTCGACTATGCGCCGGCCGGCGCCGAGGCGCAGCATATCGTTTTCGATTTCGGCGACCCGGGTAAGTTCGCGGGACTGACCGGTTTTACTTCCGGCGCCGATTCGAGCGCCAGGTTGCTGTCGGCGGACGGGCGCGCGGCGGGAACCATGACCGGGCTGACTTATGACGCCGACGGTTATATTGTCCTGAATTATTCAAACGGCCAAACGGATAAGGCAGGACGGCTGGCGCTGGCCTGGTTCGATTTCCTGCCCGATCTCGACGCCGAAGGGGATAACGTGTACGTCAATGGATCCGATCGCGAACCCGTCGTCGGCTCACCGGGAACCTCATTGTTCGGCAAGCTGGCGGCAGGCAGCATTGAAGCATCCAACGTCGATCTGACCGGGCAGTTTTCAGAGTTGATCGTGATCCAGCGCGGCTACCAGGCATCTTCGCAAATCGTGACCGCGGCAAATGAAATGATCCAGCAGGCATTCGATATGCGAGGGAAGCACTGATGGCGGTCCGTTTATTCACGCTATGGGGCCGGTCTGAAATCGAGCAGCTGCGCCAGCCCTTGCAAGAGGGGCTCACCGGCTGGCGCGCAAAGTGGCTGGGTGCGGGCAAGAGCCCGGAGCCCGCAATCATCCTGCGCAATGGCTATGAATTCGAAGCGGCCGACGCGCCGCGGGCGCTATTTCAGCAGCAGTTCCTCGGGTGCCGGGATAGCGGCGGCAAGCACTTATGCGCGATCCGCTTCGCGCCGCGTTTGTTGCCGGCCCTGTATGCGTCCGCCGTCAGGGACCCCGCGGCCGCGCCCGCCATGGCCGCCGATCCCCTGGCCATGCAGTTGACCTGCCGGATGCTGCGGGATCTGCTCGAACGCATAATCGCGGCAGCAGCGGCAGCAGCGGCGTCCGGCGCGCCGCCGCATGGCGCGTCATTCACCGAATACGATGCGCCGCCGATTTCCTCCGCCAGGGGCGAGGGTGCGGTCGTCGTGGCGCTGACCATTGAACAGATCGATGCGGCGCTCTATCTGGCGCCCGACATGGTGCGGTCCTGGGTGAAACGTGGTGTTCCGCGCGGCGCCGCTCAGGCATTGTCGACGCGCCGCGCGGCGCTCGCCGATACGGGCGTATCATTCATGATCGAGGCGGGAAGCGCGGTGCTCAGCCTATCGGATCTGGCCGGCCTCGCGCCGGGACAGGTGGTCCGTCTCGAGACCGGATTGGGGCAGCCGATGAAAGTCCGCGGCGCTGGAAGCCCGGCATGGTGCGGCGCCTATCTCGGACTGCGGGATGGGACCAAAGCCGTTCAACTTTGTGAATAGGGAAATAACCATGCCGAGAGAACCGCACGGCCGCGAACCGGCCCTGGTCCAGCCAGTGACGTTACAAGCCATCCCGGACCAGGCCACCGGTGGCGATACCCTGTTGAAAGGCAATCTGGGCCTGATCGGCGGCGTCAAGGTACGCGTGCATGCAATGGTAGGGGAGGGCGAAATCACGGTAGCGGAATTGTTCGGGCTGAAGGATGGTTCCGTCCTCAAGCTGAATTGTCCGGCCAATGCCCTGGTGGACTTGCAACTGGATGGCAAGACTGTGGCCCGCGGCCAGCTGGTGGTGGTCGACGATTGTCTGGGCGTACAGATCACCGAGATTGACCATGCGGCCGCCTGATCGCATGGCGGCGACAGGGCCGGCCGGGGGCCAGGGCTGGCGCAGGGCACGGCGATGCCTGCGCGCCCCGATGCTGCTGCTTCTGGTCCCGTTCGCGGCATTGGGCGCCACCGCGAATTCCGGCGCCGCCATCCCATTCCGGCAGGAGCAGGCCAGCTTCGCGTCGCAGGCCGCGTATTCATTCGGCGTGACGATCCTGATCCTCGCCGTCGTGGCCGCCGTGCTGTATTTTCTGCGCAAGCGGATGGCCGTCAGGATACCGGGATTCGCGCCGGCCCGGAAAGAGTTAAGGATTATCGAGTCGGTTCGTGTGGCGCCGCGCACCATGGTGCACGTCGTGGTCTATCGAAATCGTGAAATCGTTTTTGCGCAGTCGGGAGAAAGCCTGGTCAAGCTGACGGAATTCGATGAGCCCAGGCCTGAACCGGGCCACGCTGCCGGGGATGATCGTCACGCATGAGTTCAGATCGCCATTGGTCGCGGACGCTGATTGCGCTCGGTTTGCTACTGCCTGTCTGCGGCCTGGCCTTCGCCGCCGGGCAGGGCATGCCGGGCGTCGACATCCGTTTCACCGGAAGCGCGGACAGCGTGGGCGGCGCCGACATGGCTACACCGATCCGCATCCTGCTGCTGTTGTCCGTGCTGAGCCTTGCGCCCGCAATCCTGATCACCATGACCGCGTTCACCCGCATCATCATCGTGCTTTCGATGTTGAGGCATGCGATCGGCATGCAGGAAACGCCACCCAACCAGGTACTGGTCAGCCTGGCGCTGTTTCTGACCCTGTTCACCATGATGCCGGTGTTGAACGACATCAATGAAAAAGCCTACAAGCCTTACAGCAGCGGCGCCATGCCGGGACAGCAGGCATTCGACATCGCCGCGGCGCAGGTCGGCGGTTTCATGATCCGCCAGACCCGTGAGCCGGATTTGCTGCTCATGCTTGAATTATCGGGCACTGCAAAACCGGAACGGCTTGAAGACGTCAGCCTGATTCACCTGGTACCGGCGTACATGCTGAGCGAACTGCAGACGGCATTCCAGATCGGGTTCGTGATTTTCCTGCCCTTCATCATGATCGACCTGATCGTCTCGAGCGTACTCATGTCGCTTGGCATGCTGATGGTGCCGCCGGCGATGATTTCACTGCCGATCAAGGTATTGATGTTCGTGCTGATCGATGGCTGGAACCTGGTGGCCCGCTCGGTGATAGGGAGTTTTCACTAATGCGCAGGCTCATCGATTCACCAGCCGTCCCGACAGCGTCATGGTCAGGATCGCACCGGTCAGCAGCGAAGCGGCCAGCGCGTACATGCCCATGTTCGTGCTTTGCGTCGCGTCCTTTATCCAGCCCACCATATACGGGCTGACAAAGCCGGCCAGATTGCCCAGCGAATTGATCAGGGCGATGCCGGCAGCGGCCGCCACGCCCCCGAGGAAGGCAGTCGGCAAACTCCAGAACAGCGGCAGCGAAGTAATGATGCCGGCCGTGGCCACGGTCAGCGCCGCCATCGCAATCAGGGTATTGTGGCTATACAGTGCGCTCAGGACGAGCCCGATGGCGCCAATCGTGGCCGGGATCGCGACATGCAGGCGGCGCTCGCGGCGCCGGTCGGCGCTGCGGCTTGTCAGCACCATGCCGGCCACCGCGGCCGCATACGGTATGACGGTCAGCAGCCCGATCCTCAGCGGATCCTGTACGCCGGTTTCCTTGATGAGCGACGGCAGCCAGAAGCTGATGCCGTACAGCCCCATCACCAGGCAAAAATAGATCAGTGCGAGCAGCCATACTTTTCCATAGGTAAACAGCTGGCGCAACGGCAAGTCCGTCTTCTCGATCGTGTCGCGCTCGATCCCTGCTTCGAGCACTCTTTTTTCCGGCTCCGTGAGCCATTTTGCATGGCGTATGCGATCCGGCAAATAAAAAATCACCGCCAGGCCCACGATTATCGAAGGGATCGCTTCGATAAGAAACATCCACTGCCATCCCGCCAGGCCGCCAACCCCCGGCAACGCCTTCATGATCCATCCCGACAGCGGTCCGCCGATTACGCCCGACACCGGGATGGCGGACATGAATAGTGCGGTCATCCTGGCGCGCCGGTGCGCCGGATACCAGTAGGTCAGGTAAAGTATGATGCCGGGGAAAAAGCCGGCTTCGGCCACGCCCAGGAAGAACCGCAGGATGTAAAACGTCGCCGGAGTCGTAACATAAATCATCGCGGCGGAGATCAGGCCCCAGGTAATCATGATGCGCGCGATCCATATGCGCGCGCCGACCCGGTGCAAAATGATATTGCTGGGCACTTCGAACAGGAAATAGCCGATGAAGAATATGCCGGCGCCCAGACCGTACACCGTCTCGCTGAACTTCAGATCGTTCAGCATCTGGATTTTTGCGAAACCGACATTCACGCGGTCAAGATACGCCACCACGTAGCAAAGAAACAGAAACGGAATCAGCCGCCAGCTGACCTTGTCGTAAACCGATTCTTCGAACGACGCATCCGAATCGTACAAAGTCGCTCCAGTGTTGAATGACATTTGCTCAGCTCCGATTCAGATTGACGCCGTGCCCAGGGCCGGCCCGGCTGCCGCGCCTTTAATATGGACGGCTGGTGGGTGCGTTGTTTGATATTTCTCATGGACCGCACCCGGAACCATGACGGACCTGCACCGGTTTCGGTTTTCGGCATGCTGAATTTCAATATTGAACGCCATGAGCGAATGGGATGCGCCGGCGAGCGTCCGGACTGCTCAGAATCGCTGCGGGAATGGCGGCACAAAACGGCCCGGCCGGCGCGGAGGATCGGCGGCGCGCCCGCTTGCCCGGCGGCCTGGCCGGTTAGTGAATCGTCATGGACTGCGCGAGAGTCTTGGGGTAAAATCAAGCGGTTTTGGTGTGGCGAAGCAACATCGGTCAGTAGTTAGGCGGACTGAGTGGGTCCGCATTCGGCCAGCCTGATTCGCATAACACGCGCGCCTGAATATTTGTGCCTTCGTATAGGCGCTTTGAAATTCGCGCTTTTAAATTCGCAATAACCACCCCAGCTAACATGAAAAATTTATTTGCATTTCTCGCGCTTGCGGGTATTGCCCATTTTGCCGCAGCTGCGGACGTCGTGGGCAATCCCAAGGCAGCCGATAACAAAGTTGCGATGTGCATCGGCTGCCACGGCATCCCGGGTTACAAAGCGGCGTTCCCCGAGGTCTACCAGGTTCCCATGATCGGCGGCCAGTCGGCGAAATACATTGAAAGCGCGCTGAATGCCTATAAAAAGGGCGATCGCAAGCACCCCAGCATGCGCGGTATCGCAGCCAGCCTGTCGGATCAGGATATCGCCGACGTCGCGGCCTATTACTCGCAGCAGAAATAAGCGGAGCACATGATGAAAACAATTTTTGCATCCATGATCATCCTGGCTTCGTGCGCCTTATCCGTCAATGCCCACGCGGCCGGCAAGGTTGACGCCGGCAAAGCCGCGGCGGACAAATTCAACTGCGCCTCCTGCCACGGCAAGGACTACAACACGCCGATCGATCCAAGCTACCCGAAACTCGCGGGGCAGCACAGGGATTATCTCGAACAGGCGTTGGTCGCGTACCAGCGTGGCGGCGACGGGGCGAATGGCCGCGGCAATGCGATCATGGGCGCGCAGGCCAAGCCCTTGTCGCGCCAGGACATTCAGAATATTGCAGCGTATTTGCACAGCTTGCCGGGCAACCTGGTTTTGCGTAAATAGTCTGACCGGAAGTTTTCCGTAATTTTTATCGATCGCTGCCGTAGCGGTATGCGCAGGATTCCTTTGCAAAGGCATTGGAATTCCAGCGCCTGCAGCCAATAGAGCAAGCCCGGTGCGCAGGCTACCATATCAGGATGCGCCAGTGTGTCCCGGCAGATCATTCAACTCAGTATCCATCAACAGGATCAAGCTGTAGCGCGACATCCGGCAAAGTCCAGCCTTTGGGCCAGATCACAATCGCATCGAGTTCGGACAGCACGCGCTCACGAAGATTTGCAACATGGAGGGCTCCCAGAACCGCGAATGTTGCAACTGAACCTGACGCATGAGTGGATAGCTTTTTAAAGAAATTTCGGTCACGCGCTTTTATTGTGATAGTTATCTGCTCAAGGAATTTTGTATAAACGCGCAAATGTTCAGAATAACTCGCGCGTACTTTGGCGTCTTTCGCCCGGTCAAGTTTGACGTCGGCCAGAAAAATCTCAAGCGTCGGCTCTATTTCGTTCGTCAGGCGCAACCTGCTTAGCTCCCGGTTCGACGGTATGCCCTGGATGCCTGCCGCGCGAAGAATGTCGAATGTTTCATAAAGAAATACGTTGCTTTCCTTATAAAACAGATCAGCAGGTTTTCTGATGTCCGCGTCATCGATCGCAAAACAATTTTTCTTCTTCCCCAAACAATCGTCAGACGTCAATTCAACGTCTTCTGCTTTCTCGCGCAAAAGTATGTCTCCTGATACGCGAAATTTATCGATGATGTCGGCGATGCGTTTTTGAGTATCTTCCGAGTTATGGTTTGTATCGGCAATAAGAATGGTCACACCTGCGAGCGACCGGTCGGCACGATGGGCCAGGGAAGGACTGAACTCGAGCGAATATTCGGCTTTCAAACTATTCTCAAGATAGTTGATTAAAAAGGGATGTTTGTCATGAACAGTGCGCCCAATGCTCAATGGGCGATTTTTATGCGTCACTACAATTGCGTTTTCACTGAATAACGACGAAGAGGCTAAAGACAATACATATTGTTCTTCAAGCAATACGAACTTCGTCCGGTTGTGAGAAGCCGTGTCGGTGAGTTTCGTTGCGATCCTGCTTATTCGAGTCACATCTTCTGTCCGTTGCTTTTCGCGAAACGCAGCGTATGCGTTCTCGCACTCGTCCACGTATGGCCGAATCTCACTGACCGGCTTATTGAGCTTACTCCAAAATCCTTTGTTGAGATATCGAATGGCATTCACATACATTTTACGCAAATCGGAGGAAGCCATTTGTCGCATCTCGCCAATGGACGGGAATTTTGTCGAAAGCGCAGGGTGGACGAGCTCAAGCACAGTCATTAATAAACGATCCGATTTTTTTTTGGCTTCATCCAGCGGTCCCTGTGGTGCCGGGGGCTGCATTTCAATCCACTCCATCCCGCGTATCGATGTCAGGATTTCCTGGCATGCAGGGACGTTTGGCTTAGGGGCAGGTTGCGCTGTCAGTAATAAGTCGCCCGGCTTTACATGTTTCTCCAGGACCGTGCGCAAGTCTCGCTGAATTTGTGCACTGAACTCATCGGTATAGGCAATCAATATCATCACATTGGCAAGCGACTGGTCATCGCGCTTTGCCAGAGAAGGGCTGATATGGACGATAAATTCATTCTTCAAATCGGCAAGTAGGACCCCGACCTGCGAGGGCAAGCAGTTGCCGCTCTGGTCGGCACGCGCGTTACATCGTTCAATGGCGATCTCGGTCTGCGTGATTACATCGTCCGGGGAAGCAGCCATGGCCCCGGGAAATGCCGGGAGCATCGCATCTGCCGCACGACAGCCCCAGCGCCAGGACAATTTTGCCAGTTCAGTGCCGTAGTGCGTCGCGCAACGTATCAGCTTGCTTCCGTATTCAACCGTAGACTGCGACACAGGGGCGACGTCCGCATTCCCTTCGGCTATGCCTGACGCCTTGTCCAATGCATCGACCGGTGCGAGTTTTTTCAGGCGTTCGTGCTGCGCCCGGATCTCGTGTACGGCCTGTCGGCGTACTGCCTCGGCGGACAGGCGAGGCTTCCCGCCTGTAACGATCTTCACCTTGCGTGAATTTTTTTTCACTGCCCGGCGCTTCTCGCGCGCGCTTAGGTCTTTGTTCCCACCGGTGTTTCCTGTTGATGGCAACTGGTGCGACGGGTTGCGATTGTTCGTGGCTGGAGGGTTAAAAGGCGGTGTTATCGGGTTGCCTGCCCCAGTACCACTATTTGTGGAATTCATGCGTTCACTTCTCCGGTTGATGAATCAGACCAGCGTGCTGAAATGCGCTTCCATGCTGGTGTGCGGCGGCGCGTTATGATCAAGGAAATAGCCCATCCTCCACTGCTGCGCCTGCTCCGCCACATACCGCAACGCCTGCAACAGTGCCGACGCAGTGACGGATGCAAGCGAGGCCTTGAAGCTATACACCACGTCCCGGTTTTCCGACTCGATGCCTAGCGTCGCAGTACCGCTCGCGGATAACGCCAGATTAACTTCGAGCAGACGGTAAAGCACTCTGACGGCATCGTCGGACGGCACCGGGCCAAAGCGGCAATACACGGCTAGACCGGTCGGATGCTGTTGCTGCGAATGTACGAGTAGAAATTCAACCTGATCGACCGTCAGCGCCGCCGACAGTGATTCATCGAAAGCCATATCGTCGACCGACGCTTCGCAATCGGCCAGTTGATCAAGGTCTTCTATCAAGCGACGAAACTGCTCCTGCATTGCCATGCCTGCTGTGAAGTTGATGAAACAGGATATTACATGGCGTCGATGCTGGGTCGATATACGTGACAACAATTTACAAAATACGTCAATAGAAAACGACGCCCTTGTCATGCACGCTTTGTTCAATATGTGACTACCGCGCATTAGTGCGATAAAAGATAATTTGATCGACCGCGGCCAGTTCGGTCCTTATCTTGTTGCCCTAACCATGCACTGATCCATTTAATCGCGCTTGATCAGAGAAAACGCGTCATCAAGCGCGTCGCTTCCGCGCCCTGCGTCCCTGCCGCATGCGATCGCCTGCTACCGGGTTCCAATGTAATTAATTTTAATCTTGCTATACCCGGCAACAATTATTAGCGAACATTAATATTGTTATTTTAGATTGCTGGAAGTTTATATCCTCGGTGCAGCGAAGTGTTTTTCTGTGCGGTCATCAACTAAATAGTTGACCGTTCACAGTTATCCCATCGGCCTGGAAGCTTCGTTTGGTTTAGTTAGCGCAAAAAGTTGCGGCATATTCATGCGGCCTGTCAGGAGCACGCCGCCTTTCTTT
>JAQGMO010000087.1 GCA_028292315.1 Herminiimonas sp. | reverse complement strand
ATGCGCAGATACGGGCGCGGTGCAGTATATCCCTTCGGATACTTTTGCTTGATGACCGCCTCATCCTGGATCGTCAACGGGATGATTACATCATCGCCGTCACGCCAGTTGCCAGGCGTCGCCACGGTATAGCCGTCGGTCAATTGCAGAGCATCGATGACGCGCAGTATTTCGTCGAAGTTGCGTCCAGTGCTCATCGGATAGGTGATGGTCAGCCTGACCTTCTTTTTGGGATCGATAACGAACAGAGCACGCACCGTCATGGTTTCCGACTGGTTCGGATGGATCATGTCGTATAACTGGGCGACCTTCTTGTCCGCATCGGCGATGATCGGGAAACCGACCACGGTCTTCTGGGTATCTTCAATATCCTTGATCCATTGCACATGCTTTTCAGCAGGATCGACCGACAGTGCGACCGCTTTCACATTGCGTTTGTCGAATTCGGGTTTCAGCTTTGCCGTCAGGCCCAGTTCGGTCGTGCAAACCGGTGTGAAATCCGCAGGATGGGAAAACAATACCACCCAGGAATCACCGGCCCATTCATGAAACTTGAGCCGGCCAACCGACGAATCTTGCTCAAAGTCCGGTGCTGTATCGCCTAGTCGTAAACTCATTGCATTCTCCTTGAAAATTGCACAGGGTCAAATTCAAACTATATCCGCAGCCAGCTCATCGCTCAACGATTATTATCCATTATACAAATTACTTTGAGCGATGTAGAGCATCACGTCGCGATTTGCGGCGGGCGTGGCAACCTACCGGATTCCGGCCTGAGACTGTGTGACCGCCAGCAGCGTTTTCAAAAATTTATCGGCGCCCTGATACCCGATCACCCGGGAGCCCGGTATCTCGCGCCCCTGCGCGTCAAAGAAAATAATGCCCGGCGGACCGAACAGTCTGAAGCGCCTGAGCAAGGCCTTGTCGTCGGCATTGTTGGCAGTCACGTCGACCTGCAACAGCACCATGCGGTCGAACTCGGCATCGACACGGGGATCGGTGAAGGTGAGTTTTTCCATCTCTTTGCAGGATACGCACCAGTCGGCATAAAAATCGAGCATGACTGGCTTGCCGTTGGTACGCGCCAATGCGGCATCGAGTTCGGCGACCGATCTGACACGTACAAACTCCACCTTTTCGACGCCGCCACGAAGATGCGCCAGCGGCGCCAGCGGATCGCGGCCGCCAGTGGCCGCGCCCACCAGTTGCACGGCGCCGAGAATCACGAACAGCAAGCCGGCCGCCTTCGCTTGCCAGCCGGCTCCCTTCGACCAGAGAAGGTAAGCGCCGTATCCGAGTCCAAGCGCAGTCCAGCCGAGCATCGTGGCCCATCCGGGAATCACCGGCGAAACCATCCACAGCGCCAGTCCCAGCATCAAGACCCCGAAGAAACGCTTGACCGCTCCCATCCAGGCGCCGGCGCGCGGCAGCAGCGAACCGGCCGACAAGCCGATGATCAGCAGCGGCACGCTCATGCCGGCCGCCATCGCAAACAGTGCGCCGCCGCCGACCACGACGTCGCGCGTCTGGCTGATATAAACCAGTGCGCCCGCCAGGGGCGCCGCCACGCACGGTCCGACGATCAGGGCTGAAATCGCCCCCATAATGAATACGCCGAACAGTTTGCCGCCAGACTGCTTGCCGGAAGCCTGGGTCAGCCTGGTTTGAATCGCTGCCGGCATTTGCAGCGGGAAGAGGCCGAACATCGACAATGACAGCAGTGCCATCAGGCCGGCAAATCCACCCAGCACCCAGGGATTCTGCAAGCTCGCCGACAAGCCTTCGCCGATCAGCCCGGCGGCAATGCCAAGCGCGGTGTACACCAGCGCCATGCCCAGGGAATAGGCTGCCGACAGCGAAAAAGCGCGCACGCGGCTGACCTGGGTGCCTTCGCCGACTATGATGTAGGACAGGATTGGCATCATGGGCAAAACGCACGGTGTAAAGGACAGGCCGATACCGAGCAGCAGGAACAGCGGCAAAATGACAAGCAGCTTGCCGCTTTTCAGCGAGGCCTCGATTCGGCCCATGTCGGAATCGTCCGCGGCGGAAGTCTCGGGCATTACGGGGGCGGCGGTGGAAGCGGCGGCTTCGCTGCCGGCTCCGGGATTCAGCAACCCCTGCGCCGCAGACAGCAATCCGGTCCCACCGTTCGGAGACAAGCGCGCTTGCGAATCCATCGGGGTGTAACAGAGGCCCTTGTCCGCACATCCCTGGCTGGTGACGGTCAGCGTGAATGGTCCGGCGGCTTTTACCGGCACCTTTATAAGCAGGGTTTTACGATAAGTCTCCACCTCTTTCTGAAATGTTTCATCAAACTTGATTTTCCCCGCCGGGATCGCCGGTTCATCCAGTTTGGCGCCGTCCGCCCTGAAGGCAAAACGTTCGCGGTACATGTAGTAACCGTCGGCGATGTCGTAGCGCACCTCGATCGTCCCCGGATCGAGCATCCGGCTGGAAAACCGGAAGGCCGCTTCCGGCTCCAGATAATCTTCATCCGCATGCGCATGCGGCGCCGCCGATAATAAAAAGACCGCGAACAGAAAAACGAGCTGCCCGAAAAAACTGAAAAAAGCGGCGGCCCAATCCGGTCCCCGATTCAATCGCTTAAACATTCACATCCTTTACAGTTTCTTGCATGATCCACGCCAGATATGCCGGCAAGCCGTCCACGATTGGCAGCGCAATAATTTCCGGCACATCATAGGGATGACGCGCCTTGATTGCTGCTTCCAATTCCGGATAGAGCGCAGTCGTGGTCTTGATAAATAAAGTGACCTCGTCCGCTACCTCGACCTTGCCTTGCCATTGATAAATCGACTGCACGCCGGGCAGAATATTAACGCATGCAGCAAGCCGAAGCGCGACCACGTGCCGTGCCAGATCTTGCGCAACCGATGCATCGGGTACATTGCTCAATACTAGTAATGGCTGTTCCACATTCGCTTTCCTGTTCGGGTTCCAAGTTCGCGTGGCAAGCGCGAACCCGACCTTTACTTCAATAATCGGCGTCGCGTCAACAAGGTGGCAGCGTAAAATCCGCCGACACAATAAACAAGAAGGATTGCAAGATTGACTAACGCGGAAGCCGGCCATTCACCGAGGATCAATGGTCGCACTAAAGCGACGGCGGCGCTCAATGGCAGCAAGTGGGAAATCACTTGCAGCCAGGGCGGCAGTTGTGCGATCGGATAATACACGCCCGAAAGGAAAATCATCGGCGTCAGAACCAGTGTGAAATAGTAAGTAAAAAATTCATATCCGTTCGCAATCGCGTTGATGACCAAGCCGAGCGAAGCGAACGTCATTCCTACCAGGAATAATAGCGGTAACACGAGCAATGTATGCGGATGTAATCCGATCCCGAGCGTGAACATTACGCCGAGAATGGCAACGCCGGAAAACAGGGCCTTGGTGGCCGCCCACAGCATTTCGGCCAGGACCACATCGTCGAGGGCCAACGGTGCATTCAGCAGAGCATCCCAGGTCTTTTGCACATGCATGCGGGAAAACGCCGAGTATAAGGCTTCGAACGAGGACGCCATCATGATCGACATGCAGATCGAGCCCGAGGCAAGAAAGTGGATGTAAGGAATGCCGTTTACATTTTGCAGCAAGCTTCCCAGGCCGTAGCCGAAAGCAATCAGGGTAATCAGCGGGTCGGCGATGTTACCGAGCACGCTGGCGACTGCAAGCTTTTTCCAGACCAGGAAATTACGCCGCCAGATCGGAAAGAACCGCATTGAGAATACAGGCAAGCCGTAGGATGTCGCGCGCATATCAGTCTCTCATTTCCCTGCCGGTCAGTTTCAGGAACAGGTCTTCCAGATTCGCCGGGCGATGCATGTAACGCACGCCATCGAAGGTTGCCAGGCTGTCGAGCAGCGGCTGGGCATCGTTGACATAACAGAATACGGTCTCGCCGCTGATCTCAATGCGGGCTGAACGTTTGCGGCCCTCGGCTTCCCCCCAGGCTAGCGCGTTTTCGCCATAGACCTCGACCACCTGCGCCTCGATATGCTGGCCGATCAGGTCGCGTGGCGAGCCTTCGCCGATTACCTTGCCATGATCGATTACGGCCAGCCGGTCACACAGGCGTTCCGCTTCATCCATAAAGTGTGTTGTCAGCAAAATGGTCTTGCCATCCGCCAGCAGGCTTTTCAGGCGGTCCCAGATCATGTGCCGGGCTTGCGGATCGAGGCCGGTGGTCGGCTCATCCATGAAAATCAAATCAGGGTCGTTCACCAGCGCGCGCGCCAAGGTGAGCCGGCGCTTCATGCCTCCCGATAATTCGCCTATACGCGCATTTTTCTTTGCGCCCAGGTTGGCAAACTCCAGCAGTTTGGGAATCCGCCCCATGATCACGGCATCGGGTATGCCGAAATACCGCCCAAACACCAGCAAGTTCTCGGTGACCGTAAAGTCAGGGTCGAGATTATCGCCTTGTGGCACGACGCCGATCCGCAGCCTCGCCGGACGCGCCTCGGCCGGCACCGGATGCCCTACCAGCGTGATGTTCCCGCTGTCGGGCACGGTAAGCCCCAGACACAGGCGCATGGTCGTGGTTTTGCCGGCGCCATTCGGCCCGAGCAAACCATAGCATTCCCCGCGCCGCAAAGAGAATGAAATGTCGTCGATCACAACGCTTTTCGTAGCGCCTGCGCCATAAGTTTTACGGAGATTCTCGACTGAAAGGATGGACGATTCGGGCATGCGGATAAGACTCCTGGATAATCAGACGTATCTTGCCACAGATGCGAACGCGATAAAAAAAGCCAGGCTAGGCCTGGCTTTCAGTTCGCTTGTAACGGAAGCTTGCTTCAGTCAGCGCTCGTGTCTTCAACCGCCTCGGTGATTTCAGGACGGTCAACCAACTCGATGAAAGCCATCGGTGCATTATCGCCAACACGATGACCCATCTTCAAAATACGCAGGTAACCGCCGTTGCGGGTAGCATAACGCGGACCCAGTTCCGCAAACAGCTTGACCACCATTTCACGGTCGCGCAGGCGGCTGAATGCGAGACGCTTGTTGGCCAGCGTATCGGTCTTGCCCAGTGTCAGGATCGGCTCGATGACGCGGCGCAGTTCCTTTGCTTTCGGCAACGTGGTCTTGATGGCTTCGTGACGGAGCAGCGAAACAGTCATGTTGCGCAGCATCGCAAGGCGATGGGATGAAGTACGATTTAATTTACGGAGGCCGTGACGGTGACGCATGGTAGTTCCTTTCAGTTTTCAGTTTGGATCCAGCTCTTCTATCGCTTCGGCATGCAATTGCAATGCGCGGGCGCGGGCCGGTAATTTGTTAAAAGATTAATGCACATGTTTCGGAAGCCCGAAGGCTTCCGGATATTCCTGATTACTTCTCGAGTCCAGCGGGTGGCCAGTTTTCGAGCTTCATGCCAAGGGTCAGACCGCGGGAAGCAAGAACTTCCTTGATTTCATTCAAGGACTTGCGGCCCAGGTTAGGCGTCTTGAGCAATTCATTCTCGCTGCGCTGGATCAAGTCGCCGATATAGTAAATATTTTCGGCTTTGAGGCAGTTGGCGGAACGAACGGTGAGCTCGAGATCATCAACCGGACGCAACAGGATCGGATCGACCGACGGTGCACGCGATGGCGCTTCGGCAGCGGCTTCGGTGCCTTCCAGGGCTGCGAATACATTCAACTGGTCGACCAGAACCCGGGCGGACTGACGAATTGCCTCTTCCGGCGAAATCACGCCATTGGTTTCAATGTTGATAACCAGTTTGTCCAGATCGGTCCGCTGTTCGACACGAGCCGATTCAACCGCGTAAGACACCCGGCGTACCGGCGAGAACGACGCATCGAGAATGATACGGCCGATCGTCTTGTTCGTATCTTCCGAAAGACGGCGCACGTTGCCAGGTACATAGCCGCGGCCTTTTTCGACCTTGATCTGCATGTCGAGCTTGCCGCCGGCGGTCAGGTGCGCGATCACGTGATCCGGATTCACCAGTTCCACGTCATGCGGCAAATCGATATCGGACGCCAGCACTGCGCCTTCGCCTTCCTTCTTCAGGGTCAGCGTGACCTCGTCACGGTTATGCAGCTTGAAGACCACACCCTTCAGGTTCAACAGCATGTCGACAACGTCTTCCTGCACGCCGTCCAGCGATGAATATTCGTGCACGACGCCGGCGATAGTCACTTCGGTAGGCGCGTAGCCGACCATCGACGACAGCAGCACGCGGCGCTATGCGTTACCGAGCGTATGGCCATAGCCGCGCTCGAACGGTTCCATGACGACTTTGGCATGACCTGCGCCAAGCGCTTCGACTTCAATAATACGGGGTTTCAACAAGCTGTTCTGCATGAAATGTCCTTTTCAATACCCTCGGCTCATTACACCGATAAGGCTGATGGCATTACGGGACGGTCCATCCGAAAGGATGGACCGCGCTTCAGGATAATACGAAAACGATAGAAAAATTAGCGCGAATACAATTCGACGATCAGCGATTCGTTGACATCGTTAGCAATTTCGCTGCGGTCCGGCACGGACTTGAAAGTGCCTTCCATTTTCTTGGCGTCGACCGCAACCCATGACGGCAGGCCGATCTGTTCGGCCAGCGACAGCGCTTCAACAATACGCACCTGCTTCTTGGCCTTTTCACGAACCGCGACGACGTCGCCCGGCTTGACCTGGTAGGAAGCGATGTTAACGACATTGCCGTTAACGGTGAATGCCTTGTGCGAAACCAGTTGACGGCCTTCCGCACGGGTCGAACCGAAGCCCATGCGATAGACGACGTTGTCGAGGCGGGCTTCGAGCAGCTTGAGCAGCGTTTCACCGGTATTGCCCTTGCGACGGTCGGCTTCGGCAAAATAGCGGCGGAACTGGCGCTCGAGAATGCCGTACATGCGCTTGACCTTCTGCTTTTCGCGCAACTGATTACCGTAGTCGGAAGTACGGGCGCCGGAGGTGCGGCCGTGCTGGCCTGGCTTCGAATCCATCTTGCCTTTGGATTCGGCCGAGCGACGTGCGCTCTTCATGAACAGGTCGGTGCCTTCACGGCGGGACAGCTTTACTTTAGGTCCGATATAACGTGCCACGAGAATTTCCTTAGTGATGACGCCCCG
>JAQGMO010000074.1 GCA_028292315.1 Herminiimonas sp. | reverse complement strand
TCATCGGCGATATCAGCGGTGGTCGAAATCGATGGACCTTCCGGCCCCTTCGATGACTGGTCCACTGGCCATTGCGCTATCGGTCAGGAGAATAAGCAGGTACACGGGCAGTCGGTCCGGGGTAACGAAGCGTTTTTTATTACTGCCCTATAACCGCCATATAGGGATGAGTTTTTTCCCGCACAGATAGTTCCGCTCTTTGCTTAATCGCAAGGGTATGAACAATGCGAACCTACCGGAAACCGAAGATGGTCGAAGCCGGCGCAGCCGGATGCCTTCTAGAACGTCGCCGCGATCAGCAGGCATCCGGAGCGGTAGGCCGTCGCCGCTTTATTTTTCAATAGTTGGAATGAAATTATCTGATCGCGCGGGAATGCCCGATGACCCGATAAATCATGATCGGCGTTGTTTAGCTGCGACAGCCATGGCCTTTGATAAAAAGCGGTAAGAATCAGTTGCGCCGCCTGACGTTGCGCGGCCGACCGGTCCAGACTTCCCAGCACGCTGCTTATATACCAGTCGCGGTTTGGTGACAGTATATGAAATTCCCCGATCTCATCGCCGCTGAAAGGTTCATGAATGCGGACCCCACGCTCGAGCGCCAGCTGCTCAAGCGAATAGGCTGCATGCATCTGCCGTGTCAGCGACGCCGCAAGTCCGGTATCGGTATTGCCCTCGAAATACGCACGTAGTAAAACCGAATGCAGCCATGGGCGATGCATCCATAACGTCCCCACCTGCAACGTACGCAACATTACGGAAAGGCCGGCCGCGCGGTGTGCATCCGGATGCGAACAGACGACATGATCGACCGCATTCGTGCTGTAATGCTCACCGAGGTGCGCAATCAAGGCATGCGCACCTTGTTCCGTGCCGCCGTCAACCACCATCAGTTTGTAACACCCGGGAATACCATAGCGCAGGCAGATCGCAGTAGTGCGTTGTTCGTCATCCCCGACGCCAAAAAAAATTTTCAGGTCGAGGCTCCTGGGTGGGCGGTCCTTGTTAACACAATGTGGAGTTTTCATCTATGCAGGCCACAACTTTTTTGATGCGTCAAACTTACTCTTTTTTGCGGCGTAGGATTCCAACGTCTAAAAAATATACTTTTGCCTCAGTAAAGATGATGCAGATATGAGAAATGAGCTCGGGCGATATGCGCACATTTGTGCCGGCCATCCATTTCGTGGCACCGTACCGGAAGCGCGCAACGGCACAGTGATCGTAGTGCAGATGAGAGATATAAACCCGGTGGACGGCGTCGCATGGAAGCAGACTGTGCGCACTAACTTGCTTGGACGAAAGCAACCTGACTGGTTGCAAATTGGAGACATTCTTTTCGTTGCGCGAGGAACACGCAATTTCGCAGTATGCGTTGAAGAAGTGCCTGGCCAGGCTGTTTGCTCGCAATACTTTTTTTTGATCCGGTTGCGGGACCCCAACACATTGTTGCCAGAGTTCCTCACATGGCAAATCAATCAGTTGCCCGCTCAGCACTACTTGAGTAAGAATGCGGAGGGCACTGATCAGCGGAGCATACGCCGTGGCGTGCTTGAGGCCTTGCCGGTTACCGTGCCGCCGTTAGAAGAACAGCGGCAACTCGTCAGGCTTGCGGGGATGGCGCGACATGAGCGCAAGCTCATGGAAGGCCTTATTCTTAATCGTGAAAAGCAGATGCAGGCATTGGTGCTGAAACTGTTGGCTGTCAATTAATCATCGTGAGATCACATGGAACACAGCCTTATCGAACAAGCCGTAATCGAGCGCACGCTACGCGACGCCTTCGACATACTTCGGGACGCCTCCGACCCCGGAACGCGCCGGGGCAATGTTCTCGCCATGTTCTTTTTCAAAGCATTATTCGATATCTGGCAAGAGCAGACCGCAGCTTACCAAACGCAATACGCGGGGTATCCGGACCTGATCCAGGAAATGCTTGGCAACGAGCGCTTCGTGGTGCCGCCAGAAGCAGATTTTCATGCGCTGCACGCCCTGCGGCATGAATCCGGCAACGGCGTCCGTATCGATATGGCACTGCTGGCGCTGGCGGAAGCCAATGACCGCAAGCTGCGCAACGTGTTTCAGGACTTTAGCTTCAACGCATTAAAGTTTGGCAGCGAAACGCAAAAAAACGTCATGCTGGGGAAGCTGCTGGAACACTTTGCCAAACCCGAACTGGACTTGCGGCCGAGCCGCATGGGACGCAGCAATATGGTTGGCGATGTGTTTGAATCCTTGCTGTGGCAGCTGGCCGCCGACGACGGGAAAAAAGGTGTGGAGTCTTATACGGCTCCGGCACTGTCGCAATTAATGGCGTTGCTGATGGACCCGCAGCCGGGTGAATCGATTTGCGACCCGGCTTGCGGCACCGGATCGTCATTGATCCGGTGCGCCCACCTGATCCGTGAACATGGCCAGTCAAAAAATTATGCGCTGTACGGACAGGAAATCGTGGCCGGCACCTGGGCCCTGGCCAGGATGAATTTGTATTTGCATGAGGAAGATAATCATCGAATCGAATGGGGCGACATGATCGCCAATCCACGGCTGACCGGTGACGATGGCTCACTGATGCGCTTTGACATCGTCCTTGCGCATTTGCCGTTCTCAGTTGAAAAGTGGGCGCTTGGCGCCGCCGAGGCAGACCGGTTTGGCCGCTTCCGGCATGGCGTTCCGCCCCGGACCAAGAGCGACTATGCCTTTATCCTGCACATGATCCAGACAATCAAGCCAGCGACCGGGCGGATGGCGGCGATCGTGCCCCACGGCGTGTTGTTCCGCGGCGCGGGAGAAGGCCTGATCCGGAAAAAACTGATCGAGGAAAATCTGCTTGATGCCGTCATCGGCTTGCCGGAGAAGCTGTTTTACACTACGAATATCCCTGCTGCAATGCTCATTTTCCGGCATGGAAAATCGGATGACACGGTGTTGTTCATCGATGCCAGCCGCGATTTTCAGGAAGGGAAAAATCAGAATTTATTGCGACCCCAGGATCTTGAGCGTGTGCTTTCCACGTACCGGGCGCGCGTGCCGGTGGATGAATATGCCAGCCTGGCGTCGCGTGAGCAATTGGCGTCAAATCATTACAATCTGAACATTCCACGATATGTCGATCCGTTCGGAAAGAAGGAAGAGGTCGACCTCCGGATGTTGCGCGGCGAGCGGGAAAAACTGACTCTCGAACTGGTTTCTCTGGGAATGCGGATGGACGAATGCCTCACCGAACTTGGTCATGAGTGAGGCGATAAAGTGATGGCCCCGACCGGAGAAACGGGTACTCATCTTCGCGCGCTGCATCTGCTGTGCGTTCTCGGATGGACTTACCTGACACCGACCGCTTGCATGCTCAAGCGTGGCGACACGCGCGAAGTGCTTCTCAAAACCACTCTGATTGAAGTCTTGCGCACCCGTCGGTTTGAATACAAGAATCAGCTGCATCCGCTTTCCCCCAACGCGATAGACCAGATTGTGCGCGATCTGTCCGCGGCTTCGCTGCAGGACGGGCTGCCGGTAGCCAACCAGCGTCTTTACGAAAAGCTGGTCCTCGGCGTCACCGTCACCGAATTCATGGCGGATGGCAGGAAACATCATCCCACCATCACGATCATCGACTGGCGCAATCAAAAGGAAAATCGCTTTGAAGTATCGGATGCATTCGAATTGCTGTCGGAGCAGGGCACCCATACGCGCCGGATGGATGTGGTCTGTTTTGTAAACGGGATTCCGCTGGCGGTGATCGAGGCCGCGCCGCCCGGTGGCGGTGCATCGACGATTGCCGATGGCATCAGCCGGCAGCTGAGCAACCAGCGGATGAGCGGTGTCCCCCAGTTGTATGCGTATGCGCAGCTATTATTTTCGGTAACTCCTGACGATGGGCTATATGGCACTACGCACACCGCGGGAGATTACTGGAGCGGCTGGTGTGAAGAGGAATTTGACGACGCGCATTTCGCCAGGGTCAAAAAGACGCCCTTGTCTTCGGAAGTGCAGGCCGCGCTGTTCGCTGAAAAGACTTTCGAGGCACGCTCCGGGTTCCAGCGCGCATGGTCCGGCCAGTTTGCCCCTACCGGGCATGACCGTTTGCTGGTAAGCCTGTTGACGCCGGCGCGCCTGCTGGAATTCATCCGTTTTTTTGTGTTATTCGATCGCCACAAAGGCAAGCTGGTGGCGCGTTGCCAGCAGTTCTTCGGAGTACGCGCAGTGATCGCGCGCATTGGCCGGCGTCGCCCGAATGGCGCGCGCGAGGGCGGGCTAGTGTCGCACAGCGATGGATCCGGCAGGTCGACGATGATGATGTTCCTGGCCAAGTCCCTGCTTTCGCATGACAGCCTGAAAGACTTCCGGGTGCTGGTGGTCACTGAACGCATCGAGCTCAGGGATAGAATGGTGAACCTTCTCATGCCCCGCCACAGTTTCGATGCGGTGAGCCCCATCAGGAAACAACGGGAGAACGCTGTTTCAGGACAGGCGCTGGCTAGGCGGGTTGCCACCGGTTCGGAGCGCATCCTTTTTGCGACCATTGAGAAATTCAACATCGCAGCCGACCTTCGGGGGTGCCACAATCCTTCGAATAAGCTGATTGTATTGATGGAGGACTGCCAGCGCCGTCATATCGCGGAAACACGTCGGCGGGTGCGCAAGTCGCTGCCGCGCGCCGCCTGGTTTGTGTTCAGTGGCGTGCCGCCGCCAGGGTGTCAGGAACTTGACGAGCAGCCCGGGCCGGTCATCCATGCTTATCCCATGCATCGGGACGCGGCCGGGAAGGACGATGGTTTCGCTCTGCGGGAGTCGGTGGATCGCTACAACGTGTCCGGCGTGGACGGTGCGGTGCACCCGGCGAATTTCAGCCCTGCCGGGCCGCAAACCGCAGCCGGGCAGGAGGCCGGCGAGCACATGGAAAAAATACCCTCGGGCGCTTTCAGAGGCAGTCCGCCGGTCAGTGCCTGGCTCGGCGCATTGCGCAAGGCCCTGGACGGCGATCAGTTTCCGGACCCCGCCGGCGACCAAAAGCACGCCGCGCTCGCGCTGCTGATAGACGGTGCCGTGCGTGACGCCATCGCCGGCAATTCGCTTAGTCGGCAAGACGCCGAATCCGCAATCCGGAAAATGCTGTTGCCCGGCTTGTTTGCCCATATCGGCCTGGAAAAGGCCAGGGAAGTGATCGATCAGGTATTGCGGATCACCGAGGCCGGATCAGGCCGCGGAGAACCGTGACGGTGGCCGTTCGGCATGCCGTGTTGCCCGTTACGGCGCCAGCGGGTACATTTGATAAATCGCCCCCGAATAATCATCCGAGACAAGAATATTTCCTTTTGCATCTGCGATGGCGTCGACCGGGCGGCCCCACAGGATCCGGTTGTCCGGATCGGTCACGAAGCCGGTGATCAGGTCGATCTCGGCGCCCGGGTTGCCGGCATCATCGAACGGCATGTAAGTCACTTTGTAGCCGGCGTCCAACCGGCTGCAGTTCCAGCATCCGTGGTGCGCCAGTACGGCGCCGCGGCGGTAAGCGGCAGGCACATTGCTGTTCTGCAGAAAACTCATTCCCAATGGCGCCGAATGGGCACGCACACCCTTCAAGGCACGATCGGCCGTACCGCAATCCAGTTTCGATCCATCCCGGTTTAGTTCGAAGTCACGGGCAAGTTCGAGATTGTTCATCTCCGGATTAGGCAACGAATTACAGAAAGGCCAACCGTAATTGCCGCCATCGCGCACACGGGTAAAAAGGTCGGGAGGATATCTATCCACGAACGCTTGCAACAGCTTGCCATAGTCGCTTTTGCCGTCGCCATCAAAGTCGATGTCGAATGGAAAAAGCATTTGGTCGCGGTTATTCACGGCGACCCACAGGTCGTTCGTTCCGGGGCGGAAGTCCAGGCCTTCGGCATTTCGCAATCCTTTCGCGAACAGGCGCCGGCCTGAGCCGTCTGCATTGTATTCATAAATCGCGCCGCGCAAAGGGTCGCTGGCCGTATCTTCTTCACAGGCATTGCATGTCGAAGCAATTGAAATATAAAGCTTGTGATCGGGCGATAAGGCAATATTTTTTAATTCATGGCTATAAGTACCCTGCAGTTCAGGCAGGGATGCGCTCGGCAAGTCGTCAACAATTACGACCCGGTTGGCGGTCGTGGTATCACCGACGGCGTAAACCGAGCGCGTAACGCGGTTCGCTTCTGAAATGTAGAGATAGGTGACGTCGCCGATCTGATGAAACACCATATCGTGCGGTCTGTTCAGTCCGGTGGCGAATTCATGGCTGTCCGGCACCGGACCTCCGGTGTCACGCAACAAGGTGATGATGCCGGTGCCCGGGTTCGATACCAGTATGTCGCCATTTGGCGCACGGGCCATGAAACGCGCGCCGGGAACGCGTGCCATTAACCGGACGCCGAAGCCGGGCGGAACCATCAGCGAGCGCGGCGTATCGAACGGGCCGATATCGGAAAGCGCGTCCGGTACTTCGAGCGTCCTGGTGACCGATGCCGCTGCCGCCAGCGGCACCACGGGTGCCGCGGCCGGCGTGACGACACTGGCTTCGACCAGGGCAGGCGCATCGGCATTCGCGGAGCCGCCTGAACCGCCTGAACCGCAGCCGATCAAACCGGCCAGCGCCGCTGCGATCCCTGCATACAAAGCGTAGCGACACATCACAACTGATTGAGCGTTGACAAACCGTCCGGTAGCGAATTCCATAGTAACCCATAAGGTGAACGAAGCGTAAGGATGACCGCGACGACCGCTTGTTAGTGCCGGAGTTTGTGGTATATCAATGAAAATAAGTAATCTGCAGGTTTTTACGAAATATTTGTCCTGTTATCTTCGCTTTTTCAAGTTGGGACGAAAGGTTATGATGACCTAGTTATAAAACCGGCGGGTGTGGCCGTATCGCACACCGAATGCAAACCAAGGAGGCAGCATGAAAAAGTTATTGATGGGGTTGATGGTTGCAGTAATGGCTGTAACCATTGGCGTATCTAGCGTGGAGGCCAAGCGGATTGGGGGTGGCGGCTCGACCGGAAAGCAGTCACAGAGCGTGAACCGGCAGGGACCCGCGCAGTCGACGCAGGCGACCAATTCGGCTAATACAGCGAAACCAGCCGCGGCTACGCCGCCGTCCAGCCCGTGGAAAGGCATCTTGGGCGGCGCGCTGCTCGGCCTTGGTCTGGGCGCGTTGTTATCGCATCTGGGACTGGGCGGCGCAATGGCAAGCATGATCAGCACGATCCTGATGGTCGCATTGCTGGCCCTTGCCGCGATGTTTATTTATCGTATGGTGAAGCGCAGGGCCAACGGCGGCGGCAATCCGCAGCCGGTCTATTCAAGTGCAGCGGCAGCCGGTCGCACGCCTGAAATAGGTTCCCGGCTGGACCCGGTGCAGCCAGCTGCGTTGCAGTCGGCCCAGCCGGCGTTCGGTGGACAGATGGCGGTGAGCCAGCCATGGGGCGTGCCTTCGGATTTCGACACGGCAAGCTTCCTGCGCCATTCGAAGACTTACTTCATCCGTTTGCAGGCTGCCTGGGATCGCGCGGACGTCAATGACATCCGTGAATTCACAACGCCGGAAATGTTTGCCGAGATGAAGATGCAGCTTCAGGAGCGTGGCGCGTCGGCCAACCATACCGATGTGATGACGCTGGATGCCGAATTGATGGGCATCGAAACCGCCGGCGATGAATATCTCGCCAGCGTGAAGTTCAACGGCATGATCAAGGAATCGGCGGAAGCGCCGGCAGCGCCTTTCACGGAAGTCTGGAATTTGTCCAAGCCTGTTGCGGGACAAGGCGGCTGGGCCCTGGCCGGCATCCAGCAACTGTCCTGATCGTAGGTGGCCCCACGATTTTCGCGGGGCTTGGCAGGGCTGACGGGCTGAAGTCGACACGGCCCGATTGAACCAGGCTGTTTAGCGAATCGGCCAACTCGGCATCGCCATCAAACCGCCCGCAGAGCATGCGGGCGGTTTTTTTATGTGCCCACTCAAAATATGGAGTAAATTCCACGGGTGTTTCAATCGAACGGTCATTATGTCGGATACAAATAAACTTGGCTTGCCTGTCATCGCTTCTTATATCCTTGCCGCGGCTGCCTTGCTGCTGGTGATGCAAAAAGGCTTGCTGGCCGCACTGCTTTCCGGCTTGTTGGTCTATTCGCTGGTTCATCTGATGGTGCCGGTGCTCGGCAAGCGCATCAGCGGGCAACGCGCAAGAATGATTGCCGTTGCACTGCTCGCCGGATTCATCGTCCTGGCCTTGACGGCCGCAATCTGGGGCATCGTTTCATTCTTTCACAGTGAAGCCGCGAGCTTGCCAGTGCTGCTACAGAAACTGGCGGATATTATCGAAGCATCGCGTGGTCAGATTCCGGAGTGGTTGCGGGTGCAATTGCCTGACAGTGTGGAAGCACTCAGGGAAATGCTTGCACGGTTAATGCGTGAACATGCGGATCAGGCAAAATCGGTCGGTGAAAAGGCCGGGCGCGTGATCGTCCACCTTGTAATCGGCATGGTGATCGGCGCCATGGCGGCACTGTACGACGCAACCGCGCGGCATCGCTACCTGCCGCTGGCGGCGGCCTTGCATGAAAGGATCGTCATCCTCAGCAGGTCGTTCGAGCGCATCGTATTCGCGCAGGTGCGCATTGCCGCGATCAATGCGATATTCACCGCGTTGTTCCTTTTTGTTGCGCTGCCGTTGGCCGGAGTTAATTTGCCACTGTCCAAAACCATGGTGGCGGTCACTTTCTTTGCCGGGTTGCTGCCGGTGATCGGGAATCTCATTTCGAATACATTTGTCGTGATCATCGGCCTGTCGCATTCGCTGCATACGGCGCTGGCCGCGCTGGTGTTCCTGGTGACGATACACAAGCTCGAATATTTTTTGAACGCCAAAATCATCGGCATTCAGATTAATGCGCGCGCCTGGGAACTGCTCGCCGCCATGCTGGTGATGGAAGCGGTGTTCGGATTGCCGGGCGTGGTTGCGGCGCCGGTATTCTATGCGTACGTCAAACAAGAATTATCGGACCGCGGACTGGTTTGATTTCGGGACGTGATGCCCGGGCAACGGCTGGACGAGCTGGCCCGTGCCAGCCCGCTGCCCGTCCAGCGTGTGTCGCTAACCCGGTAGACCCGGGTTATGCCGTGTTACGTCAGCTTTTATTTACACTGGTGATCGCGTAACCCTTGGCACTGATCTGCTCAAGCGGTTCTTCGATATGATATTGGGAAAGCGCATGTTGATTGTCATCGACATCCACACTGCGCGCGGCAGCTTCCCAATCGGCATTCTCTGCTTCATGCGGAATGTACTTGCCTTCCGGGACGGCCAAGTAAGAGTACTTTCCATCATTTTCAGCGCGTCGGAATATATCGAGCCTCATAGTTTGATCCCCATCAAGTTGACGAGTTGTTTGGACTATGGCACCGCGCAATAGTTGCGCGGTGCTACAGGGTAAAGCAAGAAGATCATTTATTATGCGCTTATTGGGGCGGTAATCGTTCGCCCTGATTTTTATCAGCGCTTATCTTCCGCTTCATAGGGCGAATGCAGGTGTACCGGATGCGCCGAGTGCTTGCGCATTCTGATGTTTAGCATCTCGACC
>JAQGMO010000065.1 GCA_028292315.1 Herminiimonas sp. | reverse complement strand
CTGGGCGGCGTGATGACCAAGATGATCCAGAAGAACACCACGATTCCGACCAAGTTCAGCCAGGTGTTTTCGACTGCCGACGACAACCAGCCGGCGGTGACGATCAAGGTGTTCCAGGGTGAGCGTGAAATGGCGGCCGGTAACAAGGGGCTGGGCGAGTTCAACCTGGAAGGCATTCCGCCGGCGGCCCGCGGCACGCCGCAGATTGAAGTCACTTTCGATATCGACGCCAACGGCATCCTGCATGTCGGCGCCAAGGACAAGGCCACCGGCAAGGAAAACAAGATTACCATCAAGGCGAACTCCGGGTTGACCGAGGAAGAAATTCAAAAGATGGTGCGCGATGCCGAAGCCAACGCGGAAGAAGACCGCCGCCTGAAGGAAGTGGCCGAAGCGCACAATCAGGGCGATGCACTGGTGCACTCGACCAGGAAGGCGCTGACCGAGCATGGCGATAAGCTGGAAGCGGGCGAGAAGGAAAAAATCGACGCCGCAATCAAGGATCTGGAAACAGCCTTGAAAGGCAACGACAAGTCGGAAATCGACGCCAAGGTGGCGGCGCTGTCCACGGCAGCGCAGAAGCTCGGCGAAAAGATGTATGCCGACATGGCATCGCAGCAAGCGGGCGGCGCTACGGCGGGCGACACGCAGGGTGCGGCGGGCGGCGCGGATGCCAAGGCGAAAGAAGATGATGTAGTGGATGCCGACTTCAAGGAAGTCAAGGACAAATAAGGTATTCTATTCAAGCGGTTGAGGCCGCGAGTTTCCGCCGAGCTGGAAATCGTCATACGATTCCCGTCTCGGCGTTTTCGCTTAGATTATAGGGTGTGGATGAAATGGCGAAGCGTGATTTTTACGAAATACTGGGTGTGTCAAAAGACGCTTCTGATGAGGAAATCAAGAAGTCGTACCGCAAGCTCGCAATGAAATATCATCCGGACCGCAATCCGGATAGCAAAGGGTCTGAGGACAAGTTCAAGGAGGTGAAGGAAGCCTACGAGATGCTGTCCGATCCGCAAAAGCGTGAGGCGTACGATCGTTACGGCCATGCCGGCGTCGATCCCAACATGGGTGGCGCCGGTTTTGGCGGTGCGGGCGCGGGCGGTTTCGCCGATGCCTTTGGCGATATTTTCGGCGACATCTTCGGCAATGCGCGCGGTGGACGCGGCGGGCCGCAAGTCTATCGCGGCGCGGATTTGCGCTACAACCTCGAAATCACGCTCGAACAGGCGGCGCATGGTTTCGACACCACGATCCGCGTGCCGTCCTGGGACACCTGTGAAGTGTGCCATGGATCGGGCGCCAAGCCCGGTACCTCGCCGACTGCTTGTCCGACTTGCGCCGGTCACGGCCAGGTCCGAATGCAGCAGGGTTTTTTCAGCATTCAGCAAACCTGCCCGAAATGCCATGGCTCCGGCAAGATCATTCCCGAACCTTGTTCGACGTGCAGCGGCGCGGGACGCATCAAGCGCAACAAGACGCTGGAAGTGAAAATCCCCGCGGGTATCGATGACGGCATGCGCATCCGTTCATCCGGCAACGGCGAGCCAGGCATGAACGGCGGACCGCCGGGCGACCTGTATGTGGAAATTCATATCAAGCCGCATTCCGTGTTCCAGCGCGAAGGCGATGATCTGCATTGCGAAATGCCGATCTCGTTCGCCAAGGCGGCATTGGGCGGCGAGATCGAAGTGCCGACCTTGAATGGCAAAGTGTCATTTACCGTGCCGGAAGGTACGCAGTCGGGCAAGACATTCCGTTTGCGCAGCAAGGGCATCAAGGGCGTGCGCTCAGGCTACGCCGGCGACCTGTTCTGCCACGTCGTGGTCGAAACGCCGGTCAAGCTCACCGAGCGGCAAAAGGAAATGTTGCGCGAGTTCGAGGCTTTGACCACGGAAGGCGGCGCCAAGCATAGTCCCCAGACTAAATCCTGGAAAGACAAGGTCAAGGAATTCTTCGAGTAAGCGCGCCGCGCCTGATACCCCGCCGGAACAAGGGCGCACGATCGTAATCGGTCGTGCGCAGATCCAATAGCGCAGGACATGAGGTTCCGTCCAGCCGCATCGTGCAGCGAATTATTAAAAAATTGGCTATCATCAAGCTCCACCTTCCAGTCTGGCAAGGAGTTTTGATGCAGAGATTCATTCACTACGCAGTTCGCGCATGCGTGAGCGCGGCCGTCTGCGCCGTGCTTGCCATCCCGCTTGCATCCGCCCATGCGGCCGAGGTCAATGGGGTCAAACTGCCCGATACCGTCAATCTTGCCAACCAGGAGCTCAAGCTGAATGGCGCAGGCGTGCGGACCAAGGTGATATTCAAGGTGTATGTCGCGGGGCTTTACCTGAGCGGCAAAAAAGCCACTGCCGCCGATGCGATCGATGCGCCCGGCGCGAAACGCATGACGCTGGTGCTGTTGCGCGATGTGACCGCGGAAGAATTCGGCCAATCATTCATAAGTGGCATTACCAAAAATTCGGATCGTAACGAGCGTGCCAGGATTGTCGGTCAGTTGCAGAAATTTGGCGAGCTGTTCGCTTCGATTCCCGAAGTGCTGAAAGGCGACGTCCTGACAATCGACTGGATCCCCGGTTCAGGCACCCACATCGCGCTCAACGGCAAAAAGATTGCTGAACCGATTCCGGATGTCACCTTCTATAAGGTATTCCTTAAAATCTGGCTTGGAGAAAACCCGGCGGATGCCAGGCTGAAAAAGCTATTGCTCGGTGAAGTGGAAGAAACGCCGCGTCCTACTTATTAAAGACATAAGAAGAATCCCGATTTTAACGATTGATTGTGAATTATTAATAACCGATAGTTCACTTCCAGGCCTTGGATACGGCATACTTTGACGATTCCGATACGGGGTCTTGAATTATGTCTATATCGACGCATGACGAACTACCGGTCATTCAACGCGTCCGGCAGCAGCGGTCCGCCAGCCAGGCCGGGTAGCGCACCATATGCCGGACTCGAACATTCTGGCCGGGTCGATCAGCTGGCTGCGGCATCGATGGCCGGTTCGGCTTGGAAGCGAACTCGAGCATGCCTCATTGCTGACTGCGCTGGCCCTGTCGCTGGCCGGATTTGGCGCGGCCTTGCTGGTCCTGCCGTTCTGGGCCCGGCACCGGTTTCTCGGCGTGTGCCTGTGGAGCGGGATGCTGCTGGTGTCGCTGTATCTCGCCTCCCTGGTGGGGCGCCTGACGGCCGCGCTGCGCCGTGCGGATGCCGCGAATCAGGCTAAACGCTGTTTTGTGTCTTCGGTCAGCCACGAGTTGCGAACGCCGCTCAATGCAATCATCGGCATGGCGGACCTGCTGCGCAGTACCGATTTAAGCCAGGAGCAGGAGGAAATGGTGCATGGCATGGACAATGCATCGCACCTGATGCTGGCCCTGATTGAGGATGTGCTCGACTTTTCCAAGATCGAGGCCGGCAAGCTGATCATCGAAAACACCGAGTTCGACATGCATCGGCTCATCAACAGCACTGTCGATATCTTTCGCTACCAGGCGACCGAGCACGGCTTGTCCCTGACCACCTACATCGACCCTGCCGTTCCGCATGCGTTGCGCGGCGACCCGCATCACTTGCGCCAGGTGCTGATGAACTTCCTGTCCAACGCCATCAAGTTCACCAGGAAGGGAAAGGTGATGTTGCGTATCTGCTCGCTCGCCGAATCCGAAGAGTCGGTCAGGCTGCATTTCGAAGTTGAAGATACCGGCATCGGCATTGCCGCCGACGTGCAAGCCAAGGTGTTTGAAAGTTTTACCCAGGCTGATGAATCAACCACTCGCCGGTATGGCGGCACTGGGCTCGGCATGACGATATCGCGGCAACTGGTTGAATTGATGGGAGGGCGGATCGGCTTGCAAAGCATTCCCGGCAGCGGCAGCAGTTTCTGGTTTGAACTGACCTTGCAAAAACAGCTTGTATCGCGCCCGGACACGCCGGCTGCGTTCGAGCCGATTGCTCTTGCGCCGGACGAGGGCGGCACGCCGCACGAACTTCGCAGCGCCGGCTACCGCATACTGATAGCGGAAGACAATGCCACCAACAGCATGGTGATGCAAAAAATCCTGGAACGCGCCGGACATCGCTGCACGCTGGTGAAGAATGGCGAGGAAGCGCTGGACCGGCTGGTGCAGCAGGACTTCGATGCCGTTGCGCTCGACATGAACATGCCGCTGATGAGCGGGTTGGAAGCGGCCAAGGCCTACCGGTTCATGCGCGCGCCGGACATGCGTGCGCCGATCATCATGTTTTCCGCTGACGCCACCCCGGAAGCAAAAGAAGAATGTCGGCGCGCGGGCATCGACGAATTTCTGCCGAAGCCAATCCAGGTCGGGCCATTGCTCGACGCGCTGGACCGCCTCGTGAAAACAAGCATGGCCCGGCGCCGCGAGGAATCGTCGACGGATATTGCATTCAATATTCCCCTGCCGCGCAAACCGGCGCGCGACGAGGTCGTCCTTGACTATGCCACTCTCGCAGAACTGGAGAAGATCAGCCAGGATTATCAGTTTCTGGATAGCTTGCTGGCCGGTTTCGTGCAGGATAACCTGGTCCTGTTAGACCGGCTGGAAGCATCGGTGCGGGTGCAGAGGCTGGAAGAATGCAAGGAAATCCTGCACGCGCTGAAGGGCTCCGCGGTAAGTATCGGCGCCACTGCGATGAAGATGACTTGCCAGCGCTTCGAACAGATGACGCCGGAAGAATTGCAGCGCGATGCGGAGGAAATCGTGTGCGCTACCAGGGGCGATTACGAACGCCTGTGCGACGCGCTCGACCGGTACCGCGCACAACGGGGCCGGACTGCGCACAGGGTGTAAGGTCCGGGGATGGAAAGGCGCAGCCAACAGCGGCAGAAGGCCGCCGGCTGCATCGCGTATACTTCGTTTATGAAACCTTTTCAGCTTTTCCTGGCTTGTCACCTGTTTGCCGTGCCGGCCGCATCGGCGCAAACGATTGTGGCCGGCGATTTTTCTTCGGGCGATCTTGGCGGGTGGGATGCCAAATCCTTCACGGGGCATACTGTCTATCAGCTGATCAAGGACGCCGCATCCGGTAAAACAGTGCTGCAGGCGGAGACGCGAGGCGCTGCCTCCGGCCGCTTCAGAAAAATCCGCATCGATCTGACAAAAACGCCATTCCTGAACTGGTCGTGGAAAATCGACAAGCCTTACCGGGATCTCGACGAGAACACCAGGGGCGGAGACGATTTTCCGGTGCGGGTGTATGTTGTGGCCGAGCGCGGCGTGTTTGGACTATCGACGCGCGCGCTGAATTATGTCTGGGCCGCCAACAAGGCGGTCGGTAGCACGTGGCCGAATCCCTTTACTTCGCAAGCCATGATGCTGGCGGTCGATCAGGGCGTGGCTCGGGCAGGGCAATGGGTCAGCCACAAGCGCAATGTGCGGGACGATTTGAAGGCCGCTTTCGGCGAAGACTTTACCCGGATCGATGCGGTTGCCGTCATGACCGATGGCGACAACAGCGGACAGGAGGCGCGCGCATGGTATGGCGACATCTCCTTTACCGACCGGTAAGAGTTATTCCGTGCGCAAACAACGCTTACTGTTGATCGGCGGAGGCCATGCGCATTTGTTTGTGCTGGAGGCGTTGCGAAAACGGCAGCCGGCGTGGCGCGATCAGCTGGAAGTCAGCCTCGTGACGCGCGACCTGCGCACACCGTATTCCGGCATGTTGCCGGGTTTGATCGCGGGACATTACCGTTGCGCCGAAGCGCATGTGGATCTGCAGCCGCTGGCCGCGGCGGCCGGCGTCGCGCTGGCGCAGGCGACGGTGGACCGGTTCGATCCGGTGCGCAGGCGCGCGTATGCCGGCGGCCGCGAATGGCCGTTCGACATGGTTTCCCTGGATATCGGATCTACCCCGCCGCTGGCGGAGGTGCCGGGCGCGGCCACCTACGCCCTGGGTGTCAAGCCGATTGAAGAATTCCTCGGCAGCTGGCGCGATTTGCAGGGGCGGATGGATACCCTGGCGCGGCCGGTGCACGTCGTCATCGCGGGCGGCGGCGCCGGCGGCGTGGAGGTGGCGCTGGCCATGGCCTGGCGGCTTGCCGCCTGGCGCCATCGGGTCCGGTGGTCGCTGGTAACGAGCGGCGAACTGCTGCCCGGTTATCCGCGCCGCACGGCGCGCCTGGCGGCCCGCCATCTTGCCGACGCCGGCATCGGGCTGAAGACCGGCGCCGCGGTGAGCGCTGTCGAAGAAGGGAAGCTTTACTTCGCCGACGGCAGCGGCGCCGGCTTTGACGGACTGGTATGGGCTACCGGGGCCGCGCCGCAGCCATGGGTCGCGGCTTCGGGCTTGTCCTGTTCGGACGATGGTTTCGTGCTGATCAACCGTCAACTGCAATCAGTGAGCCATCCGCATGTGTTTGCCGCCGGCGATATCGCGAGCTCGCAACAGGATTACCGTCCGAAGGCCGGCGTGTTCGCGGTGCGCCAGGGCCCGGTGCTGGCGGATAACCTGTTGCGTTACGCATCGGGTCAGCGCTTGTCGGCGTACCGGCCGCAACGCGATTATCTCTCGCTGATCTCGACCGGGCGGCGGCATGCGATCGCCAACTGGCATGGGCTGGCATTCGAGGGCGATTGGGTGTGGCGCTTGAAAGACCGTATCGACATGCGTTTCATCGAACGGTTTTCCATTCCTTCCGGATCGGTGCGGCCGGAATCGGGCCAGGGCCAGGCGCAGCGCCGTCGATAACTTGTTACGACTCCGGCCGCATCCTCCTATAAAATCGTGGTTTTGATGCACCGCATCAGCCAATGACCATACCGATTGACCAGGAGCCAATATGACAGAGCCAAGCAACGAGAGCACGATGCTCGACCATCTGCTTGAAAATAATCGCAGGTGGGCAGCCAGTATTTCCGCCAGAGATGCGGATTTCTTTAAAAAACTCGCCGCTCAGCAGACGCCCGAATACATGTGGATAGGCTGTTCGGATAGCCGGGTGCCGGCGAACGAACTTCTCGGGCTGTTGCCGGGCGATGTATTTGTGCATCGGAATGTTGCCAACGTGGTGGTCCACACCGATCTGAATTGCCTGT
>JAQGMO010000049.1 GCA_028292315.1 Herminiimonas sp. | reverse complement strand
GTCATCGGCGCGCGTGAACCAGGTGTGCGCATCGCCATAGACCAGCGGCCGGTTGAATTCCTCGAACAATGGTTTCACGGCATCAAACAGGGCATGCGATGCATCGCCGGCCAGATCAAGCTGGCGCCGGTCGGTCAGCACAAGGTGATCGCGCGCCACGTGCAAGTGGACCGGCGAAAGGATGAACCATGCGCCGCGGTCCGGCGTAATGCCAAGGGCGCGCATCGCGGCATCTGCCACCGGCGGACTGCCGCCGACCTCTAGCTGCCGGGCAAGACCATATTGCCTGGCAAGCCAGGCTTCGTGCGGCAGGGCACGCGAAAAGCCGTCGGACAGGACATGCTCGCATGATTTTGCGCGCGCGGTGAGCGTGGCAAGCGCGGGCGCCGTCAGGGCGCGCACCAGGTCGCCGGCCAATTCGGCCGGCGGCATGCTGAAGGGAAGCAGCAAATCAAGATGTTTCATTCAGCGACAGTAGGGAAACGGGGTGGGCAATGATAATCGGTTTGGCGCGGCATTCCGGTAAAAAATCGGCTGCAACCTCTTTTAACCTGACATGCGATGTATAAGATGATAACCGGTAGGCCTCGAATACGATAAGGCGTATTTTAAATAGGAAAACGATGGCGTCGCAGGCGCACTCCGAGTTAGTGCGGATTCCCGCTGAATCGGTTTGGATGGAAGGCATGCTGGAAATTCCACCGGACCCGGTCGGTATTGTTTTATTCGCGCATGGCAGCGGCAGCAGCCGCCTTAGCCCACGCAACAACTACGTGGCGAAAGTATTGCGCGATGCAAGGCTGGCGACGTTGCTGCTTGATTTGTTGAGCCCGCAGGAAGACAGTATTTATCGGACGCGCTTCGATATTTTCTTGCTGACACAACGCCTGCAGACGGCATTCAAGTGGTTGCGGCAACACGGCCAGGCCAGTTCGCTGCCGGTCGGCTTGTTCGGCGCGAGCACCGGGGCGGCGGCCGCCTTGCAGCTTGCCGCGCTGGCCGATTCCGCGATCGGCGCCGTAGTTTCCCGTGGCGGGCGGCCGGATCTGGCCGGCAAGGAGGCGCTGGAAAAAGTTACCCCACCCACACTTCTTATCGTAGGCGGGTCGGATGATGTCGTCATTGATTTGAATAATGCGGCATACGCGGTGCTGCACTGTGAAAAAGAAATGGTAATTGTGCCGGGAGCAACCCATTTGTTCGAAGAGCCGGGCACGCTTGAAGCGGTGGCCGAACTCGCCCGGAACTGGTACCTGCGACATCTCACAAAATAAAATTAAACATTACAGCATGGGATTTCCGTCTTGCCGCCTGCGCCGTAAGGCGTAAATTCCCTTTGGCTTTATAATCCGGATGGTCAAAATCGTAACGCGTGCCGGCGTCGCGTCATAACGATCGGTCGACCAGCGAGTATGATTGCATGCCGTCACAATGCATTTCAGCGCATTTTCAGCCCAGGCTGCTGAATACGCAGGATAAGGACGGCATCGGACCGGCATGGCACGACATGGCACGAATTGGCATGGCAAACCGCGGATCAATTTGGAGTGAGTGGATCAATCGCCCGGCCTTCAAGGGCATTGCGTTACGATCTCTTTCAGGAGTATTTCATTGAGCATCATCAAGAACTTGCCGTTTGAATGGCTGGTGGGATTGCGCTATACCCGCGCCGGCAAGCGAAGTGGCCGCAACAGCTTCATTTCATTCATTTCGCTGATTTCGATGGCGGGTATCGCGTTGGGCGTGGCAGCGCTGATCGTGGTGTTGTCGGTCATGAACGGTTTTCAAAAAGAGGTGCGTGACCGGATGCTGTCGGTGCTGTCGCATATCGAAGTATTCGATGCCAGCGGCGCGTTGCCGAACTGGCAGGAAACCGCCAGGCAGGCCTTCATGAACAAGGAAGTCACCGGGGCGGCGCCCTACGTGGCCGGGCAGGCGATGATTACCCGCGACGACACCGTGCGCGGCGTGGTGGTGCGCGGCGTGCTGCCGCAGGAAGAGCCGAAAGTGTCGGACGTTGCTTTGCAGGTAAGGCGTGGCCGGTTCGATGATTTGCGGCCGGGCGAGTTTAACGTGGTGCTCGGCGGCGAACTGGCGCGCGGCATGAAAGTGGGCCTGGGCGACAAGATTACGCTGATCGCGCCGCAAGGGCAGGTGACGCCGGCCGGCGTGATCCCGCGCCTCAAGCAATTCACGGTGGTCGGCATGTTTGAGGCCGGCCACTATGAATTCGATTCTTCACTGGCATTCATTCATATCGAGGATGCACAGAAAATGTTCAAGCTGGACGCGCCCTCCGGCCTGCGCCTGCGCATCAAGGATATGCAGATCGCGCCGGAAGTTGCGCTCGACCTGTCGCGGGTGCTGACCGGCGACCTGTTGATCCGCGACTGGTCGAGCCAGAACCGCACCTGGTTCGCGGCGGTCCAGACCGAGAAGCGCATGATGTTCATCATCCTGACCCTGATTATCGCCGTCGCCGCATTCAACCTGGTATCGACCCTGGTAATGACCGTTACCGACAAGCAGGCCGATATCGCGATCCTGCGCACGCTCGGTTCGTCGCCGGGCTCGATCATGAAAATTTTCATGATCCAGGGCGCGCTGGTCGGCCTGATCGGCACCGCCATCGGGGTCGGGCTGGGCGTGCTGGTGGCGCTGAATGTGGATGTGATCGTGCCGTTCATCGAGCGTTTGCTGGGCGTGCAATTTCTGCCGCGCGACATTTACCTGATCAGCGCCTTGCCATCCGATCTGCGCTGGCCGGACGTATGGACGATCGGCGTCGTCGCCATCGTGCTCGCTTTCCTTGCGACCCTGTACCCGAGCTGGTCGGCGGCCCGCGTCAAACCTGCGGAAGCCTTGCGTTATGAATAACAGGAATACGATAGACATGATGATTGACCAGGCAGTGCTGTCCTGCGCCGGACTCGGCAAAACTTTCACGCAAGGTAAATATTCGGTAAAGGTGCTCGAAGGCGTGGACTTCAATGTCGTCAAGGGCGAGCGGGTCGCCATCGTCGGCGCTTCCGGTTCCGGCAAGTCAACCCTGCTGCATCTGCTGGGGGGACTCGACACGCCGACCACCGGAACCGTCAGGCTGCTGGAGCGCGACTTTGCCAGCCTCGACGAAAAGACCCGCGGCATGCTGCGCAATCGCTCATTGGGTTTCGTCTACCAGTTCCATCATCTGCTGCCCGAGTTTTCCGCGCTTGACAACGTCGCCATGCCGCTGATGATCAGGCGAGTCGGCCGCGCTGAAGCGCGGCACGCGGCCGAGGCGGTGCTGGCGCGCGTCGGGCTGGCCAAGCGGGTGTCGCACGTCCCGGGCGAACTGTCGGGCGGCGAGCGGCAACGGGTTGCCCTGGCCCGCGCGCTGGTGACGCAGCCGGCATGCGTGCTGGCCGATGAACCGACCGGCAATCTCGACCGGCATACGGCGCACCAGGTGTTCGACCTGATGCTGGAACTGTCGAATACGCTCGGCACGGCATTCATCATCGTGACCCATGATATCGAACTGGCGCGCCATTGCGACCGGGTCCTCAGGCTGACGGAAGACGGACTGCATCCCTATGTGGATTGACACCCATTGCCATCTCGATGCGCAGGAGTTCGGCAGCGAGGCGGATGCCATCGCCGGGCGTGCGGCGCGTGACGGGGTGTCATGGATCGTCATTCCGGCGGTGGATCGGGCAAACCTTGGGGCGGTTGCGGCGCTCGCGAGCCGGCTTCCGAATTGCGCCTACGCGCTGGGGATACATCCGATGTGCGTGCCGGGGGCTGATGAGAGCGACCTGGAAGCATTGCGTGCCGCCGTGCCGCAGGCGCTGAACGATCCGAAATTTGTGGCGATCGGCGAGATCGGGCTGGATTTCTTCGTGCCCGGCCTGAGCGAAAGCCCGTTGCGCGAGAAGCAGGAATATTTCTATAGCGAGCAACTTAAAATTGCGCGCGACTTTGGCTTGCCGGTGCTGTTGCATGTGCGCCGTTCCCAGGACAGCGTATTGAAATATCTGCGCCGGATTGCCGTGCCGGGCGGCATTGCGCATGCCTTCAACGGCAGTTTCCAGCAGGCGCAGGCATTCATCGGCCTCGGATTGAAACTCGGATTCGGCGGCGCGATGACATTTACCCGCGCCTTGCAAATCCGCCGTCTCGCCAGCCAGCTGCCGCAAGAGGCAATCGTGCTGGAAACCGACTCGCCCGACATCTCCCCCGCATGGCGCCACCCGGAACGGAACAGTCCGGAAGAGGTGCCGCGCATCGGGCAGGCGCTGGCGGACTTGCGCGGCATGGCGGTCGAAGAGATTGCCCGGGTTACGTCCATTAACGCTTATTCCGCTTTACCGCGCCTCAGGCGCACCTGACCGCGATGCGCAGCGTCATTCTCGGTTTTGTAGCTGGAATCTGCTGGCTGCAAACCCGGGCGACGTTGCCGGAATTGCCGATCATCGGCGTACTGTTCATCGCCGGCATCGTACTCGGTGGCGTGACGCGGGCTTTTCAGGGTTTTATGTTCAGGCTGCCGCTGCTGCTGACATGCGGCGCCGTCCTTGGGTTTTCATGGGCAGCCCTGTTCGCACAATACTATCTGGCCGGGGAACTGCCGCTTGAACTGGAAGGGCAGGACATCACCGTGATCGGCACGATCGATAGTCTGCCTTCCCATTCCGCCGCCGGTACGCGTTTCAATTTCGCGGTGGAGCGTACCGTGCAGGCGGGTCCGGCACCGGTCCTGCCGTCGCGGCTGGCCTTATCCTGGTATGCCGAACCGGGTGCGGCAAACTTGCCAATCCCCGCCATGGTAGAGCCCGGCGAACGCTGGCAACTGACCGTGCGCCTGCGCCGGCCGCACGGCAATGCCAACCCGTATGGGTTCGACTATGAAGCGTGGCTGCTGGAACAGAATCTGCGTGCCACCGGCAGTGTGCGGCGCGACGAGACCTCGGTGAACAAGAACCGGCGCCTCGACCGCTTCGCCCCCAGCTTCTCCAGCGTGGTCGAGCGAACGCGCAGCTGGCTGCGCGCGCGCATCCTTGTCGCCTTGGCGGACAAAAAATATGCGGCGGTGATGGTGGCACTGGTCGTCGGCGACCAGCGCGACATCAGCCAGCCGGACTGGAAAGTATTCAACCGTACCGGCATTGGTCACCTGATCTCGATCTCCGGCTTGCATATCACGATGATTGCCGGCCTGTTCGCCAGCCTGGTGTTTGCACTGTGGCGCCGGTCTTTCTTTACCGGCGCCCAGTTACCCTTGCTCCTGCCCGCGCAAAAGGCGGCCGCGCTGGCGGGCGTGGCGGCGGCGCTGCTGTACGTGCTGCTGGCGGGTTTCGGGGTGCCGGCGCAGCGCACCTTGTATATGTTGGCGGTAGTCGCCGCGGCTCTGTGGTCTGGCCGTATTACGAGTATTTCACATGTGCTTTGCACGGCGCTC
>JAQGMO010000330.1 GCA_028292315.1 Herminiimonas sp. | reverse complement strand
ACCAGTGCGCAATCACCATGCTTTAACAGACGAACCACCACTTTGCCGTCTATCGACGACGCTTCGATTGCATTTTGAATCAGGTGGCCGAGCACCCGTTCAAGCCTGGCCCAGTTGGCGCGTACCCGCAATGCAGTATCCATGATTTCCAGGCTCGGCTTCGGCTCCGAGGTTGATTTCAATCCAACCGCCTGCTCGAGCAGCTTGTCCAGATAGAGCACCACCGGACCCTCGATCGAATCGGCGCTGCCCAGTTTCTGCAGCAGCAGCTTCATTTTCTTGACGGAGTGATCCAGCGTATCCAGCATATCTTCCTGAAACGCCGGATTATTCTTGTGTTTTTCGGCGTTGGTTACCAATAAGGACAGCTGGAAAATCAGGTTTTTCAAGTCATGGACCATGAAGGTCGACATGCGGTTGAAAGACTCGAACTGGCGCGCCACCATGAGTGCATTTGCCGACTCCTGCTGTGCGAGATAACTTGCGGCCTGCCGTCCGGCGATTTTCAGCAGGTCGGTCACTTCCCAGTTCAGCTTGATTTCGGTGCGCGACTTGACCAGAACGACAAAACCGAACAGGTTCCCATGCGACATTAACGGCACAACCAGCCATGCCCTCGGAAGATCGCGCAGCCATTGCGGCAACACCAATCCTTCGTAGCGCTCCGGATCGACGGCAAAGTCGTCCAGGTCGATCACCCACTGCTTGTTTTGTAAAAACTGGCAGAACGGGCTGCCGGTCGGTTCCGAGTCATGCGCCAGGGGCATATCGTTTTCGGCTACCAGTTCGCAGTTTCCCGATTCACGGTGTATCCACAAGGCGCCGCCGGAGCTTTCGACCAGTGCCGCGATCGCCTGAATGGTACGTTGTCCTAATGCAGGGCCTTCGTCGGAAAGAGTGCGGGTGAATCGCAACCACTCTTCCCGGTAATCATAGTTATAACTGTAAAAATTTTTGCTGATGAAAACCTTGAGCCGCGAGCGCAACGACCCTGAAACCAGGATTCCAAGCAACAGTACTCCCGCGGCGAACAGAAACGCCGCTTGCATGACCATGCCCCAGCTGCCGCCGACGAATCGCAGGTAATAGCCAGCCGCTGCCATCGCGAGCAAATAGAGCGCTGCGCCGAACAAGGCGGTCGAATGGAACACCAGGCGGCGCGACACGGCGATGCCAAGCGACCACTTAGGATTGCGTGCGGCCGAGATAGCAATCAGCGGCACGGTCACTGCGTTCACCAATCCCCGGGCAGCCCATATGTCCGGATTGATCTTTCGGAACAGCATGGCATCGCTATACAGATAAAAATCGTACGCATACAATCCGCCGATACCGAGGCAGGCGAATTTGATTGCCCAACGGTCCTTGCCCGGCGTGTTGCGGTAAAGCTGTTCCACCAGCAGCATGCCGATCACCGCAAGCCCCACATGGCCGACGTAACTGGAGATGAATGAGGTTGCGCCATTCAAGGCATCGGCCGACCAGTACGCATAAACCGTCGCCCCAAGGAAAACCAGGTAGGACGTGACGATCGCCAGTGCCGGCACGCTGACGTTGAACGGCGCGATGCGCTTATGTTCCAGGTACGGACTCAGCACCACCAGCAAGAATACCGACCAGCTTGCATTGCGCAGCGTCTCTAGCAGCGCCGTCAACAGCGATAGCGGGTTGCCCGAAATCGCCTGCCACGCGATTGCGCCGGCCCAGGTCATCGTAGTGACGCATGCCAGGGCAAGCGTCAGGCCATGCAGGCGTCCACGCCAGCTTGTCAGCAACAGGACAGAAAGGAAAAGAAATGCGACTGCAGCGAGTGCATAGCTGAGTACGACGATGTTGACTAACATCTGACGCCATTTCTCATGATTATCTGCTGCCCTTGCTGAACAGGACAACCTGGAAAGTATCGATCAATATGAGTATGTCGAGGAACAGGCTATTGTTCTTCACGTAATACAAGTCGTACTGCAGTTTTTGCACAGCATCTTCCACCGATGCGCCGTAGTGGTAACGCACCTGCGCGAGGCCGGTAATACCCGGTTTGATGCTATGCCTCATATTGTAATACGGCACCTCTTCGCATAATTTTTCAACGAAAAAAGGCCGTTCCGGGCGCGGCCCGACGAAGCTCATTTCGCCTTTCAACACATTGAGAATCTGGGGTATTTCGTCGACACGGATCTTGCGAATGATCCGTCCGATCTTCGTGGTGCGCGGGTCTTTTGCGGCGGCCCATTGCGGCGAGCCGTCTTTTTCGGCATCGTTGCGCATGCTGCGAAACTTCAACACCATAAAAGTTTCTCCATCCTCGCCGACCCGTTCCTGCTTGTAAAAAATCGGGCCGCGGTCTTCCAGGTAAATCCAGATTGCCGTAAACATCGTGACCGGCAAAGTCAGGATAAAAATGGAAAGACTGGCGAACAGGTCGAATACCCGCTTAATGAAAGTGCGCAAAAAGTTTTGATCGAAGCCATTGCCAAACACAAACCAGCTCGGCTGTAGTGAATCGACCCTGATCTGCAAGGCTTCCCGTTCAAAAAAGGTCGCCGCGTCGATGACTTTAATGCCGTTCAACTTACAGTCAAGCAAATCCCTGATCGGAAATGACCCGCCGCGCCGGTTGCGAACGGAAACCACGATCTCACCGGCCTTGTACGCGTCTGCCATATAGACAAGCGACTTGCCGACCGGGAGAATCGCCGAAGCCGGCACGCAAAGTTCTTCGTCTGGCATGGGAACATGACCCACGATAAAGTATTTGTGATAACCGGTATTGGACGCGGCCAGGTCGGCGCATTCCTTGGCCAGCGCGCCCGCCCCGAGAAAAATAATGCGCGATTCAAGCAGTCTCGACTCGGAAGATTTGAAAAGTACGACCCTGACCAGTAAAATTCCCGCCGCCGACACGGCCAGCATCAAAGCTAAAATGCCGCGGCCGAAGTAAAGTTCAGGAATAAGATAAAAGACCAGGATGACGATACCGAACCCAAGCGCGAAGGACGGCATCATCCTCAGGAAAGTATTACGGAAACCTTCCCTGAACGTCGACTGGTACATTCCCAGCGCCGTCATGCTGAACACCATTGACAACGCAAATGCGCACGCCGACGGAAAAAAATTCGATTCTTGCGGCGGAAAGAGCTCCTTTCCGTCAAAATAACGAAGCGCGGTTGCTACATAGGCAGAAGCAAGGAAGATGGACAGTTCTACGACAAGCAGAGCAGATGCAATTTTAGAAACATAATGATTGG
>JAQGMO010000324.1 GCA_028292315.1 Herminiimonas sp. | reverse complement strand
TATCCGCTGGTAGCGTGGCTGCGCACGGCGCGACGAACCTGACTTTCGATTACATCTGGCAGCGCTTGTTTCGCTTTCAGGCCACCGGCCGGATTACCGCGGTTCTGCCGTTGTTACGCAGTTTCTTCCGACGCCGGCGCCCGGGTCGCCCTGGCGAACATCGGCGCCACGATCAGGCCAACCTCATATAACAGGCAAAGCGGTACTGCGAGCAATAACTGGCTCATCACATCGGGCGGTGTAACAACTGCCGCCAGCACGAAGGCTCCCACGATGACGTACGGACGAATCTGCCTCAGTTTTTCGACCGTCACCAAGCCCATACGGACCAGCACGATTACCACGATCGGAACTTCGAAGGTAAGGCCGAAGGCGATGAACATCGTCATGACAAAGCCGAAATAGCTATCGATATCCGGCGCCACCGAAATCGAATGCGGCGCAAAATCGTTCACGAATTTGAATACGACGCCAAACACGAGGAAATAGCAGAACGCAACGCCGATCAGGAATAGTATCGATGACGACACCACCAGCGGTGCGATCAGTTTCTTTTCATGCGTGTATAACCCGGGCGCGACAAATGCCCACAACTGGTATAACACCCACGGCAGCGAGATCAGGAAGGCAACCAGCATTGTCACCTTGACCGGGATCAGGAACGGCGTAATGACCCCGGTTGCGATCATCTTGCTGCCTGCGGGCAGCGCAACCATCATCGGATAGGCAAGCAAATCATAGATTTGCCCGGCCCATGGCATCAGGCACAAAAACACCACGATGATCGCGACGGACGCCTTCATGATGCGGTTGCGCAATTCGACCAGATGCGAGATGAAGGTATCTTCGGTGCCGGTCTGGTTTGATTGGTCGCTCATGGGGATACGGCAAGAAATTGAATAGGTTCGCGGGTGGATACGCCGGTCGAGTCGCCGGCGGCGGCGACAAGCCGGAAACACAGAAACTGCTCAATACGTCGCAACAGTTTAAAAGGGCTTGCCGCGTTTGAACTGAACGGTGAATTGATCGATTGTTTCATTAATGAAAAGAAGCCGACGGCTTGGCGGCGCTTCCGCCGGGCCGGTATTTCGCAACTCGACCAGCCCCCGACAACACCCGCGATTTGCGGCCATTCTGCTGCTTGTACCACGAGGGAATTGCCGAAGTGCGGGCCAGCTTTTTCTTGCGAAAATTCCTGGCCTTGACTGCAATCTGATCCGGCATCGGCGGCTCAGTCAGCGGATTGACGGCGGCGTTATCGCTGCTGCTGTCATCGCTCCATGCCGACTGCACCGCATTTTCCACCTGCGAAAAATTTTCGGTAACCGATTGCTCGACGCTGCTGGCGGCTTCCTGCACTTCCTTTTGCATCTTGCGCAATTCATCCAGCTCGATCTCGCGGCTTACCTCGGACTTGACCTCGTTGATATAGCGCTGCGCCCGGCCCAGCAAGGTGCCGGCCATGCGCGCGACCCTGGGCAGTTTTTCAGGCCCTATGAATACGAGCGCGGCTACACCAATTATCGCGAGCTTGGAAAAGGCAATATCAATCATAGGTTACGCTGCAAGCGGGATACGGGTTGGCCGGGAGCACAGCGCAGTGCGCGCAATCCCGGATGCAATACGCTCAGCTGCGCGCTTTTTCTTTCGCTTCGACGTCGATTGTAGTCTTGTCGGCAACCTGGGATGGTGTGCCGGCCTGCGCCGCTGGTTTTTCTTCTTCAGCGCCTTTGACGCCATCCTTGAAGCCCTTGACCGCCTTGCCGACATCGGACCCCATGCTGCTCAGTTTCTTGGTGCCGAACACCAGCATTACAATAACCAGCACGATCAACCAGTGCCAGATGCTAAATGAACCCATAATATTCTCCTAGCGGACTAGACGTCCCAATATGCACAGTTTATACGCCCTATCGCGCAGCGCGGGAAATCTTTACCGTTGGCCGCGCCACGGCTTTGGTCCGCCGATGACGTGCAGATGCAGATGGTACACCTCCTGGCCGCCATCCGGTCCGGTATTGAAAAGCGTTTTAAATCCGCCGCCCGCTTTGCCGGTTTCATCGACTTCATAACCACAGCCCAGTTGCTGCGCCAGTTTCGGCGCCAGCAGCATCATTTTACCTAACAATGCGACATGATTCTCGGTGCAATCGGACAGCGTTGCGATATGTTGCTTAGGTACTATCAATACATGCACCGGAGCAGCCGGATTGATGTCATGAAATGCAATCAGGTCGTCGTCGTCATGAATCAGTTTCGACGGAATCTGACCAGCCACGATCTTGCAAAAAATACAGTTATCCAACATGTTCTCCGGGTGGTTTAGCCTGGATTACCAGTCTTGGCAAATTCAGTCTTTGCGTTCCGCATGTTCACGGGCTTCAAGCTTGCGGTTGGCCTTTTCCTCGATCCCCGACATGCCCTCGCGACGCGCCAGTTCATCCAGAACGTCTTGCGGGGTCAGGTCGAACTGGGCCAGCATGATCAGCGAGTGAAACCAGAGATCGGCGCATTCATAGACGACCTTGGCCGCATCGCCGCTGACGCGCGCATCCTTGGCCGCCATGACGGCCTCGGTCGCTTCCTCGCCGATCTTTTTTAAAATGGCGTCATCGCCTTTCACGAACAGGCGCGAAACATACGACTTGTCGGGATCGCCGCCGTTGGCGGGCTTGCGGGATTCGATGATCTGCGCCAGCCGATTCAGGGTATCGCTCATTGGTTAAACACTTTCAGGGTCTTTCAGCACCGGTTCGACAGTGACCCACTCGCCCTCGGCGGCCGAGCCTTCGAATTTCTGGTAAAAGCACGAGTGCCGCCCGGTATGGCAGGCAATCCGGTCGACCTGCTCCACTTTGAGCAGGACGACATCCTCGTCGCAATCGAGACGCACTTCATGCACTCTTTGAATATGGCCGGACTCTTCGCCCTTGTGCCACAGCTTCTTGCGCGAGCGGCTCCAGTAAACCGCCTCACCGGTTTCCACGGTTCTGGCGAGCGCTTCGCGGTTCATCCAGGCGAACATCAGTACATCGTTCGACCCGGCTTCCTGCGCAATGACCGGCACCAGGCCATGCTCATTCCATTTGACCTTGTTGAGCCATTTTGCTTTCACGCTCATGCCAGCCTCACCGGAATGCTTTGCGCCGCCATGAAGCGCTTGGCTTCCTGCACGGTGTGCTGCCCATAATGGAATATGCTGGCCGCCAGGACCGCATCGGCATGTCCTATCTTGATGCCGTCGGCCAGATCCTGCAGGCCACCGACGCCGCCGGATGCGATGACCGGAATGCCGACCGCATCCGACACCGCGCGCGTCAACGCGAGGTCGAACCCGACCTTGGTGCCATCGCGATCCATGCTGGTCAGCAGGATCTCGCCGGCGCCCATCTGTTCCATCTTGCATGCCCACTCGACCGCGTCGAGCCCGGTCGCCTTGCGTCCGCCATGGGTAAATACCTGCCACTGATTATCGCCGCTGCGTTTCGCGTCGATCGCAACCACGATGCATTGCGAGCCGTATTTCTGCGAAGCGTCGGACACTAGCTGCGGATTGGTGACGGCGGAGGTATTGATGCTTACCTTGTCGGCGCCGGCATTGAGCAGGCGGCGCACATCTTCAACCGCGCGCACGCCGCCGCCGACCGTCAGCGGAATGAATACTTCCGATGCCACCGCCTCGATAATGTGCAGGATCAGGTCGCGCTCGTCCGACGACGCGGTAATATCGAGAAAGGTGATTTCATCCGCGCCCTGTTCGTCATAGCGGCGCGCGATTTCGACCGGATCGCCGGCGTCGCGCAGCTCGACGAAGTTAACCCCTTTCACGACACGGCCGGCGGTCACGTCGAGACAGGGAATGAGTCGTTTGGCCAGCGTCATAGGTCGTCTGTTTCCGGCTGCTCTTCATAACCGCTCAGCGCATCTGCGCGCGCCTGCCCCTGGCGCAGGTCGAGTGTGCCTTCATAAATCGAACGGCCGCAAATGACCCCTTCAATGCCCTCATCCTGCACCGCGCACAGCGCTTCCACATCCTTGATGCTGTGCACGCCGCCCGAGGCGATGACCGGGATCGTCATGCTTTGCGCAAGCCTCACGGTTGCCTCGATATTCACGCCGCCCATCATGCCGTCGCGGCCGATGTCGGTGTAAACGATCGCTTCGCAGCCGTAATCCTCGAATTTCTTTGCCAGGTCGATGACTTCATGCCCGGACAGCTTGCTCCAGCCGTCGGTGGCGACCTTGCCGTCGCGCGCATCCAGGCCGACGATGATCTGCCCCGGGAAAGCGCTGCAGGCATCGTGCAGGAAGCCCGGGTTCTTGACCGCCGCGGTGCCGATGATGATATAGCTGAGGCCATCGTCCAGGTAGCGCTCGATGGTGTCCAGATCGCGAATCCCGCCGCCCAGCTGGATTGGAATCTCGTCGGTATCGTTGGCAATCGCAAAATCGCGCACCGCGCGTATGATCGCCTTTACCGCCGATTCGTTTTTCGGCTTGCCCGCAAATGCGCCGTTCAGGTCGACCAGGTGCAATCGCCGCGCGCCTTGCGCCAGCCAGTGGCGCGCCATTTCGGCAGGGTCTTCGGAAAACACGGTGGCTTGGTCCATATCACCTTGTTTCAGGCGCACACAGTGACCGTCTTTAAGATCGATAGCAGGTATTAGCAGCATGGCTACATTAAGAGCGAAAGTGGGTTAGAGGAATGAGTCATGAAAACGGCGGTTTCCGGATTTTTACCTGTCAGGGATTCCAATGCACGAAATTCTTGTAAAGCTGTAAACCGGCTGATGCACTTTTTTCAGGATGAAACTGTGTAGCAAAAATATTATCGCGCCCGACCGCGCAAGTGAATGGCGCACCATAGTCGGTTTCACCTAAAGTGTGCGCCGAATTTTCCGGTGCTGCATGATAACTGTGGACAAAATAGAAATAGCTATCCGCGGCAATGCCATTCCACAGCGGATGGGACACTGTCTGCCGGACGCGGTTCCAGCCCATCTGCGGCACCTTGAAGCGCGAACCATCTTCCTGCACGCGGCCGGCGAGATTGAATCGCACCACTTTTCCGGGTAACAGGCCGAGTCCCGGCGTATCGCCTTCTTCGCTCCAGTCGAACAGCATTTGCTCGCCGACACAGACGCCGAACAGAGGCTTGGACCGCGAGGCGTCCAGCAATGCTTCCTGCAAACCGGATTCGCGCAAGCTGCGCATGCAATCGGGCATCGCTCCCTGGCCGGGCAATACGATACGGTCGGCCGCCCGGAGATCTGCAACCATGCCCGAAATGCGTATGTCCGCTTCGGGCGCAACACGGCGTAGCGCCTGCGCCACCGACCGCAGGTTTCCCATGCCGTAATCCACTACAACGATCTTGTTCATATCAGAAATCAAGCCTCAACGATGCGAAACATGGTGTATTCCGTGCGATCCATTCATCATCGGCCATGCACCATCGTCATCACTTGCGGTTATAAGCTGCCTTTTGTGGAAGGAATCGTACCGGCTGAACGCGGATCAAGTTCCGTCGCCATGCGCAGCGCGCGTCCGAATGCCTTGAATACCGTTTCACACTGGTGGTGAGCGTTTTCGCCGCGCAAATTATCGATATGCATGGACACCAGCGCATGGTTCACGAACCCTTGAAAAAATTCGTGCGTGAGATCAACGTCAAAGGTGCCGATCATGGAACGCGTGAAAGGCACGTGAAATTCGAGTCCCGGACGTCCAGAGAAATCGATAACAACGCGCGACAGCGCTTCGTCGAGAGGCACATAGGCATGCCCGTAACGCCGTATACCCTTCTTGTCGCCGATCGCCTTGGCAAATGCCTGCCCGAGGGTAATGCCGACATCTTCGACGGTGTGATGCGCATCGATGTGCAAGTCGCCCTTGGCCTCGATTTCCAGGTCAATCAATCCATGCCGTGCAATCTGATCCAGCATGTGGTCGAGGAACGGTACCCCGGTGTTCAGTGTTTGCCGGCCCGTACCGTCGAGATTGATGGAAACGCGAATTTGCGTTTCATTGGTATTGCGGGTGACTTCTGCGATTCGTGGCGTAAGCATATTAAGAGGGTGACGAAAATTTACAATGCAAGCGATGCGATCAGGGCATTGAGGAAAGCCGTATTCTCTTCCTCAGTGCTCACTGTAACTCGCAGACAATTATTCAGCAATGCATGCATTTTACCGACATTTTTGATCAAAACCTTATGTTCGAGAAGTCTGGCGAACACCTTGGCGCTATCGTAGCCTGCGCGGCTGACCCGGATCAACAAAAAATTTGCGGCGGAAGGAAAAACTTCGACGC